>LIUI01000001.1 GCA_001462235.1 Fibrobacteria bacterium GUT307
TGCAGAAGAATATAGAATATTTTTGCTTACGGGCATAAGTTTCTATATTTGGAGTAGAGGTAATTTTTATGCTAAAACAGGTTTTAGTGCCAAGCAAAGAAAACTCAACCGTATCCATTCCTGCCGAGTTTTATGGAATTGAAGTAGAGGTTGTTGTTTATCCTGTGCATTCCGTTCCGATGGATGCTAAGTTGGAAGCGTATAATAATCTGTTAAAGTTTAAAGGAACATTGAAAAGAGATATTGACTACAAGGGCGAAAGGAATAATTATTTGGACGAAAAATATGGTAGTGTTAATTGATACGAATATTCTGCTTGATTTTCTCAAAAACAGAGGATTAGATGGTGTATTTGCCAGTAAGATAATTGAACTATGTGCAAAGAAGACAGTGTCCGGTTTTATGGCTGCTCATAGCATATCTAATGCTTTTTATATTTTACGCAAAGATTATTCCGCCAGTGAACGTAAAGAAATGCTTTTAAATTTATGCAGTATAATAGATATTGTAGGTATAGATAGGCAAAAAATTATATCTTCATTATTAAATGAAGATTTTTCAGATTTTGAAGATTGTTTGCAAATGGAATGTGCAAAGCGAATGAATGCGGATTATATTGTTACTAGGGATTTGGCAGATTTCACAAATTCCCCTGTTCCGGCGATTTTGCCTGACGATTTTTTGAAAATTTTGGGGTAAGGCGGGGAAGCAGAAAAATTCAAGGATAACTCCGCAATGTCTTTTCGCTTTGATAATGGCAGTATCGGAATTTATGCCCGCTTTGCAAAAATCTTTAAGATAATCAAAAATTACAGTTTCTATTCCGGTTTCCACGGCTACAAGAGCCTCTACCGCAAACCCTGCCGACTTAACCTTGCCCCTTGCTTCTTTGGGTGCATTAATGAACCAGCAAGGAATCGAACCTTGAACCCGCGCCTTAAAAGGGCGCTGCTCTACCAATTGAGCTACTGATTCGGTTTACCCTAAAATATAGCAAATTTTTTAAGATTTGTCAACTTTTTGCTAAAACATTTTGCTAAAACATTGCCCTTATCAAAAGCGATATCCCGCCCAAATTCCAGGAATCCAGGATTCCGTTTTTGTCGCTGGACTTAACTTCTATGCTTAGGTAGCCCATTTCACCCCAAATAGACAAGCCTTTCCACTCCCAAAAGCGATAACCAAAAAATATCCCAAAACCATTGCCCAAAGGGTCAAAATCTGCCTTTGCATTACCCCAAGAAGAGGAAATTTCCGTGTACGGGAGCATCCAATAATAGCGTGCAAATATGCTGAAATAATCGCCATCGCTCAGTGAAAGAAAATTTGGTGAAATTTGCAGGCGGTATTCCGCAAAAATTGGGAGTGCCTGCAATGTGTATTCAAAATTATGGGTTTCTTCTTTAGAGTCTGTAGTGTCTGTTAAAATAACCGATTCTTTACTATATAAAAAACCTACACCTAAACCCAGAGAATGCATATCACTAATCTGCCATATTATGCCGGCTGTTATTGGAAATGTTAAATTCACCTTTTGAAAATTTTGCTTTATAGCAGTAGTATCTTGGGTATTTAAAAGGGCTTGGAATTTTGAACGTTCATTAAAATCTATGAATTGCGCGCCAACCGAGGCAAAAAAATGCAAACCGGATTTTATTTTTGTGAAATTTGAATCTATAACAGTGGTATCAACGGCAGTAGTATCAATAATTGTGGTATCAAGAGCTGCTGTATCAAGGATAGTAGTGTCAAGGGCAGCGGTATCAAGGTCAATAATTGGCAGAGGTTCTACAGAAGTTGAATCCTGCGAAAATGCTGTTCCAAAAAAAAGGCAAAGAATTATTGCCGCTATAAGTTTCATTTAGGGAATATAAAAAATTTGCTATTTTTCCAAGTCTTAATGAGGCTTCCAAAAATAATAGAATATGCTAAACTGGTTCGCTTGAGCCATACGCTTTTTGCGTTGCCTTTTGCGCTTGCCTCAATGCTGATTGCTGCAAACGGGCTCCCTCCTGTAAAGGTTCTGTTGCTCATTTTGGGTTGCATGTTTACTGCCAGGAATGGCGCAATGGCTTTCAACAGAATTATAGATGCAAAATATGATGCTCTTAATCCGCGTACGGCTTCAAGGCACCTTCCTTCCGGCAAGTTGTCTAAAAATGGTGTGATTGTTTTTACGGCGTTAAATGGTGCGGCCTTTGTTTTTTTTGCTTGGCTTTTGAATGCCTTTGCTTTTTATTGTTCTTTGCCTTTGTTCTTATTTTTGCTTTCTTATTCGTTTTGGAAAAGATTTTCCTGTTTGTCGCATTTTATCTTAGGTATGGCTATTGGTGCAAGCCCCTTAGGGGCTTGGATAGCAGTAGTGGGGGAGCCGGCACTTTTGCCAACCGCACTAGGATTTATGCTGGCTTTTTGGATATCCGGCTTTGATATAATTTACGCAAGCCAAGACATAGAAGCAGACAAAGCCCTTGGTCTATACTCAATACCCGTTACATTTGGGTTAAAAAAAGCAATGAATATTTCTTTGCTTTGCCATGCGATTATGCTGCTGATTGCCGCATTTATCGGCTTTTATTGGAATTTAGGGCTACCATGGCTGGCTTCCTTAGCTGTTATTTTCATAGCTTTATTGTATATACATATTTTCAGAAAATCAAATGATTTGGACTCCGTGAACAGAGATTTTTTTTTGGCAAATATTGCGATAAGTCTTTTGGTTTTGCTTGGAATTGGAGTTTGGATTTTTATGGGAGGATAATATGGGTTTTTGGCGTAAGTGGAATATGCTTTGCATGATGTTCGTAGTTTCTTGCCTACTAGCAACCCGCTTTTACAAAGAGGTGCCGGGAGCGGTGAATACCGCAGAAAATCTTATGTGGGTTGGCGGTGCAGGCTTGGTTATTGGTTTTATAATGTTGTTTGTGCAGAGCAGGAGAAAATAGCTTTAGCCAATGCAAAGATAGGTGCGCTTACAGACCTTAGCCTAGTGGCTCCAAGCGAAAGAAAAAAGGCTCCTTTGCTTTCCATTATTTCCAATTCGGCAGGGGAAAAGCCGCCCTCGGGGCCGGTTAGTATGGCTGTTGCTTCCCCTCGCCTAGAGGGGTGGCTTAAGGGTGTGGCATCTTTGCCGTTTTGGTCGCAGGCTATTAAGTTTCCTTTGAAGTTGTCTAAAAATTCGTTTAAATATATGGGTGGTTTTATCTCCGTTAGCCAGCTCTTGCGGCTCTGTTTTAATGCGGCAAGGCTTTTTGCTTCCATTCTGCGGCAAAGTTTGCTTAAATCTGAGTTTCTCGGTTCCAAACTTCTTTCTGTTCTTAGAAGGTGAATTGCGGCTAGAGGTAGTTGTGCTGCATGAAAAACGGTTTCTTCTTCGCTGCCATCGGTTAAGCAACTGATTGCCAGGTGAATTTTTGGCTGTTCCTCTTGCTCGCCTACGTTTTTTATGAGAACTTTGCAGCCCTTGGGACTTGCCTCCACAAGCTCGGCATTTGCAAAGCGTCCTTTTCCATCGCAGAGTGTAAGGGAGTCTCCGGGGCTAGCTCTAAAAACCTTTGCTATATGGGAACTTTCATCGGGATTTAGAGCTGCCAAGCCAGGCTCTAAATTTTCCAAAAAGAAATTACTGTCTAAAATACGCATAATATGCTTTAAAAAAAGAAGAGGGAGAGGGATTCGAACCCTCGTTACGTGAGTAAACACGCTTTCCAAGCGTGCGCCTTAAACCACTCGGCCATCCCTCCTTGAGATGGAAAGTGTAATTTAGAAATTTGCTATATTACCATTACTTCGGTGACATACCCAAGTGGTAAGGGAACGGTCTGCAAAACCGTGATTCCCCGGTTCGAATCCGGGTGTCACCTTTTATGGGGGGCTAAGTAGCCCCTGCCCTTTCTTTTTCTACCTTCCCCTGCAATGTCAAGCTCCCTAACTGCGAATAAGATAGAATCCCGAATATTCACAATTCGTGGATTGCAGGTAATGCTTGATAGGGATTTGGCGGAGTTATATCAAGTTCCTGTTAAGGTTCTCAATCAGGCAGTCAAGAGAAATATAAATAGATTTCCATCAGATTTTCATTTTCAAATTACAGAAAGTGAATTCAAAACATTAATTTTGAGG
>LIUI01000002.1 GCA_001462235.1 Fibrobacteria bacterium GUT307
CTCTGCTGCGAGGTAGTTTATTTTTAGACGAACTCTAGCTTCGCCGTTTCCGGCCATTTGAGCGTTAATTGCGTTTGTAGACAAATCCATATATGCAATATATCCCTGCAATTTTGCCCCCAGCCTTGGCAGGCGCGCATCTTTGCCGCTAGTCAGGCTGTCGGGAATGTCTGCCTTGCACAATATTGAAGCGTAGCCAGCGGCTTCTATGCGAAATGTATAATCAATTCCAATTGGCAGATTTTCATACACAATCCCGCCTTTTGAGTCTGTGGTTCTTGGGTTGTTGTCTCTTCCCAGCAGTTGAACTTTAGCGTTTTCTACAGGCAAATTCGTTGTAGCGTCAATCACTATTACTGATATGCTGCCGTTTGCATTTGTGCTTGAGCCTGTGTTTGTGCTTGTGCTACTTTCCACTCTTGTATCGTCGCTACAAGAGCAGAGAAGCAACAAAAACATGGGAAACAGCAGGATAAAAGGCATGAGTTTAAGATAGAAAAATTCAAGCAAGAAACATTTAACTATATTGAAACTATGTTCTGCCACTTTGCACGATTTTTTATTTTGTTTTTGCTGGCTGTTGCGGCAATGGCTTATGCGGCGGATTCAAAGGGAACCAAGCAGACGATTGTTTACGGGGAATGCGACAACTGCGGCTCGGGATACGGCCGCTGCATGAGCGTCAAGAGGGATTCCATTGGCAGGTATGCGGTGTGCGAGCAGGCGACTGTGTATGGTTGCGGGTTCGGCGAAGTCAAGCCCAGGCTTTATCTGCCAGACAGTGCGGATGTGCGTTCCAGAAGGATGGTTGTCGAAACCTGCGGCCGCGTGTGGACAATGGATGGTCATAACATGTTGGAGAGGGACATAATTTACATAGACCTGACATACAAAGACAGCACAGACCTTGACTGCATGCCTACGAAAGCATTAGCGGAGGCTTTGCTTGAGGCGAAGAAGATGGAGTGCGAGTCCTATGATGGCAGCAAGTTTTTCGGCAAGGTCAAGGAGAAAAATGGCAGATGGTGCATAAGCGGGCGCTGCAACGCCTGCGAATCCAAGTGGCATGATGACTTGGTTGATGCGGCGAAGCAGGAATGCTGCGGCAGGGGTTCCGAGCCGGAGCCTGACAGGGGCGTATGCCTCAACCCCAAGGAAGACCCGGACAAGGGCATAGGAAGTTCTGCTCTTTATCTTCTTCCCAAATGCACAGGCAATGCGCCGGACTACGAGTCCGGCAGCTTCTGCAAGCCTCCTCCGAGCAGTTCGTCAAGCGATAAGCCATCTTCGAGCAGCAGCAGTTCGTCAAGCAATGCCCCTTCTTCGTCGAGCGAGTCTCCGCCGTCCAGTTCGTCTTCACTGCTGGCTTGCTTTAAAGAGAGGCAGGATGCGCAGAGAGAGAAAGAAAGTTTGGAGCTTAATTGCCTTGCGGGGCAGGGCAGCCCTGATTTTGGCATAGACGACCGCAACTGCCTGTGGGGTCATTGCGACAGGCCCAGCTCTTCAAGCTCCGAGCAGTCCTCGTCTTCCGAAGAAGCCTCCAGCTCAAGCTCCAGTTCCGACGACGGGGGCAATGCCTGCCTCGTTTCCGCTTCCAAGTCTTATTTGCAAAAGCCTGTGAACTACTACGATGACTGGGTTTACATAGGGAAGGAGAGCTACGGGAGCAAGCATGTGGCTAGGAATTCGCTAAAGCCCGGCTCAAAGTTTTTTGACGTGCTTGGTCGGGCGTATGATAAGATGAAAGCTAAGATAAAGTATTATGTTTTCAAGGATGCCGTTGAGAGGGATGAGTTTGATGTTCCGCTTGAGTTTGAGGTTCATGCGAGGATAATTAAGGACAGTGATGGGAATGACATTCAGGTGTTTGTCAAGGAGGACAAGAGTAATGGGCTTAGGAGGGATTCCAGTTTTTATTGGGATGGGAGTTGGGAGGTTTTTGATTTTGAGAAATCGACAAATAAAATGAGTTTGAAAAATCATTCCGGTTCAACATCTTTACGCAAGTATGATAGTAATGATCATTTGCTGGAAAATTATTTGATAGACGAAAAAGGAGACACATTGATATCCGAACAATATGAATGGAAGAACGGGCGATTAGTTCGTATGATTGAAAATGGTATGGAAAGGGCATATATCTATGGCAATAAGATAACCGATACTGTCCATGTAGTGCCATCTGATGAGGGTATACGCTTTCATTCAGGTTATAATAAGAGTGTAGGAAAAATGCCTAGTGAAGGTGATCCTATGTATAAATATTTTACACTTGACCCTTATGGATATACATACTATGATAAAGAAAATGAACGGGTAGTCTATTCTACATCCAATATTTTCGTCCTCTCTAAATTACCCGCTAGTGGAGCTCCCAATTATTTTTGTCAAGAAATAAATGATAGACCACGTATGCCAGCAGTAGAATGTATAAGATATACTAAAGAATATGTTTTGCGAGAAGCTAAGAGAGAGTATCCGTACCCTAATAAAAAAGACACTATTCTGTATGGAGAATCCCATGCAGATCCAGATACAACAATGAGCTGTGAATGTATTGACGGGAAATATCATGTTAAATATAGTGATACTACCACTAACGAATATATTCAGGTAATGAAATCTGGCTGGAGATATAATATGGACTGGAAGGAGTATTGCTGGACAAAAGAAGAAATGCAAAATACTTATGATCATGAGGTTATGCATATTAAAAATGCTAGGGATAAGGTAAGAGAATTAAGCGGAAAATATTTTAAAGAAATAATTTTTGATACGGAACATGAATGCAGGATAAATGGCGTTGCTAAATTTTTAGTATTAGAAAAAGCTTGGGGTAATTGGTATCAAATGGAACAAGGACACAAGGGGAAGAAATGGAGAGGTGTAACTTATGGCCAATACAGAGCAGGGGTCCAATGCCCAAACTAATTAAATTTATCGTACTAACCATTGGCTTTGTATTTATCCATGATGTTTTAGCATTTGATGGTTATTGTAAGGATTGTAAAGAAGAAAAGGGCAAAATTGTAATTGATACAGTAAAGAGTAATCTTTTAATAAAGACTATACCTTGCACAGAAAAGAGTAATTATCTTGACACAAACGACAAACAAACAGCAAATTTTAAGCCTTGCAAGAATGGAAATAAAAACACTTCTCTTGACACAATAGTGTCTGTGTTTCACATGGTAAAAATTAAATTTGAAACAGATAGTACTAGAGAAACTATTATGACACTATCTGATTCCGTAGGCAATATAATTAAATCTATACATAGTATATGGAAAGATGAAAACCTATTACGAGCAATATATGATAGCGATACTTTAGATATTATTGATTCCCATGATCCCTGTATTTTTACAATTATTGAGTATCCAAGCGATTCTACTATTATTCGTTTGGATCCGGAAAAAGAAGACTTATATTTCAAAAATAATGTATCAACTCTTACTTCATCAAATATATCGCTTAAACATAAACTCTATATAGATACTTCTTTTATATATACTGATATATTACTTGATAAGCATTTTGCTTGTAAACGTTACCATAATAAGGAATAAGAAAAATGATTATAAGCATAATGAATAAAAATAATAGTTGGGCATACCTTGGCAAGGAGAGCTACGGGAGCAGGCATGTGGCTAGGAATTCGCTAAAGCCCGGCTCAAAGTTTTTTGACGCGCTTGGCCGGGCGTATGACAAGATGAAAGCTAAGATAAAGTATTATATTTTCAAGGATGCCGTTGAGAGAGAGGAGTTTGATGTTTCGTTTGAGTTTGAGGTTTATGCGAGGATTATTAAGGACAGTGAGGGAAATGATATTCAAGTGTTTGTCAAGGAGGATAAGGCACGGGGGCTGAGGAGGGATTCGAGTTTTTATTGGGATGGGAGTTGGGAGGTGTTTGATTTTGATGATTTGGCTAAGGAAACTAGGTTTAGGACATCTTCAGGGTATAGGTCTTTGCGTAAATATGACGATACAGGACATTTGAAAGAACGTAATATGATAGATAGCAATGGAGACACTTTGACTTCTGAATGGTATGAGTGGGAAAACAACAGGCTGATTCGCATGACTGCAAATGGCGTCGTGAGAAATTATATTTACGGTAAAACGCTGCAAGATACTGTTTATGTAGAGCCATCGGACGAGGGTTTTAATTATCATTCGGGTTATAATGGAACGGCTGGTAAAATCCCGGAGGGAACTTTTGAATATAAAATTTTTGCGATGAATCCTTACGGTCATGCACATTTTGGTTATGAAGAAGAACCACCAGAAGACTATTTTGTTCCTGAAAAATTTTCCAGTTCGCTGAATATTTTGGCAAAGTCTGTTACCCGTGGCTGCGTGAGCGAAGAAACTGGAATGCCTAGAGCACAATGCATAAGGCTCAATAAAAGAGATATTCCAATAAATGCTAATAGAAATTTTGGATATAGCCACAGGAGTAGAAGAGATACCATTACTTACGGGTATGCCGATGCTGAACTTTCTATAAATTATAAATGCGAATGCAATGCTTCGGGAAAATACCGACCTTCATTTAGTGGCAAGGCTATTAACGAAATACTTGAAGTAATAAAATCTATCTGGAGATATGATGAGCCTACCAACGACTGGTATGAGTATTGCTGGAATCGGAGAGATTTGCAGAATACTTACTGGCATGAAGTTCGACATATTAATAATGGCAGAGAAGCGGCAAAAACCATTGTGGAATCCACATCTTTTTTAAGAATAGCTTTTGATACAAAGGAAAAGTGTGAAAGTGATGCCAAAAGAGAATATGAATTTACAATTGAAATTTTAATGGAAAAATGGAATAAATGGTACGATATGGAAAAATTGCACGCAAATCCAAATAGTCCGCCTGCAAGTGGAGGATTTAGAGATGAAATCTATTGCAATTAGAATTACCATCGTTTTATGCTTGACATTTAGCCATGATATCTTTGCTTTTACATCAGGCTGGTGCCAAAATGCAAATCCGCATACACATGAGAATGTTTCGGAATTTAAATATACTAATAAAAAAGGAATGACACGAATTGATAAACATATCATTTTCACTTACCATGATGGGGAACACGATATTGAAGTAAATCAAAAAGGCAGACCAAATGAACGCATTGTGACCATACATGACAGCATTGGCAATTTATTGTTTTTCAAGCATTACAAATGGATAGGCAATATGCTGGTACAAACAATAGATGATAGCATCGTAAGAAATATTATTCCGGGCAGAACACGTTGCGCATTTACAGTGATTGAATCATCAGACGATTCTATTTATATTAATTTGCTGGATAAGAAAAATAAAATTAATATGCTGATACGAGATAAAGATGATTTTCAGGATTTTTTATATGGTAAATATGTTTTTAGAGACAATATTAGACCGACTCGGTTAGATGCAATAAGATCTAAACGAACACCGCTAGACGCAATAATATATCAATGGTTCAATTTCTGTTATTTAGGAAAAGAAGAGATAGAATTCATTAAATCTTCAAATGATTCTATTTCTGTTAATTTAGCTTCAGAGAAGAAATATGTTTTATCGTATAAATATCATACGATAGTTATAATATGCATTGTTGTTGTATGCGTCATCATAATATGCAAGAAACGAAAAAGAAAAGGATAGTAAAATGAACTATTACGACCGGGCATATTTTGGGAAAGAGACCTACGGGAGCAGGCATGTTGCTAAGAGTTCAATTAAGCCCGGCTCAAACAAGATGAAAGCGAAGATAAAGTATTATATTTTCAAGGATGCCGTTGAGAGGGATGAGTTTGATGTTCCGCTTGAGTTTGAGGTTCATGCGAGGATAATTAAGGACAGTGATGGGAATGACATTCAGGTGTTTGTCAAGGAGGATAAGGCACTGGGGCTTAGGAGGGATTCGAGTTTTTATTGGGATGGAGAGTGGAAAGTTTTCGAAATTAACGATATATCAAAAGAAGTGAGTTTAAGGACATCTTCGGGCGCAAGGTCTTTGCGCAAATATGACAATGAAAACCGTTTGACGGAAAATTATCTGATAAACGAAAAAGGAGATACTTTGATTTCTGAGCAATACGAATGGAAAAACGGACGATTGATTCGCATGGTTGAAGATGGCATGGAAAGAGTATATATCTATGGCAATAAGATAACCGATACTATCCGTGTAGTACCGTCTGATGAAGGTGTGCGTTTTCATTCGGGCTATAATGAAACAGCAGGAAAAATTCCAGATGAAAATGATCCGATGTATAAATTCTTTATTATGGATCCTTATAGATATAATGACATTGAAGAGAATGAGGAGCTATCGGTCTATTATTCTATTCCTAAAAATTTTATTCTTATGAAATTGCCTGAAGGAGGAAGTATCGATGGTGGATGTGCGGTAAAGTATCCAGGCATGCCTAAATTAGATTGTATAAGATACACAAAAGAACATGTTTTGCAAAAAGCCAAAAAAGAATACCCATATCCAAATAAAAAAAATATTATTCTTTATGGTGAATCAAATGCCGAATTACCTAAGAAATATGACTGCGAATGCGTTAATAGGAAATATAATATTAAATATAATGGACCTGTCAATGAATATATTCAAGTGATGAAATCAGGCTGGAGGTATAATAAAGTTAAAAAGGACTGGGAAGAAAGCTGCTGGACAAAAGAAGAAATGAAGAGCACTTACTATCATGAGGCTACTCATATTGAATTCAGCAGAGATATGGCAAGGGAGTTATACCTTGAATCTTTTATAGATACTATTTTTGATACAGAAAAAGAATGTACGGAAAAGGCAGACAGACAGCTTTCTTCGTTAAGATTAAAGTGGGGAGTTTGGTATCAAATGGAAAAGGAGCATGATACTCAAAGATGGAAAGAAGAAATGAAAAGAAGGCCTTTTGGCCAATACAGAGCAGGAGTGCCATGTCCAAACTGATTAAATTTATCTTACTAACCATTGGCTTTGTGTCAATTCATAGTATTTTTGCAGATTCTGGTTATTGCGAGAGTTGCGAAGAAGAAAGAGAAGACGTTTTCATTCAAAAAAACAAGGCTGGAATGGTAAGAACTGTAAAAACAATTGATTCCGACAGCATTCGTGAAGTTACTGAAACTATAGTTGACAGCAAAGGCAAATTAATATACTCTAAATATCTTAAATATAAAGAAAGACCAGAATATAAAGAAAGACCAGAATATTCACCGTATCATTTGGTGCAAGTAATAAGTGATGGGATTGTTTGGAATATTATCCAGGGCGAGACGCCTTGCGATTTTGCGGTAATTGGACCTTCAGGAGACACGGTTTCTTTTCACTTGGACCCAAATGGCAAAAAAGAACCTCTTACGAGAAATGAATTTAATTTTCTCAGATCAATGGTGTCGCTTGAATATGAGTATGTTAAAGATACTTCTTATGGATACAGTGACATAGTATCGTCTAAACAGAGTGGGTGTTGGCGATACCATTTACCATGGTCAAAGGAAGAATGAGGAGAGTAAAATGAAATACTACTGTTTTTTTTACATAGGGAAGGAGAGCTACGGGAGCAAGCATGTGGCTAGGAATTCGCTAAAGCCCGGCTCAAAGTTTTTTGACGTGCTTGGCCGGGCGTATGACAAGATGAAACAAATAGAACATCTTGTGCTGGAAAAAGTATTTCAATTGATACAATAATTAACAAAGAATCAATAATTTTTAAACTTTGTGAATATGGAAGAGGAAAATTTTCAATACGCTTCTATGCTAATACCTGTGTAATACACCTTCAAAATTTCGTCAAACGCTTGCCCTTCCCTGGCTCTTGCGATTGTTCCCATTTGGCACATTCCAATGCCGTGCCCAAAACCGGAGCCGTTTATTGTAAATTCATTTTTGTTTCTGGAAATGGTGAATGATGAACCCGGCAAAATTTTTCCCTGCTTGGCAAAAAGCCATCTTGTTTTATCGCCAAAAACTTCAAAAGAACCCTTGTCTGTTAAAACCACAAGCCTTTTCACTCTGCCGCTCGGCAATTTTTCGGTTATAAAAATCTGCTCTATTTTATTAAAAGGAAAAATTTTATCCGCTTTGGCATTCGTTGCATTTTTTTGAAATAAATTCACAAGTTCGGAATGGGTAAATTTTTCTTCCCATTTCATATACTTTGAAAGTTCGCAAAAAGGCCTGCCATCTGCGGAATCAGAAACCGAAAGCAAATATGGCTTGCTCTCTTTTTCCCAAACTTCCAGAGACTCGGTTTTGCCACCGCAGGTAGAATGGTAATATGATTCTATTAAGTTTCCATTGTGTTTTATAACCAAATCCTTTGTAGCCAAAATAGCCACATTTATCAGGGAATCTTCGCCATCGCTTCCGCTGTACACTTGGTCTCTTGTATCTGCATAAACATCAAAGCCTTGGGATTTTCTGGAGCCTAAATGACTATAGGCATAAGTTCTTGCGGCAACGGCTTGGGCTTTTAACGCTTCAAAAGCATCTTCTTTTAATGTGCCAATTTCGTGCGGAACAACGCCTTTGAGGTAATCCTCTACAGATAGCCTGTTGATAACAGCAATGCCACTATCTGTAAAAAGCACCACCCAACTGCCTCTGTATGTTTTGCCGGCATATTTGCAATTCCCGGCAGTTTCAATTTCTGTTTTATTAGTTTTGCTTCCCGCCTTGAATTCCCATTTTTTTTCGGGGCATTCTATTATTGCAGAAGTTTTTTCAAAGCCAACTCCAACATCTATGATTTGCCTTTTAACAGTGTCTTGCCTAGCAGGTTCGGGTTCTGGCTCAGGTTGCGGTTCTGGCTGTGGCACAGGAGGCTCTTCTTTTTCCGGGATGGTGCCCGGAGTACCGGTTTCCGGTGCAAGCGGCCGCAGGGGGGAGCACGCAAAAACAAGGAATACTAGGGGTAAAAGAAACTTTATTTGCATTGAAAGGCGTAATGTAGAAATTTCTATATTCTTCCCCACAGGAGAACTAGGCTAATGGTAAGTCAGCGGTCTTGAAAACCGCCGCCGTAAGGCTTGGGGGTTCGAGTCCCTCGTTCTCCGTTAGGAGATAAAATGCGAATAACAGCCGGCGAATTGCGGGGGCGGGTTTTGCAGCCCCTTAAAGATAAAAGCGTTCGTCCCACATCTTCCAAAACAAGGGAAGCTCTTTTTAATATTCTGGGTTCGGTTGAGGGCTTTAAGGTTTTGGATTTATACGCGGGCACCGGTTCCATAGGCTTTGAGGCAATATCAAGAGGAGCAGAAAGCACTCTTATGATAGACATTTCCGGCAAACTTTTGCATATAATAAAAGAAACAGCGGAAAAATGGAAAATATCGGAGCGAGTTTTTTGCCAAAAGAATGATGTTTTGCGTTTTGCCATGCAAACGCTGCAATCCTCGGAAAAATACGATTTAATTTTTGCAGACCCGCCATTCACGGAAAACTATCCGGACTTGAGAATTTTTTTGCCAAAACTAAGCGAAACAGGTTTTGCTGTTTTTGAAATGCCCACAAGAAGCATTCCGGAATGGGCAAGCGAAGCGGCAAAGATTAGGGACTACGGAGAATCCAGTTTGGCTATTTTTCAATGTGCTTCATGTTCGCACTTGTCCCCGGCGCTCTCTGTTTCTAGCGTGCAGTGCTGAATGCCTAGATGTTCGGCTCGGTGGCGAATTTCCGCTTTTATTTTTTGAATATTTGAGAGCTGCACTTCTTCTTTTAAAACTATGTGTGCAGTGAGTGCGTTTTGCATTGTGGACAAGGCCCATATATGCAAATGGTGAACGCTTTTAACGCCATCTACGCTTTCAATTTCTTTTGCTATTTTTTCCGAATTTATATTATGGGGAACCCCATCAAGGCTTATGCGTAAAGTTTGCTTTAACAGTGACCAGGTGCCTGCGAATATAACTCCGGCCACAATCAAACTTACCATGCTATCTATCCAATGGAAGCCAAACATGATTATTATAGCTCCGGAAATAACCACGCCAAGAGACACAAGAGCATCTGCCGCAAGGTGCAGGTATGCACCCTTTACGTTCAAATCCTTTTCTTTATTGCTAAAAAACAGCATTGCGGTAAATCCATTTATCAAGATGCCTATGCCTGCGGTAATCATAACAACTTTCCCGTTTATTTCAACAGGCGAAGAAAAGCGTTCTATAGCCTCGTAAACAATAACTGCTATTGTAATTAGCAAGATAATGGCATTTGCAAAAGCGGCCAGAATCGTTGCTTTTTTATAGCCGTATGTATATTTTTGAGTTGGTTTTGCAAGTGCAAGGCGGAATGCGAGAAGCGCGATTACTAGGCTAGCTGTATCTGCAAGGTTATGACCTGCATCTGCAAGGATTGCGAGTGATCCGCTAAGATACCCAACAATAGCTTCTGCAATAACAAAAACAGCATTTAGGGCAATGCCCCATATAAAGGCTTTTCGCATATTATGCACATCTAAATGCGAGTGGTCGTGCCCGTGTTCGTGATTATGGCCCATAATATTACCTTGAGTTCAGGTAATCCAGCACTTTTTGCGTTAAATCATTTTCATTTTTCCAAAAGAGCACTGCACCTGTGGCTCTATCCAAAACATAATCATAACCTTCGCCCAAAGCAATTTCCGTCACAGCTTTTTTTATAAGAGCTATAATAGGCGAGCTGACTTTTTCGTTTTCTTTTAGCAACTCACCATTCCGTCCATAAATTTTTTCTACAAAATTTTTAAGCTCGGTATCTCTGCGTGCGTATTCCGCTTCCAGTTCTCTTTTTTGTTCTTCCGAGAGCATCAAACTTTGTTTTTCCAATCTTTCTTTCACATAACCGAGTTCTTTCTGGAGCAAATTTGCTTGTTGTTCCCATTTAGCCACTTGGCGGTCATATTCTTCTTGAGCCTTCCGAGTGCCTTTATAACCCTCAAATATCAACTTAGAATCCACATGAGCAATACGCATACCATCTGCCCCACTTGAAAAACAAGCGAAGAGAAGAATAAAAATAATGAACGGCATAAAAGGAATATAGAAAACCCCATTTTGGACACCTGCTGGCCCAGCAGGCAGCG
>LIUI01000003.1 GCA_001462235.1 Fibrobacteria bacterium GUT307
GCTTTCTTTTATGCTCGCTTTTGCGAAATTAAAACCTGATTATATAGCGGTTTTGCATCCGCTTTCTTATTTAATCAAAAAAACTAATTTTAAAACGCTAAGGCCTTTAATGCAAAAATATGAGTTTTTAGACGCTGTGATTTTCAATAGCCAAGAATTTTCGGAAACATCCAAAGCAAATGGGTTTCCTATTGTAGCTGCTGTGTATAAAAAAAATACGCAAGGTACAAGCTATGAGCAAATTATCAAAAGGAAATTCAAAACTTTGGAAAAACAAGAATTTTCCATTTCTGATTTTGATTATATTTGCAAATATATTTCAAAATATCCATCTCGCTATTCAGACACAAGTGATTTTAAATTTTTTACAATGCGAGACATAAACGCATTAAAACGTTCCCGCACTTTTATCAAAGAAGATTCTGCAAATACCATTTACATATCTCAAGAAAAACTGCCATATTATTGTTATGTTGACATTTTCAAAAATATAACCTCTAAACTTCCGTATTATTTTGGAAACTTAGATATTCCTTTCAATAAAGATTTATTTGAGGCAATTAAAGACGATTTTTTCAATTTGAGCATAGCGAAGCATCCTGATATTTTTTGTGATAAATTTCCCGCACCTAAAGATTTACAACAAGCAAAAAATAATGTTAATGGCTATTTTCAAGCTTTATTTAAAGGTGTTAATATACGTCTGTAAAATTTTCTATATTTAAATTTGATGCTTTTTCTCGAGAAAGACACAAAGGTTCACGCGCTCCTAATGCTAGACGCTATACCTTTCTGTTGCCAATTATGGGATGAAAGCATAAACCTCATTGACTGCAACAATGCGGCCGTTTCACTTTACGAACTTAAAAACAAACAGGAATATATCGATCGTTTTTATGAGTTTTCGCCTGAATATCAGCTAGATGGGCGGCTTTCCAAAGAAAAAATTAAAACATATGTAAAAAGAGCGTTTGCAGAAGGCCGCTGCGTTTTTGGCTGGATGCACCAAATGCTGGATGGTACGCCTGTTCCTACGGAAGTTACGCTTATCAGGGTTAAATACAAAAAAAAATACTTTGTAGTTGGATATTTTAGGGATTTGCGTGAACACACATGGATGATGGGTGAAATAGAACAGCAAAACAAACTTTTGCAAACGGTGAACTGCATATCTGCTATTATGCTCCAATCTAATACCAGCATCTTTGAAAGTGATTTGATTCATTCTATGGGCATTATGGCACAAGCAGTGGATGCAGACAGGGTGTATATTTGGAAGAATAGTACCAAGAATGGCCAGCTTTATTGCAGCCAATTATACGAATGGTCCGAAGGTGCAGAAGCTATGCAGGGTAGCAAGTATGTTATTGACATACCGTATAAAGAAGTTGCCCCAAATTGGGAAGAAAAGCTATCTGCGGGGTATTGTGTAAACGGCCTTGTCCGTGATTTGACTCCCGAAGAACAGTCTGCTCTATCACCACAGGGTATATTGTCAATACTTGTTGTTCCAATATTTTTGAAAAATAAATTTTGGGGTTTTGTAGGTTTTGATGATTGCCATAGAGAGCATATATTTTCTTCAATAGCAGAAAATATACTCCGTTCTGCAAGCCAGTTGGTTGCCAATGCTTTAATTCGCAACGAAGAAGAAGCCCGGGCGCAAAAAGCCGAAGAGCACATGAAAATTATGCTCGATGCTACGCCGTTGTGTTGCCAATTGTGGAATAGAGATTTTAAAACAATTGACTGCAACGAAGCCTGTGTGAGCCTTTACGGATTTAAAGATAAACAGGAATATCTTGAAAGATGGGATAAAGACTGTTCTCCTAAATACCAGCCAGACGGCCAGCGTTCCAAAGATAAGGCTTCATCTTTGTTAAGGAAGGCGTTTGCCGAGGGTCAATGTATTTTTGAGTGGATGCATCAAATGCCTGATGGTACGCCTATTCCTTCTGAAGTTACGCTTGTTAGAGTAAAATATGAAGATGATTATGCCATAGCCGGGTACACTAGGGATTTACGCAAAATAAAAAAATTAGAAGGTGAAATATATTATGATGCGTTAACAGGCATTTACAACAGGCGTTATTTGGACGAAAATATAAACAAAGTTATAAAAGAGTTATCTCGCGCAAGAAGCGGTACACTTAGCTTGATTATGATAGACATAGATTATTTTAAGCTATATAATGATACTTATGGCCATAGCGAAGGTGATAACTGTTTAAAAACCGTTGCGAAAATTATTTCAAATAGCCTTACAAGGGACTCTGATTTTGTAGCTCGCTATGGCGGCGAGGAATTCACTGTAGTTTTGCCACATACAGACGAAGCCGGCGTGCATTTAGTTGCTAAAAAATTGCTTAAAAACATACTGGATGCCAAAATGCCGCATTGCAAGAGCGACATAGCAAAATATGTCACAATTTCCATAGGATGCACAACCGGCAAAGTGAACCATTTGCAAAGCGGCCATAATTACATAAATCAAGCAGATGCTATGCTGTATGTATCCAAAAAGAACGGCCGCAACAGATATTCTTTTGAGTATTGTAATGGTTAGTTTTTCTATATTTCCCTCATGTTTAAAATTTTAGTTTATTGCTTGGTCTCTTTGGTGCTTTTGTCCTGCTCCTCCAAAACCCACACGGGTTCTTTAACGGAAAGGTGCGTGGCAGATTACAAAGCGGCAGAAGAGAAATTCAAGGATGGCAAATATTGGAGAGTAAAAGAGGACTTAGACGAAGTTTTGCAAAGTTGCACGGGAACCGGCGTTATGGAAGGAGCGCATTTTCTGCTTGCCGAGTCGCATTTTCGTTTGGAAGAATGGCTTGAGGCACGTGCCGAGTATGGAAGTTTTGTGAATTTTTTCCCAGGTTCACCTTATGCAGAAACCGCCGCTTACCGCAAGGCGGTGTCTGCATATAATTTATCTTACAAGGATTCCCGGGACCAATCAAATACAACATTTGCAATCAGGGATTTTAGCCGTTTTGAGTCTGAATATCCAAATTCCACTTTGCTGGATTCTACATATATGTACTTGGATAGCTTGAACAATAGAGTTGCAGAAAACGATTATCAAATTGCAAGGCTTTACTCCAGAATGGGGGAGCCGGGTGCCACTGCTATTTATTTAAAAAGTTTTTTAGACGAATTTCCAAAAAGCCCACGCCAAAAAGAAGCCATTGTAATGCTTATTAGCAGTTACATTGAAATGAAAGAATTTTCATCCGCAAAATTCTACTTAGAACGTTTGCGTGATATTTACAGCACAGACGAAAAGATGCTCTCTTCCGCAAAAAAACTGGAAGAGCAAATTGCAAGTGCAGAAAGATCTTTGGAAAGAAAACTGGAAAGTGAGCGTAGGCAAAAACTTAAACAGAAAGATGATAACAGCTAGAAACTCAATGCCAAAACGCAGAAAATGGCTAGGCGTTATTAGCCATTGTTGCGGTGTTTATTGTAGGGTTTATTTGAACGTGCGTGGCGAATGGGCGGGTAACTGCACAAGGTGTGCTAGGCGTATTGTTCTATAAGATCGCTCTTTGCAAATTCTTCAAAATTCCCAAATGCATAATCCGGCCTCATTTCCCAAAGATCGTATGCCCTGCCAAAGCCGCTTAGAAGAACAGCAACTTTTATGCCAGCCGCCTGTGCCGCTCCAATATCGGGGATATCGTCTCCAACCATAAGGGTTTTGCTTTGGTTCCATTTTGAACTCTCAATTATTTTCAAAACTCCGCTTGGCTCTGGCTTTCTTTCCGGTGCGGTATCTCCGCCTAAAACGCAGGCAAGGTGTTTTTCCAAACCGAATTTGCCAAGAATTTTCAACGTTTGTTCTGCGGGTTTGTTTGTTAGCACAGCACACTTGCCGGAATGTTTTTCTAAAAATTCCACAACACCCGGATAGGGTTTTGCATTATCTGTGCAATGTTCTTTGTAAAATTCGGTAAACAATTCAAAAACTTCTTCAAATTTTTCTTTGCCATGCTCTCCTAAACTTCTCATAACAAAATTCACCGAACCATTTCCTACAAAAGATTTTACCATTTCATTGCTGTAAGGAGGGAAACCGAGTTTCAAAAATGCATGGTTTATAGCATTTCCCAAATCTTCTACGGTATCCATCAAAGTTCCATCAAGATCAAGGATAAAAGGCATTATAGAAATTCCCCAACAATTTTTTCTGCCGCCGCCAATGCCTCCGCAATTTTCTCCGGGCTTTTTGTCCCCGCCTGTGCCAAATTCGGGCGGCCTCCGCCTTTGCCGCCTGCTAATTCGGCGAGTTTTTTGATTATATCGCCCGCCTTGATATTTTTCTTAACCAATTCCGGGTGAACAATCACCGCTATTGAACCTGAATCGCTTTGAACATTGGCAAAAATCGCTACTCCCTGAGCGGGCATTATTTTTTGCACAACTTCTAAAAGAGCCGAGAAATCGCTTGGTTCTATGCTCACTTGGGAAACCCAGATAGGAACGTTTTTAACAAGCAAAGTTTTCTTGAATAAATCTGCACTCTGGTTCTCTGCAATCTTTGCCCGTAAGTCTGCAATCAGTTTTTCATTTGCCTTTAAGTTTTCTGATAATTGGGCAATTCGTTCTAAAATGTCTTTTGAACGGAACCTCTCTTTAAGCACAGAAACTATATTCGCTTCTTCTCTAAAACTCTCTATGGCATTGAATGCGGTTAAAGCCTCAATCCTGCGAATGCCCGCACTTATGCTGCTCTCTGAGAGAATGCGAAACACGCCTATTTCACCTGTGTTCTTTACGTGCAAACCTCCGCAAAATTCCTTGGAAAAATCTTCAACAGCAACCACGCGAACTTCCGCGCCGTATTTTTCACCGAACAAAGCCATTGCTCCGCTTTCCTTTGCTTGCTCAATAGGCATAACATTTGTCGTTACCGGCAAACATTTTTGAATTTGCTCGTTTACCAAATTTTCAACTTCTTTGATTTGCTCAGGTGTTAATGCAGAGAAAGCGGTAAAATCAAAACGCAAATTTTCCGGGCTTACACGGGAGCCTTGCTGGGTTATATGTTCGCCGGCAACCTTGCGAAGAGCGGCTTGGAGCAAATGCGTTGCAGTATGATTTTTGCGAGTAGCGGCTCGCTGCGCTTCGTTTATCTGCGCAGTAAATTCCTGAGACATATTTTTTTCATTTATCTCACCGCTTGTGAGTTTTGCACGATGAATCCAAATATCATTTACTTTTAGCGTATCAAATACAGCGAGTTCAATATCGCTTGCTTTAAGTGTTCCGTGCTCGCCTATTTCGCCGCCCATTTCTGCATAGAAGGGTGTGCAGTTTAAAACTATTGAGAGTGAGCCTTTGTCTTCTTTGTAGCGTAAAACTTTCACGGTAGCCGTGCTTTTTTCGTAGCCTAAAAATTCTGTTGAGCCTTCTGCGAACATTGTCCAGCCTTCGGAGCCAATGGCACTAAGCCCTTGTTTTTGCGCTGCTCTGGCACGCTCTTTTTGCTTTTCCATTTCTGCTTCAAAACCGGCTTCGTCTATTTGCAAGTTTTTTTCTTCTGCCAAAATGCGTGTTAAATCAGGAGGGAAACCGTAGGTATCATAAAGGACAAACACCTGTGCACCCGGGACTACCTCACCATTCAAATCGCCCACAATTTTATCAAATCTTTCTAATCCGGCATCTAGTGTTCTAATAAAGCGTTCTTCCTCTGAGCGGATTACCTCTGCTACAAAATCTGCACGCTCACGAATTTCCGGGAACGCATTGCCCATAGATTGCACAAGTGTTGGCACAAGGCGGTAAATGAAGGGTTCTTTTTGATTGAGCAGCCGTGCATAGCGGCTGGCTCTGCGTAAAATTCTGCGAAGAACATAGCCGCGGCCATCGTTGCTTGGGAGTGCTCCGTCTGCTATTGCAAACGAGAGTGAGCGCAGGTGGTCTGCTACAACGCGATGCGGCATTCCGCTTGCATCCTGGCTGTAGGGTATTCCGGATAGCTCGGCGATTTGGCTTATTATGGGGGCAAACACATCGGTATCATAATTGGATTCTTTGCCTTGCAAAATTGCGCACACGCGTTCAAAGCCCATGCCTGTATCAACATTTTTATTTTTGAGAGGGAGCAGTTCGCCGCTTGATATGCGTTCAAATTGCATAAATACATTGTTCCAAATTTCTATATATCGCGAGTTTGCACCGTTTACGCCTTTCACAGGGTCTGCAAAAGTTGCATCCTGCGTTGCCAAGTCGCCTTTGTCGTAATGTATTTCTGAGCAAGGGCCGCAAGGGCCTGTATCGCCCATTTCCCAAAAGTTTGATTTTTCACCGAAACGCATTATGCGATTGTCTGGGAGTTTTGAGACATCTTTCCAAATTTGCCATGCTTCATCGTCGTCTTGATAGACGGTTACGAACAGCCGTTCCTTTTGAAGTTTCCAAACTTCGGTAAGGAGTTCCCAAGCCCAAGCGATTGCATCTTTTTTGTAGTAATCTCCAAAAGACCAATTTCCGAGCATTTCAAAGAATGTGTGGTGGTAGGTATCTCTGCCTACTTCGTCTAAGTCATTGTGCTTGCCAGATACCCGTATGCACTTTTGCGAGTTTGCCACGCGTTTGTAATTGTTGGGATTATCGCCCAAAAAGCAGGCTTTAAACTGGTTCATTCCTGCGTTTATGAACATGAGTGTTGGGTCATCTTGCGGGACAACAGGGGAGGAACGTACAAAGAGATGCCCTTTGCTTTCAAAGAATTTTATAAATGATGAGCGAATTTCGGTTGCGGTTTGCGGTATTTGTGGCATGGAAGGAAATATAGGAAAATTTTATTTTCTAAATTTCAAAAAGTGTGGATTTATGTTTAATATAGAGCCTATGGGCGAGGAGTTTAGTTTAATAAATGGCTGAAAAACAGTTTCAATACGAAGTTCAACCCTATCAGGAAGATTGTATAGGCAATATAATCGGTATTTTTAATATTTTGCAGCAAAATCAACCATTTAGTAAGGTTATGACCGAACACCACAATGCTCATAATTATCGTTTCCCCGTGCAGGAAACAAAGAACATTGACATAATGATGGAAACCGGGACGGGTAAAACTTTCACATTTATCAAAACAATGTTTGAATTGAACAGAAATTTCGGCTACAAAAAATTCATTATTCTTATTCCTACTGTCCCCATTCGTGAAGGCACAAAAACAAATTTGGAAGACACTAAAGAGTATTTCAAATCACTTTATGCCAATGAACGTGAAAAAGAAATTGAAACTTTTGTGTATGAGGGCGGAAACACGGCGGAAGTGAAACGTTTTATAGGTACAGGGCATTTGTCAGTGTTGGTAATGACGCCGAGTTCGTTTAATAAAGACGCAAATATCCTTAATCGTCCGCTTGAATACGAAATTCATTATCCCTCGCTTTTCAAAAATGACGAAGAACCGCCTAAAACACTTTTGGAATGTGTGAAGTACCTTAATCCTATTATTATTATGGATGAACCACACCGCTTTGAAGGCGAAGCATTCAGAACATTTTTTAGTGGGTTCAATAATTTTTATTTGCGCTTTGGTGCAACTTTTCCGAAAGGGAAGAATGCAACCGTTCTGTCCAATGTTGCCTACACGCTTGACAGTATTTCGTCTTTCCGTCAGAATTTGGTGAAAAAAATTGTAGTTTATACGCAGGATATTGTGCAAAATACCGATACACTTCTTACTGTTGAAAACAAAAAAGCTATTGTCAATACTTTAATAAATGGCGTTATAGCAAAACGAGAACTCGGCATTGGCGGAATTTATAATGGAAAATCAATCAAAAAAATCAATAAGGATAGTATTGTTCTGAACGACGACAGCATTGTGAAAGTCAATTATTCCCTTTCCGACGATGCATTGCGGAGTATGATTGCCGAAACCGTAAAAATCCATTTTGAGAAAGAAAAAGCATTGTTTGAGCAGGGAATAAAAACATTAACGCTCTTTTTTATTGAAAGCGATATTGCGCTTTTCAGAGGCGAAAATCCTAAAATAAAGAAATTTTTTGAAGAAGAATACACCGCAATACGCCAAACTGTCATTGCAGATTTGACCCACAATCCCCAACAAAACGAGACCTATCTACAATATCTGCAAAATGATTTTGACGCAGATGGCAATTTACAAGTCCATAAAGGTTATTTTTCCGGCGATAAAGGCAATACTGACGAAAAAGTAAAAACGGGCGTTGATGAAATTCTGAAAGACAAAAAGAAATTATTGTCGTTTGAAAGTCCCACCCGCTTTATCTTCTCAATTTGGGCATTGCAGGAAGGTTGGGACAATCCCAATGTCTTTACTATCTGTAAACTTTCCAATCAGGGCAACGAAATTTCGAAATTGCAACAAATAGGGCGTGGCTTACGTATTTGCGTTGACCAAAATTTGAAACGGAACACAATTAAAAGATTTGGTGATAATCAAGACGATTTTTGGAGAGTAAATAATCTTGATGTCGTTGTTTCCAATCAGGAACAGGGTTTTGTGGAAGCAATTCAAAATGAAATTTTAAGTAACTCGTTTATTGTCGCCGATATTTTTACAGAACAGGATTTAAAAAGAGTGTTGAAAGACAAAGGCGGTTTTGACGATTTGACGGTACGTAATCTGTTCAAAATGCTTGATAGCAAGGAAATGATAATTTTCAAACAAATTGTTGATGGACACGATATTTACGAAAAATCACGAAATTATTTAACAATTTTAAACGTTGAAAAACCAAATTTAACCTCCGAACAATTTACTGTCCTTGAAAACCTTTTTTCTTCCGATTACAGAAACTTTGTACAGGAAAAAAGCAAAGTTCGCCCTAAAAAAAATCT
>LIUI01000004.1:0-1631 GCA_001462235.1 Fibrobacteria bacterium GUT307
ACAGGCGGTGGACATTATCAAAGATGGTAGCGGCACGCACTTTGACCCGAAAATCGTAGAGGCGTTTCTAACCGTTGCGGATGATTTTCGGGGCGGAATCGGTGTGGTAATTTAATGAGACATTTATTCACAAGGCTTATCAAGCGATACAGATATTTTTCTGACTTGTGCAACGAAGAAAGCGTCCGTGAAACGTTCTCTGGCGAGCTTAACTACGAGTCCTCTAAACTGTTTTTTATTTTTTTCGCCTGCATAGCCGCATGGTTGCCTTATATTCCGCTCGATTTACAGATGCATCATTATCCACTGTTTGCCGTTTCCATGAGATTGGGGTTTACTGCCTTGAGCCTCATTTTGATTGTGCTCAGATTGACAAAAAAGTTCAGGATGCGGCCTGATTTATTGCTAACGATACTGGTGACATACCTTCTTCTTGGAACATCTTTAATTACGGCCACATCAGGAGAGCATGCAGCTTCTTACATAGGTGGATTTACGTTTATCATGGTGATCCCCATGTTTGCGCCGATTGACTTAAAATATAAGATTATTTGTTGTATTCTTTCAGTTATCTTGTTTTTTGTGGTTGGATCATTAACTGAAATGCCCTTTTCACTTCTTCATATTCGGTATGGTTTGAGCGATTTGGTTGTCGCCCTAGTTGTAAGTTCGCTGCTTTCCATCAATCAGAATAATTTACAGTACACCGCATGGACACAGCGAAAAAAACTGAAACAGGCGCTGGATGATAACGAGAAGAATTTTATTACCATTTCCAATCTTGCCAATAAAGCGGAAGCGTCTGACCGTGCCAAAAGTAATTTTCTTGCTACCATGTCACACGAAATACGCACACCGTTAAACGCAATCATCGGAATAGCGCAAATTCAGATTCAAAAAGGTAATTTATCGGATGAACAAAATACCGCTTTTGAAAAAATATACAGCTCTGGCGACAGTTTGCTTGGAATAATCAACGATATTCTCGATATGTCAAAAATCGAAACGGGAAAATTGGAACTCAATCCGGTGGATTACGATGTCCCGAGTTTGATAAATGACACGGTACAGTTAAATATAGTGCGAATAGGCTCAAAACAGATAGAGTTTATGCTTGACGCAGACGAAAACCTGCCCTCAAAATTGCACGGCGACGATTTGCGGCTGAAACAAATACTGAACAACCTGCTCTCCAACGCCATAAAATATACGGAAAGCGGAAGCGTAAAGTTATCGGTAAGCCATTTTATGTCGAATGGGGATTTAATGCTACGTTTCACAGTTTCGGATACGGGGCAGGGTATGAAAGTCGAGGATCAAGAACGCTTGTTTTCAGAGTATTCACGTTTCAACGCCGAGGCAAACCGCGCAACCGAAGGAACGGGGCTGGGGCTGAACATCACCAAAAAACTTGTAGAGATGATGGACGGCACAATCAAGGTGCAGAGCGAGTACGGCAAGGGCAGCGTGTTTACCGTAACGGTGAAGCAGAAGGCTGTGGAGTGTCCGGTAATCGGCGCAGAACTCGTGGAAAAACTGCGTAACTTTACGTTTACGGGCAAGAGGCAAGCTGCCAAACTGCAATTCACCCGTGAACCAATGCCCTACGGAAGCGTGCTTGTGGTGGACGA
>LIUI01000004.1:1907-2253 GCA_001462235.1 Fibrobacteria bacterium GUT307
ATGCCGAAGATGGACGGTATAGAAACCACTGAAAAACTACGTAAAATGGGTTACAAGGGTGTGATAGTGGCGTTGACGGCTAACGCATTGGTCGGCAATGACGAACTATTTGCACAGAAAGGCTTTGATGGATTTATTCCCAAACCAATTGACATTCGCCACCTAAACGATGTGTTGAACAAATTTATCCGCAACAAATATCCTGATGAAGCGAAGAAGTATAAGCCGGAAACGGCAGAGGTGCAGGCAGGGGACGAAGCAAAGGCTAAACTATGTCAAATCTTTTGCCATGATGCGGAAAAGGCAATCATTACCTTACGAGACTGCGATATAAAGCTGTTTACAA
>LIUI01000004.1:2431-2557 GCA_001462235.1 Fibrobacteria bacterium GUT307
GCGAATATCGGTGAAACTGAAAAATCTAAACTGGCAGCGGCATTGGAAAAAGCCGGTCTTGATGGTGACAAAGAATTTATCGCCGCCAATACTGAAAATTTTATAAAAACGCTTGAAACCCTTATA
>LIUI01000004.1:2571-21691 GCA_001462235.1 Fibrobacteria bacterium GUT307
TCAAAACCGCCTGCGAAGATTATGATGATACTGCCGCCTACGCTGCACTTGACCGCCTGAAAGAAAAGCCGTGGAAGCCTGAAACAATGGAGGTTCTTGAAAAAATTCGCGATATACTGTTTTTAGACAGCGATTTTGACAAGGCGGCGGAACAGGTTTCCGCTTTGAGAAGAGATTAATAAATGTATAAAATTTTCTATTTTACCCCTTCCAGCGGGAGTAGCTCAGCTGGTAGAGCGCTAGCTTCCCAAGCTAACGGTCGCGGGTCCGAATCCCGTCTCCCGCTTACCACTTTTTAGGAGAAAGAACATGGTCGCAAAGAAGAATGCAAAGGCAACAAAAGCAGAAGCAGGCAAAGAACCAAGCCACGAGTATGGCTATTTTGACGATGCCAACAAAGAATACGTGCTATGCCACCCCGCTACGCCCATAAAATGGTGCAATTATGTGGGAACACTCGGCTTTGGCGGCATTATAGATACCACCGGCGGCACCGTGCTCTGCAAAGGAGACCCTGCCCTTAACCGCATCACAAAATACATAAGCCAAATGCCGGCAAGCGATTTTAAAGGCAGCACCATTTACCTTCGCATAAAAGAAAAAGATTCCTGTAGAGTTGTTTCTCCCTTCACTGCCCCTACCTACACCGTATGGGATAAATGGAGATGCCACATAGGGCTTTCTTATACCCGGTGGGTTATTGAGGGCTTTGGCCTCAGGCTCAAGATAACCGTATTTGTTCCTGCAAAAAGTTCCACCTTAATTCAAGACATTTCCATTGAAAATATTTCCGGCAAAAACATGGAAGTGGATGTTGTGCCTGTTTATGAATTTAGCCATTTTGACGCATTAAAGCAACTCACCAACGCAGACTGGGTTCCTCAAACCATGACTGTTGATGCACACAAGGAAAAAAGCGGCCATGTAATTTTAGAACAATACGCTTTTATGAAAAAGAAATATGCGGTCAATTACTTTACCGCAAGCATGCCAGCAGATAGCTTTGACGGAGACCGCAAGAAATTCCTAGGGATTAATGAAATCATGGGATGGGCATATCCTCACTCCATCTATAAAGGCAAACTAACAAACAGCACCGCTCTAAGAGGCGATAATATCGCAGCCCAAATGTTCAAATTCAAACTTGCTCCAAAAAAATCCGGGCGTGTTGCAACCCAGCTTGGGCAAGAAAAAAGCATAACGGCAGCAATGCCAGAAATCAAAAAATACCGCGACCTTAAAAACATAGACAAGGCATTCGCAGACTTAGCAGCTTTCTGGGCAAATTATCTAAATGCCTTGCAAGTAAAAACTCCAGATGCCAGCTTTAACTCAATGGTAAACATACACAATCCTCGCCAATGCCACACCACAAAAAACTGGAGCCGCTACCTCTCGCTCTACCAGCTTGGTTTTGGAAGCGACCGTGGAATTGGCTACCGTGATTCAAGCCAAGATTTGCTGGGTGTAATGAGCCACATGCCCGAAGAAGCCCGCATTTTAGCAGAAAATTTGCTCTCTGTTCAAAAAGAAGAAGGCAATGCAATGCATCAATATTTTCCAAGCACAATGGAAGCCAACGAAGGTGATTCCCGCGAAAAGGAAGACCGCCCAAAATACTACGGAGACGATCATCTATGGATTGTTTTAACAGTTGCTTCTTACTTAAAAGAAACTGGAAACTTAAAATTCCTCCAAAAGCAAATTCCTTTTTACAATAAAAAGAAAGAATTGGAAAAAAGGGAAAAAGGCACGGTTTTGGAACATCTAAAAAGAAGTTTGGCCTTCTCTTGGAAAGACCGCGGCAAACACGGCATCCCGCATCTGGGTTTTGCAGATTGGAACGATACAGTTAATTTGCCAACCGGCTCGGAGTCCCTTTTCAACGCAAACCTTTTTGCAAAAGCTCTGCTTGAAATGATAGACATTTGCGAAGCTATAGGCGAAAAGAAATTACTTACGCAATACAAAAACTGGTACGAGACAATCAAAGCAAAGGTGAATAAAACCGCATGGGACGGCAGGTGGTACATACGCTGGTTCGACGAAAAAGGCAAAGCCCTTGGCTCAAGCAAAAACGGTGTGAATAAAATAGATTCGCTCGGTCAAAGCTGGCCTATTATCAGTGGCGTTGCATCTCCAGAACGTGCAAAAATAGCTTTAGATAGCGTTAATAAACTACTCAACACCAAGAACGGAATAAAACTTTCTTGGCCAGGCTACAACGGTTTTGACCCGCACGTTGGCGGCGTTTCTACTTACCCTCCCGGCGCAAAAGAAAACGGTGGAATATTCCTGCACGCCAATCCCTGGATTATGATTGCAGAAACCATAATAGGCAACGGAGACAGAGCATATCAGTATTACAACCAGATTAACCCAGCCGCAAAAAACAATGGCAAAATAGACGAATTTGAATCTGAGCCTTACTGCTACCCGCAAAACATTCTGGGCAACGAACACAAGCAATTTGGGCTTGCACGCAATGCTTGGCTAAGCGGAACCAGCTCTTGGACATACCAAGCGGCAACTCAATATATTCTGGGTGTAAAGGCAACATTCAAAGGTTTATCCATAGATCCTTGCGTTCCAAAAGCTTGGAAAGACTTTAGCATAACCCGCAAATTCCGTGGCGCAGTCTATGAAATCCATGTAAAAAATCCAAGAGGCGTAAGCAAAGGCGTAAAATCCATCATCGTGGATAACAGGGAAATAGTTGGCAACATTATCCCGATCTTGGTAGGCAAAAAACACGTTGTTGAAGTGCTAATGGGATAGAGGAGGAAAAATGTCACAAAAAATGGAATTTCAAACAGAAGTTCGCGATTTGCTGCATTTGATGATACATTCTCTGTACAGCAACAAAGAAATATTTTTACGCGAACTGGTTTCAAACGCAGCAGATGCTTTGGATAAGCTGAGATTTTTATCAATAGCAAACCCGGCTTTGCTACCCACAGATACGGAACTACGCATAGACATTGCCGTAAACGACGAAACAAAAATCCTTACCGTAGAAGATAACGGAATAGGCATGGATAAAGAAGAGTTAATTCAAAATCTTGGCACCATAGCCCGCTCCGGCACAAAGAATTTTATGCAGAGCATTACAGGCGATGCAAAAAGAGATGTGAACTTAATCGGTCAATTTGGCGTTGGATTTTACAGTGCTTTTATGGTAGCTTCCAAGGTAGAAGTGCATTCCAAAAAAGCCGGCGAAGAGCAGGGCTACCAATGGACATCAGAAGGCACAGGTGATTTTTCTGTGGACGAACTTCCAAAAGAAAAAAACGGAACAAAAATCACCATCTATCTAAAAGACGAAGACGACTGCAAAAACTTTTCGCAAGACTGGCAAATAAAAAGCATTGTCCGCAAGTATAGCGAATTTGTCACGCATCCCATTTATATTCATTCTCTAGATAAAGACAAAAAAGAGAATATTGAACGCTTGAACGAAAAGCCGGCAATATGGCGGCAAAGCGCAAAAAGCATAGAAGAAAAACAATACAAGGAGTTTTACGAACTAGTCTCTCACGAGGGTAGCGAACCGCTTGCATGGAGCCACAATCACGTTGAGGGCGCGCAGGAATTTTGGAGTTTGCTCTACATTCCATCAAAGGCACCCTTTGGAGTGCGCTACGCATCAGAAAACCACAAGGGGCTTAAACTCTATGTAAAGCGTGTATTTATAATGGACGATTGCAAAGAACTCTTGCCAAACTGGCTTCGCTTTGCACGTGGCGTTATAGATACGGAAGATTTACCCCTAAATGTTAGCCGTGAAATATTGCAGAGCAATAAAATAGTTGCAAATTTAAAAAAACACGCTACCAAAAAAATATTGGACATCTTGCAAAGCGTGGCAGCAGACCGCAAAGACGACTACGCAAAATTCTGGGCAGAAATGGGAGCCGTTATAAAAGAAGGCTTTTATATGAACTGGGAATTTTTGGACGAGCTAAAAAGTTTGCTCCGTTTTAAAAGCACCAAAACCAGCGAAAAAGAAGTAGTGGGTTTGGAAGAATATGTAGCACGCATGCCGGAAAGCCAAAAGGAAATCTATTACATCATTGGCGAATCTGTTTCTACGGTGCAGGGCAGCCCGCATTTGGAAGCTTGCAGGTCTAAGGGCTATGAAGTTTTATTTTTGACCGATGCCATTGACGAATTCATGATGCAGAGTTTGAATGAATTTAAGGAAAAGAAATTCCACGATGTAGCCCTTGGTGATTTGGAATTTGAAAAAACAAAAGAAGAGGAAAGCGCAGAAAAAGAAAGCAAAAAAACTTTTGAAAAACTTTGCGAAACTCTGCAAAAAGTTTTGAGCGAAGATGTTAGCGAGGTGCGTGTGACCAGCCGTCTTAAAGGCAGCCCCTGTATGCTTGTTAGGGCTACGGGTGGTATGGGTGCGCACATGGAAAAGCTCATGGCTTTGCAAGGCATGGAAATACCCAAAACAAAACGTATATTGGAGATTAACCCGGAACACGAAATTTGCAAAAATTTGCTCAAAAAAGCAGAAGCCGGTGAGGACTTGGGTTCTTACCCTGCGGTGCTTTACGGGCAGGCTTTGCTTGCAGAAGGTTCTGTTTTGCCAGACCCAGCGGAGTTTGTCGCTGCAATGAACAAGGTTTTACTTTCTAAGTAATCAGGAGATTTTATGCTTATAGTTCCACAAAAATTTACGATCGGTTTTTTTGACTGCGATACTTATGCACATCTGCGTATTTCCCGGCTTTTTGAGTTTTTTCAAGAAACCTCTTTGACTCATTTAAGAAATCAAGGTTTTGATTACTTGTCTATGATAGAAAAAGACAAATTCACCTTGCTCATTTCAAGGATAAAACTCAGAATTTCTCATTTGCCGCTTTGGGGCGAAGAAATTTCAATTAGCACTTGGCTAAAGCATATAAATCCAGAAAAGGTTGCATGGGGCGATTACGATGTTCGCGATTCGCAGGGCAATTCTATTATGCAGGCAACTTCTTCTTGGCTTTTGATAGACTTAAAAGACGGGAAGGCAAAGCCCTTTTCCGAGGGACCTTACCGTTTTGAAACCTCCCCGGAATTAAGCGCGCTCCCGGAAGGAATAGATATTTTGGAACCTGTTGGAATGCCAAAACCCGCCTTGGTAAAAGTTGTAAAATACAGCGATATAGACTTAAACAACCATGTGAATAATTGCAGATATTCAGACTGGGTTTTGGATGCCATAAGCATGGACGAACTCAGAAAGAGAAAAATTCGTTCCATCCAGTTGAACTATATGCAGCAGGTTGAATACAATGCAAAGGTAGCCTTAATGCGTTTCCCGGATAGCCGCCATCACACGGTGGTTTTTGGCGTTAACGAAGAACACCCTGAGCAAGTGCATTTTCAGGCACGGATTGGCTTTAGTGAACCGAATCCTCTGCCTTCTTGAGTTCTTTGAGAGCTATGCTCAGCTTTTTTAATTTGCGTACCAGCATAGCTATTGCAAGCAGCATTACAATGCAACCTATAACCACTCCAAAAAGCGATACCCAGTTAATTGTTTTTTCCGGAGGAATAAAGAAATCCGCTCTTAGAACTATTCGTTTTGAGACAGCCTCGCTTGCCTGCACTTTCCAGCGAATAATGCCTTCGCTTTGGCTTATATAAACCGAATCTTTTGGCTCACTGCTTATAAGCATTGCATTTTCTGGCAAAACGAGGGTATATTCCCAGTATGTGGAATCTTTTTTGGTTATTTGCTCCAACGCAAACGGTGAAATACTTTCTTCCGGAACAATTGTGCCGTTTTCGTTTTCTGAGTTTGGATTTATAATTCGTTCAAAAGAATAGGTGTTTTCTAAGGAATCTACTTTTTTCAATGAAACACTGCCTATAAAATCTTTTTCAATTTCTTTGTTGCCAGGCCACGAAAAAAGATTTTCAAAATATAATTTGAAATTAAACGAATAAAGCGAATCCCTGAGCGAAAACCAAGCGGAATCAAATCTAAGCCCGGTGGCAATGGAATCATAAGCGTTCTTCATGTTGTCTATATAACCGGAATCCGGTTCGCAGGGGTAAATACTTGCCGTAAACAACGCGCTTCCATCTTGGCGAAGCTCAATGGAATCCGTATATTCGTCTATGCAACCAAGGAGGCACAGAGAAAGAAGAACAGGAAAAAAGAATTTCATGCTAGTAAAATAGAAAATTGTCTGAACCCACAACACCCCAAATTAAGAGGATAAAGAATTTAGCCTTATTCATAAGGAACTCCTTACTTACAACAGGCGAAATATAGCAAAATTTTACACTCTTTTCAAGTTTTTGCTGCTTTTTGTCTGCTGTTTTTTAGAATTGACTAGCAACACCTCTCAGAGTATGCCCCTTTACGCCCTCAATCACGCAATCCACATACATGCCCTCCCTAAAATTTGGCTGTGCTTTCACTACCACCCTTTTGAAATTGCCGGTTTTGCCAACCCACTCATCGGAATTTTTGCGGGAAAGTTTTTCCAAGAGAATTTTTTCGCTTTGCCCAATCATCAGTTTTGCCCGCTCCAAAGTTATTGAGTGTTGCAAATCTATGATCTTTTGCAAGCGAGCCTTTTTTTGCTTCTCGCTCAGAAATTCCTTTTCTAAAGCAGAAGGCGTTCCCTCTCGCGGGCTGTAAGCAAACGTGAATGCACTGTCAAACTTGGCCTCTCGCAAAAGAGAAAGGGTTTCTTCAAATTCCTCCTCGGTTTCACCGGGATAGCCGCAAATTATGTCTGTTGTTATGCCATAAAGAGAATTTGAAGAGCGCAATGCCTCTACTATGCTCAAATAATTTTCCCTTGTATATTGCCGTTTCATTTTTTTAAGTATTGAATTTGAACCGCTTTGGGCAGGCAAATGCACATGCGGAGCTATTTTAGGCTCGCATAGCAAAATTTCCAGAAGCTCACCGCTGTAATGCTTTGGATGCGGGCTCATAAAGCGAATTCTCTCTATTCCCTTAACATCTGCCACCCGCCTAAGCAAACTGGCAAAAGATAAACCCTTATAGCGATAGCCATTCACCGTTTGCCCCAAAAGCGTAACTTCTGAGACTCCGTTAGCTACCGCCTCCTCTATTTCCTTTAAAACAGAATCTACCTCCCTATACTGCTCCATGCCACGCACGTAAGGTACAATGCAATAACTGCATTTCATATTGCATCCGCTTTGAATAGCTATAAATGCGCTATAATTGTTGGCAAGTTTGGCTGCGGGCAATTCTCCATAGTCTTTGGGGCCCAGCACAAAATCCAAAAAGGGCAAATCCTTAAAAAGCGACTCTCCCCTATTCTTTGCCATGCAACCTAACACACCAATTTTCAGGGACTTATTGCGTTCTTTCAAAGGTTTTAAGTCTCTAATTCTGGCTATGGCGCTTTCTTCTGCTTTTGCCCTTACCGAGCAGGTATTTACCAAAATCATATCCGCTTTTTCTGCATTTATAGCCGGAATTGCGCCCTGAAACTCTAAAAAAGCAGCCAAACGAGCAGAATCATACTCGTTCATTTGGCAACCATAAGATATTATGAAATAATTCAACAAAAAGGAATTTAGTAAACGCACTTGCATTTTGTCTAAAATTTTTCTATATTTTATTTCGTCTTATTTTAAAGGAGATTTTTCATGAACAAGCATTTCAAACTTGTTTTTACAGCAACAGTTTTTGCAATTCTTGGCATTGCCAATGCTCAGGAACCCGTAGCTCCCGCAGCACAGCCCGCAGCTCCCGTAGCTCCCGCAGCACAGCCCGCAGCTCCCATAGCTCAGCCCGAAGCTCCAACTCCAGCTGCAACAGAACCAGCACCAGAAGCTACACCAGCACCAGTTGCAACACCCGCTCCTGCTCCAGTGGCAGCAGAACCAGCACCAGAAGCTACGCCAGCACCAGTGGCAGCAGAAGCTCCCGCAGCAGACACAGCCGCAGCCGCACCTGTAGCAGAAGCTGCCCCGCAAACCACCGATAGCAGCATTGCAATTTTGATTGTTAAAGAGAATCCCAAAGCAAAGAGAAGAAACCGTGTCCCTAGGAACGACCTTGCTATTGTAGATGTTCCAACTAATTTTGAAATTCAAGCAAGAAAGGTAATGCCCATTGATACCGATAACACCGATAATAACCTAGACACATGGTGGGGCAGAGCAAACCTCATGGTTTTAACGGAATCCGAAAATTTTATAGGCAAAATACATTTACGCATGTATCCTAACAGTTACTATAGTAAAGACACCACGCAGGCAGCGAAGGCAGATGGCCGCGATTATTTCCAGCTTTATGAAGCCTGGGCTTGGCACAGAGGTGATTACGTCAATGTGAAAATAGGCCGCTGGGATAACACTACCCGCTTTGGAAGCAAAACCTTTGGCGGTTATGTAGATGCAAAAAAAGACAAAAATATAGAACCAAGCAAGAATGTTAGCCGCAGGCAAGAAGGTTTTATGAGCACATACGATCCTGAAAATGCCGTGCAGTTTGGTCTAAACAATTTTTCTGAAAACGTATCCCTAGACATAGCCTTGATTACCAGCGATAAGAATTTGAACAAAGGTGATTTACGCGTTTATTTCCAGTTCAAAGAGCTTGCCGGCCTTGAAAATATGAACATTGGCGTTGGCTACCGCTCCAATGTATTTGATGAACTCAACAAAGAATCCAGAAAGGGAGATGTTACCCATACTATAGATTTGGCAGTACGCTTGCCCATAGCCAGAGATGTAGGTCTCTTAAAAGATTTAAGCCTATTCGGCGAAGCTGCCTTTATAGGCCTAGACGACCAACAAGGCGAACCTGATGGCCGTGGCGACAAAGGAGTCATTCCAAACGCAAATAATCCTGCTTTCCCCATACTCGGTGGCTTAGACTTTTCGTTCTACAGAGGTTTGGACAAAGTAGTGATAGAAGCCGAGTACGATGGCGAACGTAGGAACAAGGAAAAAAATAGCAAGGAGCACAGAAAATGTACTCAAGGTTCCATATACGTTCAAAAGAAACTCAACGACCGCTTCACTCTTAACATGGGCACTCAGAGCGAAAATGGTACAAAAGATTTCTCTTTTGCTATGCGTTTGCAGGGAAGAATCAACTAGAATTCGGCTCTGGCCTATAGTGTAACGGTAGCACAACAGATTCTGACTCTGTTAGCCTAGGTTCGAGCCCTGGTAGGCCAATTTCAATGGATCCAGACAGTAGCCCCATAATTTTTGCAGCATCAGCAATACTGATGCTTTTAGCCTTTATTTATTCGCTTATAAGCAATGTTTTTCGCTTTGTTCATTCGCGGGAATCTGTAGAACACCCCCAAGCAAAAAACGAACTTGAAGATATTGTGAATTGCAAGGATTTTGGAGAAGTTGTTTTTCAAGGTAGCTTTGCGCCAAGTTTTGCGGTTTTTGCTATGCTTGGTCTAGAACTGGCAAACGGGCATTGGTATATATGGTTTGCATTGCTGGCAGGCATATATATTTTAAACTTTGTAATACCAGAAATGTTATCTGCAATGTTTCCAGACACCCTTTCAAAATTTTGCGTGCATGCGTATAAAATTCTCAAATACATTTTTTTACCGAGCGCAAAAATAAAACTCTTTTTGCAAAACGGTTTTCTAAAACTTCTAGGCTACGATAGCAGGCTTTCTTTTTTATCCGAGTCCATGCGAGAAGCCATAAACGACGATGACTCCCCTTCTGCTTTAGAAGAAGAAGAAAAGCAGATGATCAGAAATATCTTTGTTTTTGGAGATACCACCGTTAGGGAAATAATGACCCCACGCGTTGAAATGCACGCCGTAGATGTCCAAACCTCGCTCGCAGATGTTATAAAACTTCTAAACAGCGAAAGATACAGCCGTTTGCCCGTGTATTCCGGCTCCATAGACAACATAATAGGCATCCTTTCAAACAGAGAATTTTTGGAATGGTACACAGAAAGATCACACGAAACTTTTGACCTTGAAAAACTTGTACACCCTGCGCTCTTTGTGCCTACCGGGAAAAACATAGGTTCTATTTTGCACGAACTCAGAGAGAGCAATAACCATTTGGTAATAGTTGTGGATGAGTACGGCTGCACCGCAGGCCTTGCCACAATGGAAGATATTTTGGAAGAAATAGTTGGCGAAATAAAAGACGAAGATGATTCTGAAGAGGGCATGGGGTTTGAGAAACTTCCCTCCGGGCAATACCTGCTAGACCCTCTAATTACCCTTTCCGAACTGGAAGACCGTTTGGGAATTTGTTTTACCATAGAAGAAAATGAGCATATAGAAACCCTTTCCGGGCTTATACAGCACACTCTGGGTTCATTGCCAAAAAACGGAACAAGCGTTCAAATTCAGGGCTACACTTTCAAGGTAAAAAAGATGGATGGAACCAAAATGGAAGAAGTTGTTTTGGAAACTCCTTTACCAATTAAAGATTAAGGCTAATCCCACACTATGCTTGGAGCGGGATCTTTTAAGTCTTTGTTATTTTTTGCTTCCTCAAATTTTTTTCTCAAATATTCGTCTTTATTTTTTTCTTTTTCCTTTGCCTCTGCAAATTTGCTATCCAGTTCTTTTTCCCTTTCTTTTTCGTGCTTCAAAAATTCTTCCAAGCTCTCTTTCTTTTTACGCTCCCTATGAGACACTACCTCTTTTGCAAAAGTATCTACAACTAATATGTTATCGCAGCACGGGCAAATTACTTCAATATTTGGCATTTGGTTAATTTAGTAATTTTCTATATTTGCCTTATTGAAAAAACTCATTACCATCATTCTCGCTTTAATAGCCTTATGCCTAGGCTTTTATGCCCTTGTGCGTTTTGCAGGGCTAGATCCGGACAAATTTTTTCAAAAATCTTCTGACAAAGCGGAACTTCACGGAACTATAAGCCCGGAGAGAATGCAGCAACTGCGCGATTCTCTGGACGATATATACATAGCCATACACTACGAAACCGACGAAAGATTGCTCAAAAACCTCAAAGAAACCCAAAAAAATTTGTGGGAACGCATTGCATCTGCCAGAAGCGCTATTAGCAAAGCAGAGGCCCCTAAAAGCATTAAAGAAGAAGAAAGCGATTTGGTAGATGCCCTTATAAAGGGAATTTCCATCACGGCTGCCATATTGCTAGCTGTAATAGTACTCCTAATAATAAAAATAACCCGCCGCTCCAAAGAAGTTGAAAAAGTCACGGAAAGATTAAAAAACCTGCAAACGGAACCCTTGCCGCCGCCACCGCTAGAAGGCCTAGACCCAACCGTATTCTCCACCCGCTTTCCGCGAGCGCCCTTGCCGCAAGTTAAACCTATTCAGCAAATAGAAACGCCGCCACCCCCAGCGCCTGAATCTCCAAAAATGAGGAAAACCACCAAGCAAAGGGTAACCGAGGCGGTTCAAAAAATGGTAGCTGCGCTTGACTCTTTGCGCAAATACGGCAATACCGTAAAAACCCCAGTAGCAGACGGTTCAATGCCCGGAGAAAGACTAACAAAAACCATAAGGGTTCCAAGCCCAAACAACACAAGAATTACCCCACCTGTTGACGAAACAACCTACGACCGCAGAGCCAGAGAAAAAAAACAAATTATGGACTGGGCAAAGCAAGGACGCACGCCTTCTGAAATAGCAAAATGGCTAAACCTTCCTCGTGACCAAGTTGAAACGGTTATCCGCTTGGCAAGAGAGAGGGGGGAATGAAAAGTTGAGAGTGAAGAGTGAAGAGTTGAGAGTTGATAATTGAGGATTGATACCTTTATACGTTTGGCACTTACCGGCACGACTGAACAATCGCAAGCAGGTCAATCTTTGAATCCAGAAAAAGAAAATAACTCTCAACTCGGAGCTCTCAACTCTCAACTTATTGAAAATAATTCTCAGCTTACAGAAAAAGTTGCAGTTCAAATAAACACAGAAAGGCTAAAATTTATAGACGAACTTTCCCGCTTGATTTTGGAACTCAAAAAACAATTTCCGGAAATTGCACAGCATTTATCAAAGGCAAGGGATAATGTTTCTGCAAACACGGAAAATATTCCTGTGAAAGATTTGATAAACCTGCTTAAAACAGTTCAACAAAATTTAAATGTTTTAGCAAATACCACAACTGCAAATATTGAAAAGCCGGAAATTGCAGAAAAAATAAAAAATCTTGTTGGGGAAATAATAAAAATTCTGCAACCGAGTTCAGAAAATCCGCCGGAACAAAAATTAATCCAAGCTCTTTCTAAAAATGATTTTGCAAGCGCAAATATCGCAATAAAAACCATAGTGGAAGCGGTTATTGCGCAAGCCCCACAAATTACGCAAGCCCCGCAAGTTACGCAAGTTCCTACTCCTGTCCCCTTGCAACCATTGCCGCAACAGCAGCAAATCCCGCAAGTTTCCACCCCATTGCCGCAGCAGCAACAAATCCAACAAGTTCCGCAAGCTGTACCGATTACGCAAACTCCGCAAACCCCGCAGGCTGCGGCAAATATACAGCAAACTTTTCAGATAATTTTTAATGCCTTGCAAGAACTAAAAGTATTGGGGCTTCCAAAAGAGTTGGAGCACGCTCCGTTAAAAGAACTGGAAACTATAGCTTTGCAAAAAACCGGAATTGAAATTCCCAAAGATTTAGAGAAAAATTTACCCGTGGTCTTTGGAGAAAAACCTATTTTTGCTACGATTAATGTTACGCCAACTATGATTAGGGTTACGCCGCTTATGTTGCCCATACCATTTATGCCAGAAATGCAAAAAATACCTGAAGCGGAGATGCCTAAAAAGACGGAAACACAGCAAGTACAGCAAACACCGCAAGTACAACAAACGCAACCGGTAGTACCACAAACACCACATACAACACACATACCAAATACGTCGTATATACCACATACAGCATTTGAAATTCCTTTGCCTAAAAATTTTCCTATAAAAATTCCAGTTAACCAAAAAATTGAAATAGCTATTTCGCTTTATCAAATACCGGAGCAAATACCAAATCAAAAAAACGAAACCGCAAATATCACAAATACCGCAAATAAAACTACATTAGTTTTGCACCCTTGGGTTGCAAGCGTACAAATTCCAAAAGAGGAAAGGAATTTTTGGCAAAAAACAGATTTGCCTTTAACTCCGCAAACTTTGAACATTAGAGAGACGGTTTTATCTTTTGGCAAATTGCCGGAAAATCCGGAACCCGTGAAATTATTTGCAAGCGGTATGCACGAATTATCTCTGCAAACCGAACAAGGAGCAAATATTCCAAAAGAGCAGGTAAATCTTTTATGGCGCATTGTGCAAAATCCGCAAATTTTGCAAACACTAGTGCAAACACAAGTACAAACACCAACACAAGCACCAACACAAGCACCAACGCAAATGCCAACACAAATGCCAATGCAAACGCCAACGCAAGCACCAACACAAATGCCAACGCAAGCACCAACACAAGCACCAACACAAATGCAATCGCTTCCGCCGCAGATTACGCAAACGCTTTTGAAATACCAGCCGCTGGGAAATTACGAGGGAGATTTGTTCAAAAATTTGCCTGAGCCTGTTAAAAGAGAATTATTGCAAGAACTGCCTGCCGGCAAAACATGGCAACCGGAAACTCTGCAAAAAGCGGTTGAAAAAATTTTAGAAAAATACACAGAGCAACAACCACAAGCACAAACGCTAAATGAACACACTAGCAAAATGCACGAAGAGATTAAAAGCACCTTGCAAAATTTAAAAGAGCAAATTCAATGGACACGCCTAGACCAAGACACACGCTTGCAACCAGACAAGGAAAATGTATTTTACTTTATGCACGCTAACGAGCTGCAAAAAGGCAGGTTAAAGGTAAAAGACGAGCGCAAAGGCGGCTCAAAACACCGTCAAGATTCTTCAATTTCTTTTTCAATAGAAACCAAGGCAAAAAATCTTGGCAATGTGCACGCAGATTTAACTTTGAGCAAAAATATTTTAGGCATACGCCTGCAAGACGAAGTTGGCACAGCCGGCGATGCGGTTAAAGAAGAAAGGGAAACCTTGGCAAAGGAGTTAGCGGATATAGGGATTACCCTTGGCGAACTTATTTACGGCAAAACGCCAAAAATCCAAAATTTGCCTATTGCAAAAAAAGAAGGAAAAAGCAACGGCGGGCTAGACGTAAGGGCGTAAAAAACGGGTGGCTATAAGCCGGGTTCTGTTCGCAAAATGCGTGGCTGCCATTTCTCTTGAGCTACTGTTGCCAGTAGCTTCCAGCGACCTACCCGAAATGCCGCAAAGCGAAGCGCGAGCAACGCATTCATTTCTGTTTGGTCTTGCATCAAGTGGGGCTTGCACTGCCACCTTTGTTACCAAAAGTGCGGTGAGCTTTTACCTCGCCTTTTCACCCTTACCTACCCCATTAAGGGCAGGCGGTTTGTTTTCTGTTGCGCTATCCATACCGTTACCGATTCCGGCTGTTAGCCGGCACTTTGCTCTATGATGCCCGGACTTTCCTCCATGCCCCTAAACACGGCGGCAACCCGCCACCCGTTTATGGTAAAATAGAATTTTTCTAAATTTTATTTCATGTTAAGAAAAACAGAGCGGCTGGTTTGTGAGATAAACAAAATCCATTTGCAATTTTCAAATGATTATTTTGAAACAGGAAAAGTTGAGAAAATAAATTTATCTAAAACCATAGCAAATGTTCCAAAACAACACATATTGAGTTACCGCTTAAACCTGCACGAAAGCATAAACGACTATTTAATAGGTGCAAATCTGGACGATGTTAACTATTACTATCGTGTAAAGACCAGTGAAAGCATTGAATATAAAATTCAGCGATTTCAAAATAAAGAAGAGCAATTTCCGGTAAATAATTGGATGAACGATATTTTTGGAGCCAGAATAATACTATGTTCAAAAGACATAGAAGTTATTTTAACATTGCTGGATAGCTGGAAAGAAAAATACTCTTTGAAAAATTGGTATATAAGAGATAAAGACGGTTATAAAGGCGTGCATATTTATTTTAAGAACAAAAATAATTTTTATTTCCCTTGGGAATTGCAAATTTGGGATAAAAATAATGTTGAGAAAAATATTGAAAATCACAGAAAATTCAAGAGAGAATTTGTTTCCGTTACGCAAAACTAAACCCCGGAGTTGCCATGAATAGTCTTAAACTCATTTTTTCATTGCTTTTATTATTTTCGCTTGGAGTAGCAGGCGAATTGGAGCAATCTCAAAAGCTTCCTCTTACTGCACAGTTGCAAAAAGACCAAATTCCTTGGTTTGTGGCTAGAGATAGGAACAACAGTGAGCCTTTTTCAAAAAAACATTTGGAAACTCTTGTAGGCCCGCAAACAAAGAGGGTGGCTTTGGTATTTTTTGCCACTTGGTGCATTCCTTGCAGGGAAGGCATTGTTCGTTTGCGTGATAATCAGGCAGATTTGGATAAAAACGGAGTGCAAATAATTTTAGTGAATACAGGCGAAAGCGAAATCCCTAAAATTGAAAGTTGGATAAAAACAAACGGAAATGAAAAATGGCCGGTTATCCTAGACACCTTCAAGAACATTCAAAAAAACACAGGCTTAATTTCCGGCACAGAAACCGAAATTATTTTCCCAAAAACCATCCTTTTAGACAACAAACTAAAAGCACTCTCCTTAATAGGCGCAGAGGGCAAAGACTGGCCCAAGGTGTTGTGGGAATAAAGAGGATTTGAAACCCATTTTTCTATATTCCACTTGAAATGCGTTTATTTTTGTTTTTATTATTTATCGTTTCCCTTGCCTTTGCTGCGCCAAGTTACAATGACGTTTTGAAAAGAATTCAGGCTGGGGATTTTGCAAATGCAAATGCCGGGCTGGAAACCTTGATAAAAACCCGTTGGAAAACAGGAGAACCGGAAAAAGCCGTGGTGCTTTATGTTGAAACTTGTGTTCGGCTGGGTAAACTGGAAAATGCGCAACGCTATGCCGCTCAATTTCTGGATTTTTTCCCAAAAAGCAAATATCGCGCCCGTGTAGAAACTGCTATGGCGGTTTTAAGCGTTCTTGATAAAGACCCATATACCGGAGCAGAAACACTCCGCCGTGTTTTGGCTTATTCAAAGAATTCTGTGATTACATCACGAGCACGCGACTTGCTTTCCCAAATTATCTCCGCAGATTTGCTGTCTATGAACGAATTGCAAAGTTTGCTGGAAAGGGGAATCAACGAAAGACAAACAAAAGGCTTTGCGCAACTGAGCCTTGGGCAAAAAATGCAAAAAGAAACCCGCTACAAAGCCGCTAGATATTGGTATAACCAAGCAAAAAAAAGCAATGCAGCCCTTACAGACAAAGCAGACCGGCTTATAAGTGCTTTAGAAGGCAAATCTGCAGGAAGCCCTGTAATTCTGGTTTTAGCCTCACTCTCCGGCACTAATTCAGAACTCGGCAACTATATGGTGCAAGGAGTTTTGCTCCACGCAAACGCTTTAAAAAATGAGGCAAAAATACAAATCACAGACGACCGAGCAGACCCAGCCACCGCACTCAAAAAAGTTAAACAAGCCATTGCCCAAGACTCTATTATAGCGGTAATAGGCCCACTTCTCTCTGCCAGCGCGGCAACGGTTGCGGCATGGATGAGCGAAAAAACTCCGCAAATTCCTTTAATAACTCCCACAGCCACAGATGATGGCATAGCAGAGATAGGGAAAAATGTTTTTCAATTAAATGTAACCTCTGCAAGGCTTGCATCTTCCATCGCAGAATATGCCATGAACTGCCTGAAAATAAATGAATTTGCAATCATGGCTCCTTATGGCAGTTATGGTTCCCTAATGGCAGACGAATTCCAACGCACCGTTGAACGCAAAGGCGGAATAATCTTAGCAACGCAAAACTATGTAGAAGGCTTGCCGGATTATCAAAGCGAATTCAAACTTCTGAGAGATCGCAAACTCACTTTAGACACACGCCGCATGAACATGAGCAAGGGAGCCACCAATATTTCTGCTCTTTCAAAAAGAGATTCCTGGCTAGAAGACTCTACCCTTACCTTCTCTGCAATATTTATTCCCAGTTCAAATCCCACCAATGCAGGTTTAATGGCAGCGCAGGTTGCTTTCAACAAATTAAGGGTTGGCAATTTGCTCGGTTCTTCTGGCTGGTATGGCAGGGAGTTTTGGCAAAACGCAAAAAAACAAGCAGATGGTGCCATTTTTAGCGTACCGTTTTTCTCAACCAACGAAGATAGCTTAAAAGTATTCACCGAAAAATTCAGAAACAAATGGCAAAAAGACCCTGATGAAAATAAGGTTGCCGGATTAAGTTATGATGCTATTCGCATTGTAGAGACAGCCTTGCACTTGGATTCTTTGACATCCATGTCTGCGGCAATATTGCAAAGAAAAGAATTCAACGGAGTTTACGGAAAAATCAGCTTAACAGAAAGCGGAGCTAATGATAATGTTGGATTAATGTCTGTAAATCAAGGAAAATTTGTAGATAAGTCTAGAAAATGCCCAAGCCCGGATTCACGTGATTAAAGGATTTGCACAATTATATGTTTTTAGATGAAAAAAAAATAGAAGTTATTTCTGGCAAGGGGGGTGGTGGAATTTGCAGTTTTCGCAGGGAAAAACACGTCCCGCTAGGAGGCCCGGATGGCGGCGATGGCGGGAAGGGCGGCAGCATTTATTTGCGGGCAAATGAACAATACACAACGCTTTTAGATATGGGGAATATTTATAGATACACAGCCGAGGCGGGCGCGCCCGGCGAGGCGGCAAATCGCACGGGACGTTCCGGGAAAGATACATACGTTGATGTTCCAAGGGGAACAATTGTCAGGGATTTTGAAGGCAGGATTTTAACCGATTTAACAGAAGGAGGTTCTGCGTGGATAGCTGCACAGGGGGGGGCGGGTGGTTTGGGGAACTCTCGTTTTGCAACTGCGGCAAACCGGGCACCAAGGCAGCACACAAGCGGAAAGCCGGGCGAAAAACGCATTTTGAATTTAGAGCTAAAACTCATGGCAGATGTTGGCTTAGTAGGTTTCCCTAATGCCGGGAAATCCTCGCTTGTGCGTAAAATTTCAAGCGCAAAACCAAAAGTTGCAGACTACCCTTTCACAACTCTGGAACCAGTGCTCGGAATTGTGCAAGATAAAGACAGGAGTTTTGTTGTTGCAGATATTCCGGGACTTATTGAAGGCGCAAGCGAGGGCAAGGGTTTGGGGCATAGATTTTTGAAGCATATTGAGAGAACCCGTGCATTGCTCTTTGTAATTGATGGTTTTGAAGAAAATGCTTGGAAAACTTTTTGCATGCTAAAAAAGGAATTGGAAGCATTTCACCCAAAATTGCTTGAGAAAAAATTTGTGGTTGCACTCAATAAAAATGATTTGGACATTTCAAAAGCAAAGAAGGCATTTGCAAGGCATAAACAAGCGGTTATAGAAACCTGTGCACTAAGCGGCGATGGTTGCACAGACTTAGCAAAGGCTCTTGGCGAACTCGTTTATGTTAAAGATAAAAGAGAATGGAGATGAGCACGGTGGTTTTTGGCTCCGGGCATTCCATGAAAAAGTCCCATTAAAGATCGGGTTATTATGTTGGGCGGGACGCCTTTTTTTAACTCAGACTGGGCGTAAGGCAAAAATTGTTCAAGTATCTCTGAACTGGTGTTATTCATATCCGGAACACCAAAAATTTCTGAATCTGCATTTGCCAAAATCCATGGAGTTTTGTGGGCCGCCCTGCCAATCATTGCGCCATCTGTTTTTTGCAGAATATTTTTTGCTTCGGCCAAATTTTTAATCCCTCCGTTTAGGGAAATCACAAAATCCGGGTGCGTTTCTTTTAGCTTAAAAACGGTTTCATAGTTTAACGATGGAATGGTGCGGTTTTCTTTTGGTGAAAAACCTTTGAGCAATGCTTTGCGGGCGTGAATTATGAAATATTTGCAACCTGTTTTTGCAATGCTTTCTATAAAATTCAAAAAAAATTCCCATGAGTCATCGTTATCTATTCCTATTCTGGTTTTAACGCTTACGGGAATTTTTACGGCATTTTGCATGGCAGCCACGCATTCTGAAACTAAATTTGCTTCTCTCATTAAACAGGCACCAAAAGAACCGCTTTGCACTCGCTCGCTTGGGCAGCCGCA
>LIUI01000004.1:21790-24753 GCA_001462235.1 Fibrobacteria bacterium GUT307
CACTCGCTCGCTTGGGCAGCCGCAGTTGAGGTTTATTTCGTCATAGCCAAAATCTTCGCCGATTTTTGCACACTCTGCCAAATCCTTTGGGGAATTACCGCCAAGCTGCAATGCAACAGGGTGTTCTTCCTTATTATATTCCAAAAATTTTTCCGGTTTGTTGTGCAAAATTGCACCGGTGCTTACCATTTCTGAGTAAAGCAAAGTTCGCTTTGTTAAAAGACGTGCAAAATACCTAAAATGCCGGTTTGTTAGTTCCAGCATTGGAGCTATGGATAGTTTCATTTATACGCCAACCGCAAACGAGAGCCTTCCGTCGTTTACTCCAACATTTATCACGGAATTTTCCGGTGCTTCACCTAGTAAAAAGCGGTTTGCCAGTTCGTCTTCCAGCAAGCGTTGAATGCTGCGGCGGAGCGGACGTGCACCGAGGGAAGAATCATAGCCATCGTTTACTATGAATTCCTTTGCTTCCTTGTCCAGTTGCAGGGTTATTTTCTTTTCGCTTAAATCTTTTTGCAAGTCTTTAAGCTGAATATCCACAATGGAAAGCAATGTATCTTTGCTCAGGCAGTGGAACACCATCTGCTCGTCAATACGGTTCAAAAATTCAGGAGTGAAAACTCGTTTGGAAGCATCCTTAACCGAAGAGGAAATTCGCTCATCATCTGCTGTCTCGGTGCTAAGAGCAAAGCCCATCCCACCCTTATGCGAAATTTCCTTGGTGCCTGCATTAGATGTCATAACAATAATAGCATCCCTAAAACTTACCGTGCGTCCCGCAGAATCCGTTAAACGTCCATCGTCCAAAATTTGCAAAAGAATGTTCAGCACATCGGGATGTGCTTTTTCAATTTCGTCTAGAAGCAAAACGCAATGCGGTTTGCGGCGAATTTTTTCTACAAGTTGGCTCCCGTCTTCGTAGCCAACATAACCCGGTGGTGAGCCTACAAAACGGCTCACGGAATATTTTTCCATATATTCGCTCATATCAACTCTGATAAGAGCTTCGTCTGTTCCAAAAAGCTGGACGCTTAGAGCTTTTGCGAGTTCGGTTTTTCCAACGCCCGTAGGCCCTAAAAACATAAAGGAAGCGGGGCGTTTTGTATTCCTAAGCCCGGTGCGGGTTCTGCGTATAGCCTTTGAAAGCACAACAACAGCCTCATCTTGCCCAACAATCCTCTCTTTTAATTCATTTTCCAAATTCAACAATTTTTTGCTTTCATTTTCGTCTATGCGGTTCACGGGAATGCCTGTGATTCTGCTTATAACTTCCCGCACCTTATCACTATCTACCACTATAGGCTCTCGCTTTTTGGAAGTAGTCCAAACTTCCCTGATTTTTGCCAGCTCTTCGCTTATGTTTTTTTCTTTGTCTCTGAGAATAGCCGCTTGCATATAATCCTGCTCAGAAGCCGCTTTTGCAACAGCTTCCTTTTTTTCTGCAGAAACAGCTTTTAACTCACGTTCTTTTGCGTAGAGTTCCGGCGGTGGAGTTAAATTTGCAATGCGGGTTTGCGCACCGGCTTCGTCCATAATATCTATGGCTTTATCGGGCAAATGCCTCTCACTCAAATAACGCTCAGAAAGATTTGCTGCCGCTTTTAACGCATCTTCATCGTAAACCACTTTGTGATGAGCCTCGTATTTGGGTGCTAAGCCTCGCAAAATTTCAATTGTGTCTGCTACGGATGGCGGCTCTACGGGCATGCTCTGAAAACGCCGTTCCAAAGCGGCATCTTTCTCTACATACCTGCGAAATTCTTTGTAGGTAGTTGCTCCAATGCACTGGATTTCACCCCTTGACAAAGCGGGTTTCATAACATTGGAGGCATCCAGCCCGCCCTCGCCACCGCCTGCGCCTATTATTGTGTGCAGTTCGTCCATGAACACAATTATATTTTTGTTTTTGCGCAGTTCGGTTAATAGCGTTATTATTCTTTCTTCAAACTGGCCTCTATATTTTGTGCCGGCTACAAGGCTGGTCATGTCAAAAGAAACAATTCTTTTATCTTCCAGATTTTCCGGAACTTCCATCGCTGCAATTCTTTGCGCCAAGCCTTCTATAACGGCTGTTTTTCCAACGCCCGGCTCCCCTACCAAAACAGGATTGTTCTTTTTTTTGCGAGATAGAATTTGGACTAATCTGTCAACTTCTTTTTGCCTGCCTATTATTGGATCTAACTTGCCTTGGCGAGCCATCTCCGTAAGGTCTATGCTGCACATATCCAGCATAGGGGTTTTGCTTTTGCGCGGTTTGCCTTGAACGGGGCCAAATTCGCTTGAAACTTCTGAGGAATCAAAATCCGCATCTATTATATCTTGAACCGCCTGCCTTATCATATCGTAGCTTATACCCATAGCGTTCAAAATATCTTTTGGGAAAGGATCGTTTTTGGGGTTCAAGATTGCCAAAAGCAAATGCTCTGTGCCAACTTGGCGGCTACCCATGGTTTTTGCTTCCAAAAGGGTGTTTTCCAAAAGAGCCTTTGCCTGAGGGCTAAAGCGAAGCCCAACTTCTTGTTCGGTGCCTTTTGTGCCTTGCCGCAAAATATCCGGGCCGTTTGCCGTCACGGACTTGGCAAGCCTGTTGTGCAGGGCCGCCAAATCTATGGACACGTTTCTGAGTGCTTCTACTGCAACACCATTGCCTTCCCTAAGCAAGGCCATGAGCAAATGCTCGGAACCAACGTAGTCGCTACCGGTAGCTCCAGCCTCTTTCTTGGCTATGGCAAGCACATTTCTAAATCTATTACTATAACCGTAATTCATATAAAAATCCCTTTGGGGAATATAGAAAATATTATATTATACAAGTACGCTAGAAATTTTCTACCTTAGCCCCCGTGTGGGTCATATATGCTTTGCTTTCTGCGTTTTTTGCTGCGTTGCAAACACGGTGAGATTGCAGCCATTGGCAATAAAAGTTGGCTATTCTTGATTCTTTCAGGAATTGCAACCGG
>LIUI01000005.1:0-13069 GCA_001462235.1 Fibrobacteria bacterium GUT307
AGTTTCACTGCTCCCGGTTTGCCTGAAGCTCGTGAGCGTTTGAAAGAAGACAATATGACCGAAGCAGAGCGTTTGCGTTATCGCTCTTACATGGAGTCCATTCGCAATGCTCGCAGCATGTTAAGCACCAGTTACCAAGATGGCAAGACGAATGGCAAAGCAGAAGGCAAGGCGGAAGATGCCAAGAATATGAAGGTTGAGGGTATAAGCGTTGATGTAATATCTAGGGTGACCCATAGCCACGGCAAGGGGGCTTCGCCCGAGCCTGCGGTGCAAGCCCTTGCAGGTCATATCACCGCCGAGTTCAGTGCGAAAACCTATGCAAAAAGCAACCCCAAAGATTTGCGAATAAACAAGGCTAAAATAAAAGAGCAAAAGATAGAATTGCTTAATTTGCTTGAAAATAGTTCAAGCACAGGTCAAAAACTGAAAGCATTGCGATTGGATAAAGGCTTAACTCTGAAAGCCCTCTCTGATTTGACCGGCATTGCCAAAAGCACACTGTGTGATTACGAAGCAAGTAGGAAGAACTACGGCAAGAAGGTTGCACCGAAGTTGGCGGCTGTGCTGGGTGTGGGTGTTGGGGAATTGCTTCAGGGGTCTGAGGTTGTTGATGTGGTTTGAGGGGTGTTGTCGGATATGGAGTTTACAATTATGAAGGAATAGATATAGAATTAGAATTTGATGGGGCGTATCTGGCTTTTGTTTGAGCATCTTGAATTGGGCTGCCACTCGCGGGCAGCCTATCATTTTGTGAGCATTTCCGAGTTTGGACGGGGTGCCTTGCAAATTTCTACATTTTCCTATATGGATAGCGTGGATATTTTGGAAAAGGCCATAAGGCAAAGCAATCTGCTTAATAAATACATGCTGAAAGAAATTGGCATTTTCGGTTCTTTTGCTCGTGGAGAACCTGCAAATGATATAGATTTTTACATAGATGCGGACAGTTGCAAACTGGCTGATTTGAGAAGACTTAAAAGAGAGCTTGAAATCCTTACTAACAAAAAGATAGACATAATGATAAAAAAGTATGCCAACCCCATTGTTTTGCATAGGGCGTTGAAGGATATGGTTTATGTCACCGCATAAAGAAAATGATTTGCTTTATCTGTTAAATATTTTGGAGTATTCCGGCAAGATTTGGAAATACACGGAAAACATAACAAATGCAGAAGAATTTTATGAATACAACGAGCAGTTGAACTTGAATGCATCTTTAACTTTGCTTGCAAATATCGGCGAGAATGTCGGCAAAATCAGTGAGGAATTAAAGCAGGAATATCAAGACATAGAATGGCAAAGCATAAAAGATTTCCGCAATAAAATAGTTCACAATTATGAAGGAATAGACATAGAAATTGTTTTTGAAATAATCACGGAAGATTTAAGAGGATTAAAGCCAAAAATAGAACAAATTATTGCAAAGAAGACGGCAGAAAAAATATTTAGCATAGATGAGTTAAATTTGGCAAAAGAAAGCGAGTTTTATAAGTATGTTAATTTTGCGGAGTTTTGTTAGGGAGTTGATAGGGCGTATCTGACTTTTGTTTGAGCATCTTTGGTTTTATTGCACGGAAACCTTGGAGATTGCGAGGGAATTGGTTTATAATAGCTAAGATAAAAGAACATTATGATAGCCATTTTGGGAATTTTTATTCCTGGATTAGTAGGCTTCACTGCCGACAGTCATTTTGGTTTGTCAATGTCTGGCTGGAATTTGAGTCCGATAATGCAACGTGATGTTGCACAGGCACACGTTGACGGTTGCACTTGGTGTGGGTGTTAAATAATTTTTGAAGCGAGCCTCGGTAGGAGACTCTAAGAACCCTAGACCCTCGACAGATGGCTCTTTCCTCTTTCCAAATCTTCCACACGCTTTTTCAAATTTTTAATTTCTTCCAGCAAACCAGGCTCACCTTCATCTGCTCTTGCAGAGTAAGGTATGCCAAATAACTCTTCAACTGTAGCTCCCATTTCAATCAATTTTTGATAAATAACAAAAGAAGGATTGTTTCGTCCTTTTTCCCAATAATTATAAACCGTATTGCTTATGCCCAGCATTTCGGCAAGTTGATTTTGTCGGAAACGTTTCCTTTCCCGAAATTTTTTTAAACCTATAAAAACCTGTTTTTCCCCCATATTTAAGAAAATAAGCAAAAAATAAACGAAAATTTAACTTTTTTAACTTTTTCCTTGTTTTTTAGAGAAAAGTTAGTATATTTAGATGTGTGGTAATTTTAATTACCGTATGTCTAATAGAAAGAGGTAGAATGAACATATCCATAATTCTATCCGGCGGGACCAGCGCAAGATTTGGGAATAATTCGCCCAAGCAGTACAATATGCTTTGCGGCAAAGAAATTATAGGATATGTTGCCGATTCGCTTAAGAATACTAAAACGTTGATTGTGTGTGCCGAAAATGAAATGGAGAGGCTTTCCGCTGCATACAGAGCAGAATGTGCCTTGGCCGGAAATACGCACAACGCTTCGGTGAAAAGCGGGCTGGAATATATAAAATCACGCTATCCTAATTGCGAAAAAGTTTTGTTTGCAGATGCAGCCCGACCATTCTTAAAACCGAAAACCGTAGATGAATATTTTGCCCTGCTGGATGATTTTGATGCGGCAATCACGGCACAGCATATAACGGACAGTCTTGGATGCGATGGCATGCAATTTGTTGACCGCTCATCGTTTTATCTGATACAGAAACCGGAAGCATTTCGCTTTGAAATGCTGCATAATTGTTTTTCCGCAAATTCACCGGCAACCGCTATTGTCCAGCAATTGCCGCTTGAAGCAAAAATAAAGAAACATTTTATCACCGAGCATAATTTAAAAATTACCTACCCCGGTGATTTGCCTCTTGCAAAATATTTTATGGAGCACGAATGATATACGCCGGAATATTAGCCGCTGGACTGGGTGTGCGAATGCACAGGCAGGATATGCCAAAGCAGTTTTTACTTCTTGGCGAAAAACCGATTATCATACACACACTGGAACAATTTACGGTAAATCCAAACATTGAAAAAATTTTGATCATAGTGCCGGAAGAATGGAAACTCTATGCCGAAGATATGCTTTCGCAATACGATTTTATGGGCAAAGAATACGCAGTTATATCCGGCGGTGTGAACAAAACGGAGTCCATTGACATTTCTGTTTGCTATATAGATGAAACTTGGCAAATCCAAGACGGAGATATGTTGATAGCCCATGATGCTATCCGTCCGTTTATAACGCAACGATTAATTGACGAGCATATTGCAACCGTAAAAAAGCACGGCGCAGCCAATACCGCTATAGTCACAAATGATGCAATTTTGGTTTCAAAAAACGGTGCCTCTCTGGATGAAGTTCCAAGCCACGAACATCTGTATGCGGAGCAAACCCCGCAATCCTATTCACTTGCTAAACTAAAGGAGCTTTTAGGCACGGGAGTTCCTTTGCATAAAGAAAGCGAATTTCCTCGCCTTTGGCTTAAAGCCGGATATGAAATGAGGCTGGTGCAGGGAGAGTATTTCAACATGAAAATTATAAACCCTTATGATTTGGAAGTGGCAGAAGCTCTTTTAAAGGAGCGTAATGCATGATAGGCAGAATTTACAGGCTTATGGATACCAAACGCATAGAGATGAAACAACGTGAAATAAAATGCACCGGTGATTCCGTGCTTGTAAAACCCAATTACATGGCCATTTGCGCCGCCGATCAACGGTATTATCTCGGCAAACGCAAAAAGGAAGTAATGCGAGAAAAACTTCCAATGGCACTTATACACGAAGCAACCGGAACGGTTATCCACGATTACAGCGGGCGGCTTGAGAACGGCAAAAAAGTTGTCCTTGTTCCGCTTGAAGCAGCAGAGGGAAACGGGAAAGCCAATTACAGAGCGGGCAGCAAATTCGCCTCCAGCGGATATGATGGCTTTATGCGGGATATGTTTGCCCTGCCGCATAATAGGGTTATCCCTGTGGAAAACGATTCTGTGGTTTATGTGTTCAGCGAAATTCTGAGCGTGGCCTTGAATGCGATTTCCACATTTGAAGCCACTCGACAGACAGACTCCGATGTCTTTGGGGTGTGGGGAGACGGCAGCATGGGTTTTGTGATGAGCCTTGCATTGCGTTGCAAATATCCTGATGCCAAAATTTATGTATTCGGCAAAACAGCGCGAAAATCACGCAAATTCTCTTTTGCAACCAAAAACATCTATATAGACAATGTCCCTCCGAATTTAACCATCAGCCACGCTTTTGAGTGCGTAGGCAATGCGGGAAGCGAAGTCGCAATAAGGCAGATACTCAAACTTATATCTCCGCAGGGCACAATCTGCCTTTTGGGGGTGAACGAAGATGCAGTGCTGATAAATACACGGAAGATTTTGGAAAAAGGTCTTGTAATTGTGGGAAACAACCGCAGCGATGAGGCAGATTTTCATGAAGCGGTGAAATTAATTCGGGAAAATGAACTGTGCAAAAAATATTTGCGGATACTTATATCGGAAACTGTGGAAGTAAAAACCGAAGATGATATTTATTATGCTTTTGACCAAGATGTGCTCAATGATTTTAAAACCGTGATAAAATGGTCTTTATAGGAGAATGATGTGAATTACGCAGATGCCATCAAGGAATATATAGAATTGGAAATATCCGTATTGCGGCAAATAGATGCGATGGAAGTTAACGCCTTGATGGATGCTATTGAAAACGCACGGCAAAAAGATGCGGCAATTTATATAATGGGCAATGGCGGCAGCGCAACAACCGCATCGCATTTTGTGAATGATTTCAACAAAGGCATTTCCGAATATATAGAGCAGAAATTCTGATTTATATGCTTGAATGATAACATCGCAACGGTTATGGCCATAGCCAACGACATCGGCTACGATGCCATATTTGAATTCCAGCTTCGCGGCAAAGTAAAAAGCGAAGACCTCGTTATCGGGATTTCCGGTAGCGGCAATTCCGCCAATGTTTTGAATGCGATTGAATTTGCAAAAAAGGAAGGTGCTTTGACTGCCGGATTAACGGGTTACGATGGCGGCAAACTACGAAAAATTGCGGACATATCCGTGCATGTGCCTGTTATGAGCATGCAGGTGACAGAAGATATCCATATAATTTTTGACCACTTGATGATGGCGATATTTTACAAGAAACTCTGCGGCAAAGAACATTTAAAGAGGGCGGTATGATTATTGTCAAAACCCCTATGCGAGTCAGTTTTTGCGGCGGCGGTTCGGACTTGCCGGTATTTTACGAGAAACACGGCGGTGCGGTTTTGTCTGCGGGCTTATCCAGATATATATACTTGTCCATCCATCCGTATTTTCACCCGGATAAGCTGGTTTGCAAATATTCAAGCAATGAGATTGCAAGCGAGCCTTCCCAGCTTAAGCACCCGATTTTTCGTGTGTTGCTTGAACAATTTGGAATAAACGGAGTTGAGATTACTTCAACAGCAGATGTCCCGGCGGGAACAGGGCTTGGTTCGTCCAGTTCTTTTACTGTGTGTTTGCTCCATACATTATACGCATATACAGGAAAATATGTCTCTCCCGGCAAACTCGCAGCAGAAGCCTGCCGCACGGAAATTGAGCTTTTGGGCGAACCCATAGGCAAGCAAGACCAGTATGCGGCGGCATTCGGCGGGTTGCATGTTTATCGCTTTAAGAAGGATGGCCATGTGGATGTTGAGCCGGTTATTATGTCTAACGAAGCTGTGAGCAGATTGGAAAATAATCTGCTGATGTTCTATACCGGGGATTTGCGTTCAGCATCTGCAATTCTTTCCGAGCAGGGAAAAAATGTTGCGACAGACAGCGACAAAGAACAGGCTCAACTCAAAATCAGCCGATATACAGACGAGTTGCACAGGGAGCTTATAAACGACAATATCGATGCTATGGGGCCTCTGCTCCACGCCAATTGGGAGCAAAAGAAAAAGCTGGCAGGAGCTATCAGCACGCCATTTATTGACGAGGCTTATGAAAAAGCGATGACGGCAGGAGCTACGGGCGGCAAGCTCTTAGGTGCGGGCGGCGGCGGTTTCTTGCTGTTTTATGTGCCGGAGCATCGCCACAATGCCGTGAAAAATGCGCTGGCGTATTTGCGGTATATGAAATTTGAGTTTAGCTATAACGGTTCAACAATAATATATGTGGGCGACAAGCCCAAAGGATATTGATATGAATATATTGATTGCCGGTGGTGCCGGATTTATAGGAAGCCATTTAAGCGATGCCCTGCTCGAATTGGGACATACGGTTGTTTGCGTGGATAAAAAACATAATTTGGAAAATCCTCGCTGCGTATTCTATGAGCAGGATATTTGCGATGCCGTAAAGCTGGATGAAATATTTGCCCTTCACAAATTTGAACGCATATACCACCTTGCCGCCAACTCCGATATTCAAAAGAGCGAGAAAAATCCGTCCATCGATATTTGCGATACGCTCGAAACCACGATAAATATTCTGAACGCTATGTACAAGCACGGCGTAAAGGAATTGCTGTTCGCTTCTACCTCTGCGGTGTATGGCGACAAGCGGGAAATTTTGCGGGAAAACACCGGCGATTTGCGGCCGATTTCCTACTACGGCGGAGCAAAGCTCGCTTCTGAGGCTATGATTTCTGCTTTTACCGCTATGAATGGCATGAAAGCGAACATCATTCGTTTCCCGAATGTGGTAGGCCCAAGATTGACTCATGGCGCGGTGTATGATTTTATAAAAAAATTGCGCAAAAATCCCAAGGAGCTTGAAATACTCGGCGATGGGAAGCAGGAAAAACCGTACATCTATGTGAAGGATTTGATTGAAGCGATGCTCTTTTTGCCTTTTGAAGCGGGCATGAATATATATAATGCCGGTGTGGAAAGCGCAACCACGGTGAAAAAAATTGCGGATATGGTATGCGAAGAAATGGGCTTGAAAGATGTGGAATACAAATATACAGGCGGTTCCGTTGGATGGCTAGGAGATGTGCCAAGATTTCAATACGATTTATCCAAAATACACACGGCAGGCTGGAAAGCCAAGCACACTTCCGATGAGGCCATCCAGTTGGCGGCGAGGGCGGCATTATGAGAGCGGCAATTTTGGCTGGCGGCAGAGGAACACGCATGGAAGCAATTTACCCGGATTTGCCTAAACCTATGATACCCATTGCCGGCAAACCTCTATTGGAATACCATATTAAAACTTTGTCTTTGCAAGGCATTGAGCAGATTACGTTGATTATAGGCTATAAAGCCGATGTTATCCGCAATTATTTTGGAGACGGCACTGCCTTTGGCGTGCACATTGATTACATTGTAGAAAAGGAACCCTTAGGCACAGGCGGTGCCTTGGTTCTATTGCCAAGAGAAGACACGCTGCTCTTGTTTGGCGATGTGTATTTTGATGTGAATTTGGAGCGGTTTATCGGTTTCCACAAAGAAAAAGGAGCTGCAATTACATTGTTCGCGCATCCTAACAGCCATCCGCACGACAGCGATATTATCATAATTGATGCCGATGAAAAAGTTCTGGACTGGAAATCGAAAAACGACAAGCAGCGTGGCGATTTGCCTAACCTTGTCAATGCCGGATTGTACATATTGGGCGGTGACAGCCTTCCGACAGGCGAAGCGGTGAAGCGTGATTTGGAGCTTGATTTGATTTTGCCACTGCTGCAAAAAGGCAAAGTGTTCGCTTACCGTTCTGCGGAATATGTGAAGGATATGGGAACCCCGGAACGCCTCGCTTCCGTGGAAAGGGATGTGCAAAATAAGGAGAAATTTTCATGAAAGTCATTATACTCGGCGGCGGGCTTGCCGGAATTTCATTGGCTTGCTTTTTGCAAGATGCCCCGGAAATAACAGCTATCGATATATTGGAAAAAGAGAGCGAGCCGGGAGGCTTATGCCGCAGTTTTATCCACAACGGAATTGCGGTGGATATAGGCCCGCACATATTTTTTTCAAAAGACAAGGAAACCTTGAATTTTATGCTGGATATGCTTGGAGAGAACAAGCACGAATTGCGGCGTTCAAATAGAATTATACATAAAGGGCGTTTTGTGCAATATCCTTTTGAAAACGATTTGTCAAAACTTTCCGAGGGAGATAGAGCAAAATGCGTAAACGGATTTTTGCAAAACCCTTACAGAGACTACCCTGCCAATAATATGCTTCAATTTTTCTTGAAAACTTTCGGCGAAGGCATTACAAATCTGTATCTGCACCCATACAACGAAAAAATATGGAAATTTGATCCGGCGTTTATGGATACGCAAATGGTGGAGCGTATTCCGCGACCGGCTGACGAAGATATATTGCGAAGCACTACGGGCGAAACCATAGACGGATATACCCATCAGTTGTATTTTTCATATCCAAAGGCGGGTGGCATGGCAGCGTTTGTAAAAGCATTTGTGAACAAATTAAATGAAAAAGTTAAAATCCACACATCTTGCGAAGTGAATTCCGTGCTGAAATTAAATAATGGATGGCGTGTTGCGGCGGCAAATGCCGAGTTTGAAGGCGACTTGCTGGCATCTTGCATTCCTGTGAATATTTTAACTGAAATTTACAAAGGCATTGACGAGCGAGCAGCAACAGCCGGTCGCAACTTGAGGCACAACAATATTGTCATAGCGATGGCAACCGTGTCTATGAATAGAGTTGGCAATGACTTTGCGTTTATGGTTGCGGATCCTGATGTGATTTTCCATCGCATAAGCAAGGTCGATTTTCTTGGGGAGAATTATCACAAGGATGGCACGGCTACTTATATGATGGAATATACTTACCGTGATGGAGACAAAACAGCGGCACTCCCTGATGAAGAATTGCAGGAGCGGTTTATGGACGGATTGATAGAAATAGGATTTGCATATAATGCGAATGAGGTGCAGTCTTTTACGCTGAAACGTTTTCCTTATGCTTATGTTATCTATGATTTGGAGCATAGAAAAAATATGGCGGAAATCAGAAACTATTTCAATGGGCAGAAAATATTTTTGAATGGCAGGTTTGGGAATTTTGAATATTGGAACATGGATGCAGTGGTGGCACAGAGCCGGGAAACTGTGAAAAGAATAATGGAGGTTCAATGAAGTCTTTAGTTTCCGTAATTCTTCCGGTTCGCAATGGCGAAAAATATATTCGCATTGCGATTGACAGTGTGCTTGCGCAGAGTTATCCGCATTTTGAGCTTGTGGTTGTTGATGCTTCTGATGATGATACTCCGAATATAATAGCTTCGTATAAGGATGAGCGAATTAAGTATTTTCGCCAGAAGTCCAAAGGTTCTGTGAACGGATATAATGAGGCTTTGGATAATTATGTGAACGGCAAATACATCACTTTTATCCACCATGATGATATTTATTACCGGGAAAAGTTATATGAACAGGTTAGAATGATTGAAAAATTCGCTGATGCGGATTGCGTTTACAATGACATTGAATTTGTTGACGAGCAACTGAACACCGTGCGGTTGCGTGGGCACGAAGATTACTATCACCGCAACAATGATTTACTCGCCGTTATAATGATTGGCTATGGAATTTCCAATTTGGGAATGAATGTATTGGTAAAACGTGATTTCATAGAAAAGCACCATCTTCGTTATTCGCTTGAAACGCCTGTTTGCTGCGACCACGCTTATATATTTGATTTGATTGATGCGGGTGCTGTGTTCAAGCATGTAGATAAGCCGCTTTTGCGTTACCGTGTGCATGAAGAAAACTATTCCGGAGACCGCAATCGAGTTGAAGAAGACAATCAGAGAATATATGGTCGGTACAGCCTTGAAAAATTGGAAGATATAGTTGAGCATACTAACTACAGCGTAAATGAAAAGGAAATAATTTTAGGCAAGCTGTATTATCGACTTGGGCATACGGATAAGGCTAATGATTTTTTTGCGGAGGTGCTGAATAAGCACTCAAATCCGTGGGCGGCGTTTTATTTGGGTACTGGGTATTATCGTTATATGGGTGATTTTGCAAGTGCGGAGCATTGGCTAAGGCTTGGAGCTAAGGAAATGCCTTATCGGGCGGAGTTTGCAAATAATATAGGTTGCTGCGTGTTGCAGCAGCGAGGTATAGACACCGCAAAACCATATTTTGCCGAAGCATTGCGTTTGATGCCGAATTTTTATGATGCCAAATATAATTTGAGCCATGCGGAAGAAGGGAAGTTGTTTAATCCACGCATTACGGACAGGGAAATAGAGCATTCGGAGCAGTTTGGAATTGTGTGGAAAATGGCTGAGAAAAAAAGAGAAGAAAGCGGCAGTTTGCAACCGGCGGGGAATTTATGAACATAGACGAACCGATTAGAATAGCTTTTCTTTTTCAAGTTGCATCGTTCTGGCCATCGTGGGAGAATTTTTTTGCGAGTTGTGCAAGTGATATTCGTTTTGATGTAAGGCTTTATCTTGTGCAAGATGGGGTTGACGTTTCACAACACACGAAATCTGCCAAAACTTTTTTGAAAGAGAATAATTTGGATTTTGTATCATTTAGCAACTCTAATTTTGAAGAATTCAATCCGCACTTTGCTGTAATTCAAACTCCTTATGAAATATTGCACCGAAAACCGCACTTATACAGTTTACGCTTAAAAATGAAGGGAATTAAGGTGATTTATATACCTTATGGAATTGAGTTGGCAGATACTAAGGCGGCACGGCACGACCATTTCCGAGAACCGGTTTTAAAAAATGCGTGGAGAATTTACACCCTGTCTGAGGAATTTAAACGAGAATATGAAAAATATTGTGAAAATATAACAGCAGTTCGGGCTTTAGGTACGCCGAGATTTGATTCTTTGATTCAAAAAGAAAAATTTGCCTTGCCGAATGATTTACGAATGAAAATAAAAAACAGAAAGATTGTTGTTTGGCACGTGCATTTTGCGAAAATTATTTTAGATTCCGGTGTAGAAAAGCAGGTAACTCCTTATTTGGAAGAGTATATTGAATTTGCTGAAAAACTAACGCAATATGAAGATGATTTCTTTTTCATATTTTTGCCTCACCCACGTTTTGGTGACGATGCTATCAATGAAACGAGTAACCAAAAATCCGCAAAGTTGCTGGAAATCATTGGCTCGGCGACAAATGTTTATATTGACTGGCAAGACGACTATCGTCCGTCTTTGCTAAATGCAGATGCTATTGTGACAGACAGGAGTGCTTTGATGGTGGAATCTGCCGTTGTAGGTGTTCCGGTGTTATATCTTAAAAATATTGATTATGATGAGCCGATATTTCCGCCTTTGGTTTCATTGATTGAAAGCTATTATCAAGGAACAGGAAATAATGACATAGTGAAATTTTTAGATATGATTCGCAACGGCGATGATGAAAAGAAACTTGTCAGAGAAACCGCATTGCATCGGTGCATTCCAATGGATGGCAAATGCACGGAAAGGATAATAAACGATATTCTTTTTTCAAATATTGAAAAAACTTTGCAGAAAAAAAAGAGGATTATTATTTTTGGCACAGGTTTTCTTTACAAAAAAATAATGAGTTTTTATGAATTTTCCAATAATTGTGAAATAATTGCATTGTCTGATAATAATAGTGCCAAATGGCATAAAAAATTAGATGGCATTCAAGTGGTTCCACCTGAACAAATCAATGCATTGAGTTTTGATAAAGTTATAATTATGGCGACTAATATTTTTGAAGAAGAAATATATAAACAACTCAGATTTGACTTGGAAATACCGGCGAATAAGATTGAAACTTGTGAGTATTTGGCTTTAATTTTTAATGATTCTAAAATCTTTTTTATCGTTGTGTATTCTAATGTGATGCTCTAGAGCCATGACTATAGGAGAAAGATGCTGTGTTCTCACGTCTTCATAAAAGTATAAGAAATCATGATACAAAGACTTAACCAAGGCTTGGTCGTCAGGATTGCTAATTCCAAGTTGCTGGCAAATATAAGGAAGCTTCTGTTCGTCGAGTTTAAATTCAGACATCTGCGTATTATCTCCTATACTGAATTGGATCGCCAAACACCTGAATAAAAGGCTCCAACCAAAGCCTCATATTGTTCTGAGTCATCCTCGTTTGACTCTCCGCACGAATAAAAAACATCATTAGGCGACCCCATTGCTTTCAGCAGAATAGTTGATTTTTCTTCGTTAGAAGAAGCTCCAAACTCTTCTAGCTTGGTCTGTAGGGCATTCCTATCACTGTTGTAGCAATCTTTAATCATGCGCAGTTGCATTGCAGTTACCATAACAAAATATCTCCTTTTTGAATTGAGGGAAATATAGATTTTTTTCGTCCACGTATCGCTTTTTTTGAAAAAAAATCTAAAAAATTCTTAAATTTCATCTCTTTTTCAAGAAAAAAGCGACTGTTTGTTGCCGAAAGACATATAATTCCCATTTTTATAGCGTTTAGACCTTCCACGTGAGGCTCTTTTTAAAAGATTGAGACACGGCAATTGAGTATTAGGAGCTAGACCCTGATTTTAGGGAAGCGTGCCATTACATAAGTACTACCTATGAATCGAAGGGATGCTGATATTTTAGTAAGCAATTACTGGGTACTGGAAATGGATGTAGAATTTTATGAACCTCCGGATGAATTTTTTAATTCGGATAAAACCATATTTCTTGATGGTAGTCATTTCGGAGGTTACGGCAATGAAATTATAGCCAAGCATTTATATGATATAGTCACAAACAAAATAAAGTGCGACAATTCTTGCGATGATTTTTATATTGAACCAAAAGAAAAAATTGAATATGCCCTTAGTGTTATACCTACAATTCTTCCTGATTTTAAAAATTACTCAGTGAATCTGAAAAAACACAAACAAAATTTCCAAAACTGCGGTGCCATAGTAATGAACTGCAACCCTTTTACCTTAGGACACAGATATTTGATAGAATACGCCGCAAATAAAGCAGAGCATCTCTACATATTCGTGGTAGAAGAAGACAAATCCGAATTCTCCTTTGCCGATAGGTACAAACTTGTCAAGAAAAACACAGCAGATTTAAAAAATGTCACCGTTTTGCCATCTGGAAAATTTATC
>LIUI01000005.1:13202-13522 GCA_001462235.1 Fibrobacteria bacterium GUT307
AAAATTTATCATATCTTCTGTAACCTTTAACGAATATTTTGGCAAGAGTGGCACTTCAGAAGAACAAGCCGCAGAACAAGACGTAAGTTTGGATTTGCTCATATTCGCAGCGGGAATAGCTCCTGAATTGAACATAAAAACAAGGTTTGTAGGCCAAGAGCCTTTTGATCCGGTTACAAGGCATTACCACGAGGAGATGAAGAAGATATTGCCCGAATATGGCTGCGAGGTGGTGGAAATACCGAGGCTGGAAAAGGAAGGAGGTGCGGTAAGTGCGAGTTGGGTGAGGAAGTTGCTTAAGGAGCGGGATTTTGAGGGGA
>LIUI01000006.1:0-1632 GCA_001462235.1 Fibrobacteria bacterium GUT307
TCCGCTCATTGATGGACAAGTTTTTTCAACTTGGAGTAATAAATCTCGGATTACAGGGAGGCTTTGAACTTCTATCCGAAAAATCAAGCGGTAATTCTATCACGTTGAGAGGATTGGCAAGCGACCATATATGGACATCCGGCATGCCGAACCTTGCAGAAGGAAGCGCGAATATATCAGAAAACAATAATACATTAGCACTTATTATCAATCCTCAATTCGGATTTGGAGGGATTGTCTCAGGTGGTGACAAATATAAATTCACCCCGAATATACGTCCCGAAATAAATTCGTCTTACGGGTCGCAGGCGAAATGGGCGATAAACCCCTCGTTGGGATTTCGCTGGAACTTCAGCCGCGAACCTTTTGCCCAAAAATGGAAGTTTTTGGATGCTGGAGCAGTTCGTACGTCTTGGGGGCGTAGTACAACTTATAAAGCCAGCATTTATGATATATGGGGAACTTACAATCTGGGTGAAGAAACTTACAACGGAATGTCGGTTATACCTATTGACAAAGGGTATATGCCGAATCCGGAGTTGAAACCGATAACATCGACCTCATGGAACCTTGGAACTGAATTGGCAATGTTTGACAATAAAATCAGATTTACCGGCGAGGCTTATTATAAACAGATTGATAATCAGATTAGTTCGACTTACTTGGCCAATCACAATGCATTTAATGCCGTAAAAAGTACGGAAACAAGTATTGTCAACTATGGTCTGGAATTCTTGCTGGGTGTTCGTCCGTTATCGAAACAAAGCAACTGGGTGTTGGATGTATCGGCTTCGTTGGCAATCAACAAAGACGTAATAGCAAAACTGCCCAACGAGGCGCGGCAGATTATCAACAGCGATGCACAAGTAGTGAACAAATTAGGTTCTAACGCGATGGGTAATTATCTCTATGTCTATAAAGGTGTATATGCGAGCGACGAAGACGTGCCTGTCAATCCGCTTACCGGAGAGCGTTTGCGAGTTGGAGGAAATACTTCTACCCAGGCATATTTTAAGGCAGGAGACCCTATATATGTAGATGTAAACGGTGATTATATCATCGATGAAAAGGACAAAGTGATTGTCGGGAACTCACAGCCGCGAATGACCGGTGGTATCAGTATCAATCTTCGCTACAAAGCGTTATCTATCAACACCAATTGCTCGTTTACGTTGAGACGCGATATTATCAACAAGGCTTTGGCTGACCGTTTTAAAGCTTATGGAACGCCTGTAGCAGGTACTGTGAACCTTACATCAAGCGGAGCTTTAACGCCGATTGAATCTTATAATTTCTGGACAAAAGATAACGTCAACGCCGATTATCCCAATCCGTTTGATTATACCCGCTCAAGGATTATTCAGCCTTTCAGGTATGACCAGACGCTATTTATGGAAGATGGCTCTTATTTCAAAATCAACGGTATATCTGTGGCTTATACTATTCCCCAAAAGCTTCTGAGCTATTTCGGGGTAAGCCGGTGCCAGCTTAATTTTAGTATGAACAACATTTATACTTTCTCAAACTACTCGGGCATCAATCCCGAAAACGTAAGCAGTTTGGGGTATGACACATCCGGCGGTTATCCTAACAGCCGTACTGCTACATTTGGTCTATCAATGGATTTCTAAA
>LIUI01000006.1:1909-2046 GCA_001462235.1 Fibrobacteria bacterium GUT307
GACGATTTCTGGGCGCAGGGAAATGCAGCGAATGCGGAAGCGTTTTTATTGAGCATATATAACTCGTTTCGGAATGCGACAATGACAAAGCGTCCGTTCCTCACTTATAGTGGGGATATGCGGTGTGCTCCAATAAC
>LIUI01000006.1:2147-4532 GCA_001462235.1 Fibrobacteria bacterium GUT307
CTCCAATAACGGCATACGCTCCGAACGATTATAGATATGTAGCTTTTCTTGCAGGAAATGATATGAGCGGATTACGTAATCAATATCCCGATGGCGCTTCCGGTGGCTTAATTATGCAATGGGATGTGTTTTATGAAACCATTCAAGACGCTAATATTCTGCTTGCCGAAATAGACAAAGTGCCCGGCATGAATGAGTTGCAACGGGATCGTTTTAAGGCGGAAGCCATTTTCATGCGTAACTTGTCATATTTCTTTATTGTAAGGGCTTTTGGAGATGTGCCTTATTATACGAACGCATATAACGAAGACCCTTTGCCCAGAACCAATAGGGTTATTGTTTTGCAGAATTGTCTTGCCGATTTACAACCTTTGCTTGACGGCGATCCGAGGGCGGAAGCGCTACCGTGGGTTTACTCTTCATATTCGAGCAAAGGAGTTAGAGCCTCAAGAGGTTCCGTCATTGCGCTGATGATGCATATAAACCTATGGCTTGTACAGTTTGATGCAAAAAATAAAGAACAATATTACAGGAATGTTGTTTCTCTGGGCGAGGAACTGGATAACAATGGAGCCTATTCCCTGCTCGATATAGAGCGGAGTTCCATAATTTTCAGAGGAGGTTCGGACGAAGGATTGTTTGAAATTGCCCAGAATATAAATTTCAATGAAGTGTTTATGGCGAATGCGAAGTTTTCCGACAATGTTTCCTATTCATGCCTGAATAGAACAACGCCGATATTCTACTATTCAGGCGATTATCTCTCTACGTTGTTTCCTATGTATGAAGAAGATGCAAGAAAAGATTTATGGTTCGATGAATACATCTATTCTACTGGGACTTCCCCTAAAGAAATCAAGAAGTTCTGGAATATTGATACTTATGGGAGCGGGACAATTACATCCAATTCCGGTAATCAGATAGTATTTCGTTATGCAGGTGCACTTTTGCTGTATGCCGAAGCCCTTGCCGCTTTGGGTACCGACGATACGAAAGCCAACGAATTGCTCAATCGGGTCCGCATCAGAGCACATGCTTCCGAAATCTATGCTTCGGGTAGCGAACTGATGGATGATATTTTTTGGGAACGCTGCAGGGAACTTATCGGCGAAGGGCATTACTATTACGATTTGGTTCGTACGGGAAAAGTGTATGACAGAAACTATTGTCCGAACCCGATGACACGTACCAATTTCAATGTTGGAGCGTGGACGTGGCCTATACATAGGAATGCGTTGATAAACAATACGCTTATGGAATTAAATTTGTTTTGGGAATAAATCTTAAAATATGTGGATATGAAAAACAGTATTAAATTATTGAAGAAAATCGCCGGATGCTGTCTTATTGCCATCGTCATGTACAACTGTGCCGACGATAGTTATTTAATTGACGGTGGAAAAGCTAACCCTTCTTATGATGGGAACATGATGCAGTTTCTGGAATCAAGACCCGATTACTTTAAGGACTTGGTGGAGGTGATCAGGCTATCAGGAATGGAAGATGTATTTAAAAACGAAGTTGTTACTTTTTTTGCGCCTACCGACTGGTCTATTCGTAACAGTTTTGATTTTCTGAACAGTGTCTGGTATCGCATGGGGCATGATAGCATAAAAAGCTTTAGGCAGATAAAACCGGAGGTTTGGCGCGAAATATTGTCAATGTACATTGTAAAGGACAAATATCTACTGAAAGATATTCCGCAAATCGACACAACCGCCATAGCTGCTTATCCCGGCCAGGCATTCCTGTCTTACGGCGAGCTACCGATGAACATGGGCGTTGTTTACTACGATGCGAACAATGTAAAATATGCCGGCGCAAGACAAATCATTTATTCTTACGTCTATGACTTTGCTACCGGCGATATGAAAAATGCTTATGTGGCAACATCCGATATACAACCGGTCAACGGAGTGGTACACGTACTTCGGTTAACCGACCATTCTTTTGGCTTTGAACCGTATCTTTTTGCTGCAAGGGCTATCAATGCGACAATAGGCACAAAACCGGATAATTAATTATAAATAAAGATTATGACAATGAAACATATTATAAGATACTCGCTAATAATTGCCGTTTCCGCATTTACTTCGTTATTGGCTACATCCTGCGACAGTAATCTGAACGACAATATCAAAGATGACCCGTACGGCGGAGGAAAAGCTCCATTGGGGGTTGGTTTACTGGCGGAATCCCCTTCTCCTGCAAGCGCCTATCCCAACGATACGGTTGTGTTTAAGGCAAAAGGGGTGTTGAATTGGTGTGACCCGCAATCAGGGCGTTACGATTTCAAGTTTTACATTTCTGATGAAGAAACTGAAATTGTAGCGGCTACGGATACGACGATTACGGTGAAAATTCCTGAAAATCTTAGTTCAGGCA
>LIUI01000007.1:0-16371 GCA_001462235.1 Fibrobacteria bacterium GUT307
TCAAACAGCCCTTCTTTGCTCCCAAAATAATAGTATAAAGTTGGCTTGGTTATGCCTGCAGCTGCCGTTAACTCGTTAACCGAAACACCCTCATAGCCTTTTGCCGAAAATAGCTCAAGGGCTTTATCCATGATTTTATCTTTTGCATTAATTTTTTCGGTTGAAACCATAATGAATGGTAAATGTAGAAATAAAACTGTGGATTGGGGGCAATTTTTTCTACCTTACACCACAATATGCCCATCACACTCACACTCCCGGACAACACCGCAAAATCCTTTGAAAGCGGAATTACCGGTTTGGAAATAGCCAAAAGCATCTCGGAAGGCTTGGCTCGCAAAGCTATTGCCGTAAAACTCGGCGAAAAAATTCTGGACTTGAACCGCCCCCTTACGGATAGCGGCAACTTTCGCATAATCACCGCCTCTAACGAAGATTTGGATTCTCTCTTTGTTTTGCGGCACTCCTGCGCACACGTCCTAGCAGAAGCGATTTGCGCTCTTTTCCCCGGCACAAGGCTTGCTTATGGGCCTCCCGTAGAAGACGGCTTTTACTATGACCTTGCAACACCCGAACCGCTCACCCATGCAGACTTTGAACGCATTGAAAAAAAGATGAGCGAGATTGTCAAAGAAGACCGCCCATTTACCCGCATAGAAGTTCCGCTAGAAGAAGCCCTTAAACGCACCGAAGGCGATAAATACAAAAGAGACAATGTTGACAGAGCCGTTGCCCGTGGCGATAAGATTTTCAGTTTTTATGTAACCGGAGTTCCAAATAATGGCTGGGAAGATTTGTGCGCAGGCCCTCATGTTCCCAGCACAGGCAAGTTGAAGGCTTTTAAGGTTTTGAGCCTTGCAGGTGCGTATTGGCACGGAGACCAAAAAAGCGACCAGCTTACCAGAGTTTATGGAACCTGCTATGCAGACAAAGCCGGTTTGGATGCCTACTTGAATTTTTTGGAAGAGGCAAAAAAAAGAGACCATCGCCGCATTGGGCAAGAGATGGATTTATACCATATAGAAGACCACAGCCCCGGCATGGTGTTTTGGCACCCGCATGGGGCGGTGCTTGTGAATGTGCTAAAAGATTTTGTTCGCAAAGAGATTACCAAGCGTGGCTACAAAGAGGTGATAACTCCTGAGATTGTGGATAAATCGCTGTGGGTTAAAAGCGGCCATGTTGGCAAATACGATGCCAATATGTTTAAAACTTTGGCAGGCGAAAAAGAAATGGCTATTAAGCCTATGAACTGCCCCTGCCATATAGAGATTTTCAATCAAGGGTTAAAAAGCTGGCGTGACTTGCCTTTGCGGTTTGCGGAGTTTGGGAAATGCCATCGCAATGAACCTGCCGGCACAATGCACGGTTTGATGAGAGTGCGCGGTTTTGTTCAAGACGATGCACATATTTTTTGCACAGAAGAACAGATTGCCTCGGAAGTAAGCAGTTTCTGCGATTTGGTGAAAGACTTCTACAAGGTTTTTGGCTTTGAAAATATTACCGTGAAATTCAGCACCCGCCCAGAGATACGAGTTGGCTCGGATGAACTTTGGGATAAAGCGGAAAATGCTTTGGAAGAAGCTACGAAACTCGCCGGTTTGAGTTATACTTTGAACCCCGGCGAGGGTGCGTTTTACGGGCCAAAATTGGAATTTGTGTTAAAGGATTCTCTTGGCCGAGATTGGCAATGCGGAACTATTCAAGTGGATTTCAATATGCCCGCTCGTTTGGGTGCGGAGTATGTTGGCAAAGACAACCAGAAACATACACCGGTAATGCTGCATAGAGCGGCACTCGGCTCCATTGAACGCTTTGTAGGCATTTTAACGGAAGAATATGCCGGCGATTTCCCGTTTTGGCTTGCACCTGTGCAGGTTAGAGTTTTGCCTGTTTCGGAAAAGTTTGGGGAATATGCGGAGAAAATTTGCAAGGAACTCAGCGAAGCCGGCATTCGTGCAGAAATTGATAATTCAAATGAAAAGGTTGGTTATAAAATTCGCCTTGGCGAACTAGCTAAGATTCCATATTTGCTTATTGTTGGCGAAAAGGAAGTGGAGGCAAATGCCGTTTCTGTTCGCAAAAGGAAAGAAGGGGATTTGGGCAAAAAGAGTTTGAAAGAATTTTTGGATATGGTATAAGCCTTGCAAACATTTTTTCTGGAACCCAGATGGAACAAAACCGCCCCGGTTTCTGTAGAGGCTTCCATTGATATTTGCGATGGTTTTATAAATGCGAATTTTGCGGTTGAGGAGGCCTTGTGTTGTTTTTGTCAGGACAAGGAATGGGACGGTGAGGCAGTTTGGCAGGATTCCTGCGTAGAGATATTTTTGAAAATGCTCAGCGGTAATGGCGAATATGCGAATTTTGAATTTAATTCAAAGGGCGTGTGTTATGCGGCTCGTGGCAAAGATAGGCAAAATAGAATTGAGCTTTCAAAAAGCGAGTATGCACAGATAATAAGAAAACCAAGTGGAGTTTTTACCGAAGGAGATTTTTGCAAATGGGCACTCTCTGTGCAAATACCCGGCATTTTACTGGGGGCTAAGGATTGCGATTTGCAAAATATAGAAGGTAATTTATACAAATGCGCAGACCACGCCGCCAAGCCGCATTACCTTTCTGCATTTTCTATAAATACTCCAAAACCGGATTTTCATAGGCCGGAGTTTTTTCTACCACTTGTTCTTCTTGTACGTAAGTATAAAACCGGCAGTTGTCAAAATAACCAAGAGTAATACCACCCAAAAAACATAAGGATTTTCAAATTCCACCCCTATTTTGAAAGGATACTGTATATTCATAGAGAAGAAACTAACCACAAATGTAGGCACCATTATGCTTATTGTCAATACGGTCAATGTTTTCATCAATTGGTTCAAATTATTGGAAACTATGCTCGCACGGGCGTCCATCATGCTGGATAGAATGTTTGAAAGGTTTTCCGTTTGCCGCAAACACTGCGATGTTTCAATAACTATGTCGTCTAGCAAATCCATTTCTGCTTCGGTAAATACCAGATTGCGCCCGGCACGTAATTTACGCAACACATTTTGGTTGGAACTAATAGCGTCTAAATAATAAACCATGGATTTGCACAACCCAAACATATAGAGCAAATATTTATTTTCCATGGAACTTACAAGTTTTGCTTCCAATTCATCATTCACCCTGCTTATTATGCGTAAATGCTCGCTAAAATGGTAAGCAGAATAATTCAAAAGCTTGAGCACAAACATATTTAGCGAATTTACACGGGAAAAACGTTTTTCATCTGCCAGCGGTAATTCTGCATCGCTTAAAATTATCACCTTGTTTGCATATATAAAAATACCAAAAGAGGTTATGCGAAAGGTGAATTGGTCTTCTGCGTTGTAGCTTTTCGGTTTTTTGAATATAATAGCGGTGTAATTATCTTCGTATTCCAAGCGAGCAAGCTCTTCCGTATCAAAAGCAGAGGAAATAGTGTGTTCGTCCAGATCACAATCCTCAATCAGGCTATTGATCTCGTTTTGGCCCGGATTCATAAGTATAGTTATTTGCGCCTCATTTCTTTCTGAGGGGGTAACTCGCCCGGCCTGCAACTTGTAATATTTTAGCATCTTGGGAATGTAGAAAATTAACCATTCCTCTTTGCATCATCCTTCGCTATTAAATCCTGCCTTTTATCGTGCTGTTTTTTTCCTCGGCAAATTGCAATTTCCAGTTTGGCTTTGCGTTTCTTGAAATACAGCTTTAGAGGAATTATCGTAAGTCCTTTTATTTCAATAGCTTTCTGCATTTTTTCAATCTCGTGTTTGTGGGCAAGGAGCTTGCGCCGCCTAGCGGGAATATGGTTAAACTGATTTGCCTGCGAATATTCGTTTATGTGAGCACCCACCAGCCACAGCTCGCCAGATTCAGAAACCTCCACCCAAGACTCGCCAAGGCTTATATGCCCGGCTCTTATGGATTTCACTTCTGAGCCAACAAGGGCAATTCCCGTTTCAAAACAATCCAAAATCTCATATTGGTGAGAGGCTTTGCGATTATGTATGGCAGAAAATTTTTGCTCTTTTTGCATTTGCAAAATGTAGAATTTTCTATATTTATACTTGATATAAAAAGGAGTTTAATATGCCAGCTATCCATTTAACAGAAGACGCTTTCAAAAAGCTAATGCACTCAAGCCAACCGGTTTTAGTAGATTTCTGGGCACCATGGTGCGGTCCCTGCAAAGCCTTAGGTCCAACCATAGACAAATTGAGTGACTTATACAAAGACAAAGTAGTCGTAGCAAAGGTGAATATAGACGATATTCCCGAACTTGCCGCAGAACTTTCTGTAAGCTCAATTCCCACGGTTAAGTTTTTCAAGAACGGGCAAGAAATTGAAAGTTTCACAGGAGCCTACCCGCAGAGCAAATACCAACAGGTGCTAGATGCAAATGTCTGATAAACTTGAAGAACTATTTTCTTTACAAGAAAAGCTAAACGATTTTGTTTTTGCAAAGCAAGATTTGCGAGACAAAAACGGAAACTTGCTGACTATGGAGGCTCTGCGTTCCCAAGCTCAAAAAGGCGAACTGCTTGGCCCCAATACAGAAGTCAACCAATGGCTCCGCAAATACTTGGAAGCCTTGAACGACGAGTCCAGAGAACTCGGAGAAGAATTGCTTTGGAAATGGTGGAGCAAAGACAAACTGGATATGCAAAACATAAGAATAGAAATTGTGGATCAACTGCATTTTTGGTTATCCCTAGCGATCACCGCCGGAATGGACGCAGAAAAAGTTTTTGATATTTATATGCAAAAAAACAAAGTAAATATAGAAAGGCAAAATTCCAGTTACAGCAAAGAGAATAAAAATGAAGTGGATAACAAGGGGATTGTTTAGAGTTTCTTTAGGGGCTTTGCTTCTAATCTCTTGTTCCAAATCCGAGCAACCACAGGGTAGCAAAGGCGGAGGACGGGGGGGGCAGGTAGTCACAGTAGAAGCTGTTGTTGCAAAGCCGGAGCAGTTAAAGGGTTCCGTGCGTGGCCTAAGCATTTTACTGCCGTCAAAAGAAGTTGAAATACAATCCGAAATGGCAGGCAAGATTCAATCCATTTATTTTAGAGATGGGCAAGATGTAAAAGCCGGAGCATATCTGGTTAAAATTGAGGATGCAAATTTAAGAGCAACAATGTCTAAAGCACATTCAAAACTGATACTTGCAAGAAACACCTCTCAAAGAAAAAAGCAGCAATTTGATGCAGGAGCAATATCCGCACAAGAATGGGAATTAGTCCAAGCAGATTTGCAAACAGCAGTAGCAGATTCCATAGACGCAGATGCGAATTTGCAAAAAACCTTAATCCGCGCGCCTTTTGAAGGAAAGCTTGGCATAAGCAGAATTAACATTGGAGAAAGGCTTTCTGTTGGGAGCAAGATTGTGAAAATAGTACAAAAATTCCCTTTGAGAGTAGATTTTTCTGTTGCAGACAAATATGCTTCTGTTTTGCGAGTTGGCATGGGAGTGGAATTTAGCCGCAGCGCAGAAAATTACAGAGCAGAAATAGATGCCTTGGAAAGTTCTTTAGATGGTTCTACAAGAACTCTGCAAGCAAGGGCAACCATAGAAGGCCATCCGGAAGAACTTGTCCCGGGCACGCCCCTTGAATTTTTGCTGAATTTACCTCCCAGAGAATCCCTTACCGTACCCCCAGAAGCCATTGGAAGTGATGCTCTTGGCAGCAACGTATATTTATACAAAGGCGGCAAAGCCACGCTCACCCGCGTAGAAATAGGGACCCGTTTTGTGGACAAAGTTGAATTGCTCAGCGGGGTTAATTTTGGAGATACCGTTCTGTGCGTTGGCGCCTCACCCGTGAGAAATGGCGGTGACGTGAAAATAAGCAGGCTAAGGTAAGCCGCTAAAAATTGGCACCCCCGCCTTCTCACCCCAAAACGCCTCACTACGCAATGCAACTAAAAATAATTTTTGTAGATTCCCTCCGTGCATATTCCTATACTTACATTCCTTTTATGCCTTGGTTTCGCAGTTTTTCTGGGATACTTTTTTGCTTGGCTTTATAATTACAGCAATTTGCACAAAGAACCTAAGGGCAAACCGCAAAGAATAACAGAAACAGTGGGTTTTCCTATAGACCTTATCAATATGGAACAAGAAAGTTCTGCTGTAAAAAGGATGGAACAAGAAAGAACTTGCTATGAAATGGACTCTGCCAATAAAGAAGCCTTTTTGAAAAAACTTTTAATACTATTTCGCAGCCGTTTGGAAAAAGAAAATCCAAGCATCAATTCAATATGTTACTGGGCATATAGCAACGAAGGTTTTGCTCTCCGGATTTCCAGCAGTTCTTACCGCATTCGTGAAAATTTAATTGTGCCAAAAAACAACAGATTCTTTTTGAAAAAAGAATTCAATTGGAACGGAACAGACGAAGCCCCCATAGATATTTTCCATACCGAGGAGCAAATAACACGCTCTTTGGCCGGCGCAATGATTTCTGGCGATGGAAAAATTCACGGCTATATAACCATTGACAGCATAAATGAAAACGCCTTTGACGATGATATATGTATGGAGTTGAGGGAGCTTGCTAATGTAGCAATGGAGGTTCTAAGAACCCTAGATTTGAATTTTAAGTTAGATAGGGAAAATAATTTATTCTACGGAATGCTAAAAGGCATTTCTACTTTATTCAGCGCGGTTTCAAAAGAGAACCTCATCGCAAATTTATCAAAGTTTTTGCAAGACAACTTTCTATTCAACAGGCTTATGATAATCACTCCCCAAGAAAATGAAAAATGGCTAATATCAGAAGCGGTTGGGGAGCAGAGAGAAAATTTCAAAGGGGTAATTTTTGACATTCACGAAAAATGCCTGCTCTATGAGCTTTTGGCAAGAAAGGTTTCTGTAGTGAATGAGAAAAAAATTTCAACAGACCCCTACCAACGCAGGCTCTACGAAAACGAACCGGAAAACCTTGAACTTCGCTCGCTTTTTGCCCTAATGCCACCAATGCAAAACAGCTCATACCCTATTGCCATTGTGTTAGAAAGCAAAGAAAACAAAGCCGTTTCCAGAATAGACGAAACTATATTGACCGCCATTGTTGCCTGCTCTGCCATTAAACTTTCCAATATTCAGATTAAGGATAGTTTTTTCCAAAAAAGAGAAGAAGTTTTTGCCGGGATAGATTCAAACGGCTTGGGCGAGATTTCAAATTATTACGAAAATCAATTTGCCAACTTGAAACGCAGCACCGATGCTTTGGGAATTTTATTCTTCAAATGCACGCCTGCAAAGGAAGAAAGCAAGGCACAGAGTTTTGAAAAATTTTTGGCTGTGTTCAAAGAATTAAAAAATATGTGGAATGGGCATTTGGCAACGCTTGGAAGCGGCGAGTTCATATTCTCCATCAGAGGCGAAATGAGCGAGGAAGTTTTTAAGTTAACGGCAAAGCGAATTATAACAATGGTAGAAAACTCGCTGGTAGCCTATTCCTTGCCCATAAAAACCTATATATTCTGGCAAGACAAAGAAAAAATTGAAGAAATTGAACGCAAAAGCAAAAAAGATTATGCGGTTCTATTTACAATTACTCTTATGAACCAGTTCAGAGGTTTGTCTCAGGACGGCGAGTGATGTTCGGTACTTTGGACTGGTTTGTGCTTGTATCTTATTGGGGGCTATCCATTTTCATAGGTCTTTATGCTGCACGTAGCAACCGTTCTTTTAAGGACTATATGTTGGGTGGTGGCACTATGCCGTGGATTCCTGTTGGCATAAGTTTAATTGCAACCTCCGTTAGCGCAACAACTCTTTTGGGAGTTCCTGCGGATGTTTATGATGTGGATATGACTTTGATAATGACCAATGTAGGGAGTTTTTTGAGCATTTTTGTTATAGGTTTTTTGTTTATCCCCCGCATAAAAAAGAGCGGAATACAAAGTGCATACGAACTTTTGGAAAAGAGTTTTTCACGCACGGTTCGCAGAGTTGCCGCAGTATTTTACGCTATGCACTTGGTTTTGAGAACCGGCATTTTATTATTTGCTCCCTCTTTGGTTCTCGCTCCTATTTTGCAAATTCCCGTATGGTTGGCAATTTTAATTTCTTCGGTTGCGGCTATTTTATACACATGGCACGGAGGTTTCAAAGCCGTTGTTTGGACAGATGTCATGCAGTTTTTGGTTTTCTTTGGCGGCGGAATTATCGCTTTATTCATTTTGGTTCATGGCATTGGGAGTTTTGGGGAATTGGCTGTTCTTGCAAAAGAAACAGGAAAAAGCAATTGGTTCAGTGGCTCTTTAGACCCTTCAAATGCAAGAACTTTGCTTTCTGCGGGAATAGTGTATGCGGTTTTGGAAATTGCCATCAGGGGTTGCGATCAGCAATTTGTGCAAAGATATTTGAGTTGCAAAGATGTTAAAGCGGCAAATAGGTCTAGCATTTTATCTATGGTTTTGGGGCTTGTGGTTTCTCTTTTGTTTTACTGGCTTGGAGCGGCTTTATTTGTGTATTACAGAGTAAAGAATGTAAATCCTTTGCCGGGGAATTTGGGGGTGAACGATGTGTTCCCCTATTTTATTGTGAATGTTTTGCCAAGCGGTTTAACCGGGCTTTTGGTTGCGGCTATTTATGCGGCGGCTATGAGCAGTATTTCCAGTGCAATTCACGCTTTGGGAAACACAACGGAAAAAGACATTTTGTGCAAAACTGCAGAGCAAGAATCCATGTCTAGGGCAAAGCTGTGGATTGTGCTTTGGGGGGTATGTGGGACTTTTGCTGCGTTTATTGCGGCATCGCAAGCAGGTTCTCTTTTGAAAAACGCTTTATTTTTTACAGGTCTTTTCACAGGGCCTTTATTAGCGCTTTTTTTACTTTCGTTTTTCACACCTTATTTGCGTTCTTTTTCTGTTTTAGCAGGGGTTGTGTGCGGAATGCTGAGTTTGCTTTTATTTAACGGCATTCCATTTATCCCAAGCTATGCGCCTCCTTTGCACAATGTTTTTTCTTGGCCTTGGAATCCGTTAGTTTCTTGCACTATTTCTGTGTGGCTGGCTTTGTGTATAGACTTTGTTGTGCCAAGAAAAATGGTGAACGAGGTTGCGTGATTATGTTATTCCGCTTCTTACAGCTTTGCATTTTCCTTTTTATACCACTCGCTTATTGCATTTAATGCTAATTTTTCCCGTTTTTTAGCCATTTCATTGATAATAGTTTCATTAGTTTTCAATATTTTTTCATTTTCGGCTTCTGCAATTTTTGCGGCCAACTCTTCATTTTTTTCTACGTGATTCTTAAATTTGGAAGTTATTTTAGACCTGATAATATTCTGCTCAATTTTATATTCATAATCCATTCGTTCAAATATCTCATCGTAAGCGCCTCGCTTTGTTATCAGTTTTGTAAAAATAGGTGTAAGCTCTACTGCTAAAAATAATAGCTTAAGCATCAAGCTTGCGAGCCGCATAGTTTCATCTTTTTCTTTCAAATGTCCTAAAGCCTTCAGTCGCGGTATAAAACTATTTGAAAAAGAATTTTTGGTCCTTGTACTTATTTCCTTTGTATTTTCCTTCACAGAGTCTCGTGCTAAAGTCTCTTTCTCCTCTAATCTCTTTAACGTAGATCTGGCTTCTTTTATTTCGTTTTCTATATCGTTGATATAATTTTCTTCATGCACACGCAATTCTCTTCTCATGTTTTGAATTTTATTCTCTTCAAAATTTATCTCCCTCTGCAATCTTTTATTTTCTTCCTCATATTTGGCAATCTCGCCGGAATGGGAATCATTGTCACCGGAATTTTGCATTTCTTCAATAACCATTTTGTTCTTCGCTATTTTGATGTTATTTGTCCGCATTGTTTTTGCCAATTTATCTTGTGCCTCTTTGAGTTTGTCTCTGTAAATTTTGACCATTTTAGGCTCTTCGTCCAGTTTATGCTCTAATATACCTATCTCTTCTCTTTTATCGCTGATTTTCTGATTTTTTATACCGATATCATGTATTCTTTCGGAAAAATTTTTATTTCTCTCTTCTGCTTCCATTTTCTCTTGTTCTATAACATCGGCAAGACTATCTTCAAATATTTTTATTTCAAGGGGCACGGAAATTGTGATGGCTATAAGAGCGGCCAAAATAATACGAGGAAAAGCCTGCGAAAGTTCTTTTAACCTCCTCCACGGGGTTCTTTCGTCTAATTTTCTCAGAGTAGAAACTATATAGCGGTCCAGATTGAAGATAACCAGCCCCCAAAGCAAACCAAAACACACCGCTGCTCGTAAGGCATAATCTGTGTTTTGAAAAATGGAATAAATGGCATAACCACCGGATAAACTTGCAAGCGCACCGGTAAAGAATACAGTTGCTCCTATGCTTGTATATTTGCTCCATTCAATATGGCAATCTTCAATAATTTCCTTGTTTGCACCGGAACAAATAACAATAAAGAAGTATTGCACTAAGCCTAGGTTTCTTTTTTTAATATCTGTTTCTTTCTCAAATGCATTCATAATAAACCGATTTTTGTTTCCTGAAACAGTGCCCATACTTTTTCAAAACTCAATTTTTCTTCTTTAGACATAAAAACTCCTCTTTTTAGGAAATATACAAAAATTATCCATAATCATTGAGATTAAATGCCGCTTGGCATCCAATGTTTTATTGAGCGATATTCTTTGCTTTTAAGCTTTTCTTTCCAAAATGAGTCATCGGTCATTTTTGCCAAATTTGCAACTGCACACCAATAACGAATGCTGTTTGGAGCTATTTTTGCGTAAAACTCCTCGCTCCGTTTGTATATAGCAACCGCTTCTTGAACTTTGCCCAGCTTGAAAAGCATATCTGCTTTGGTTTGCAAAAATACGGGATGTTCCGGATAGCGTTTCAATAAAATATCAACTATGCCCAAAGCCTCAGCGTATTTTTTTTCCCCATAAAGATACCATACAAGGGAATTTCCAAAAACAGGGGAAAACATTTTGCTCTGTTCAAAACCCGCTTTTAAATCGGCTAAATAAATCTGTTTTTTTGAATCAAAAAAAGACATAGCATATCCGTAGATTGCATAAAATGCTTTAGAGTCCACATCTGTGCGTTCTTCTAAAATTTGCGCGGCACCTCTAACTTCCATAAAACTCCTAGCATTTTTGCCCAAAATGGAACTTATCAAACCTATATTATAACGGCGGAGCGGTTCCCAAAAATCATTTGACTTGCATATTTTCAAAATGCGCGAAGCGGTATCTAAATCTAATGTATCGCCTAAATCATCAAAACGGCTGATATAAATAATCCCTTTAAGCACGCAGGCACTGGAATCTTTTTCAGAAATTTCATTAAACGCTTTATCGTATTCCGTTTTGTACATATATTCCAAAACATTTTCTACGTTCGCAGAAAATGAAATAGAAAAAAAAAGCAGGATTATTAGACATAAGAACTTCATGCTGTTGGTAATATAATAAATATTTTCCGCAAGAAGAGAAACCGCTCAGGAAGAACAAGCGGAGAAAAACGGCTGGATAATCGGCGGCGTTCATGTTCCAAATCCGGGATGGGGCAAAGTTAATAGCAACAAAAAAGGCGGATTTATTTTCAGTAACCCGTAATCCGCACATAGCTTTCTGGCACATTCAAATTCCACACGCCGCCCTTCCATTCGGGTTTTGAATCAATATTTTTGATTTCCAATTGTAGAGACGGATACCGTTGTAGAGACGCAATATTCCCATTGTATTCCAAAGACAAATTTTGATTATTAAAATTATTGCAGTCAAGTGAGCTTACCTTTTGCCCAAAAAATAAAACGGCAAATTTGTGAATGTCAACGCCGCCATAAACGGGAACAAAAACGCAATCTCCCACGCCTTCCATATAACGCTCGTCTTGTGAAAAAACAATTTTCCAGCCATCCTTTTTCCAAAGAATGCTCGCTGCGCTCAAACCAAAAGCCCCGCTCAATTCCAAACGATATCTCTCATTAGGAACAGCAAACAAAACTGCAGACAATTTTTCCTTTACAGTCCCTTGCGAAACAGAAACAACAGCCTTTACCTTTGCACTATCCGGCAATGATTGCTTTTTGCCGCCATCCTCAAAATAAGTTTGAACCTGTGGCTTTGATGTGCAGGAAATTAAAAATAAGGCCGCTAACAAACAAAGGATTTTCATTTAGCCTTTTCCATGTAACCCTTAGCTCTATCGTGCAATTTCAATGCTTCGCAAACCTTTGCCAGATGCAGCCAAAGTTCCCTTTCGTCCATTCCGCTTGCTTCCAGTTTTTCAAAAATAGCCAAAGCCTCTTCGTATTTGCCAACTTTGTAAAGACCCCAAGCCTTTGTATCTAAATAAGAAAACTCCTCCGAATAAGACAATGCTTTTTCTACAAGAGTGAGGCCCTTGTTAGCATCAATATCGCGGTCAATTAGCATATAGCCAAAATTATTCATGGCAATATGGCTTTCCGGTTCTTGCTTTAAAATTTGCTCATACCAAGCCGCGGCAAGGGTTAGGCTATCCATAAGGTCATAAACATTTGCTATTCTAAGTGCCACTTTAGACGTGAATTCCTTTGAGGAATGCATAAAAAATATTGTTAAAAAAATCTCGTTTGCCTCGTTATATCTTTTTAGAGATGTCAAAATTTCCGCTTGCCAAAATCCGTACATGGCGTATTCTATTCCGTTTGCCGCGAATGCTTCCCCCAGCAATACGGCAGCAGCAGAATCCGGTGCATCGGTTGCATGGTAGAGAAAAAGCTGTTTGTCCAAAAGGGATTGCGGATAATCCAATTCCGGAAGCAAAATACCGTAAATCCTTTTTAGCTCCCGGCAAAGTCTCTTAAATTCAGGAGAAAATTCCTGATTGCTTTTTGCAAATTCCCTGTCTTTCAATAAATCCAGCAATAATGCATATTCGTATAAAACAGGCAAATTCTCGTTTGTGATATCCGCTGCTTTTTTATAATAAATCTCTGCGCTATCCAGATTTCTTTTTTCCTTATAAATCCTTGCTAAATAAAGAAAGTCATTGCCTGCGGCTTTTGGACTTTGCACAGCTAGCTTTAGCAGGGGAAAGGCTTCGTCTATTTTGTTTTGCCTAAGCAGAATTTTGATAAGTTCGCCAAGCAAAAAATGGCTTGTTGGTTCGTGGGCTAATGCCCTTTTGTAAAATAATTCCGCAAAAATTATTTTGTCTGCTTCCAGCATATCCAGGGCACGCAAAAAGGATTCGTGAGCGACTGTTACGTCTGGGGTATCCGCTTTTAGCATGGTGTCTATCTTTGAGAGCTCTGCCGCCATGTTTATTTTTATTTCCTGTGCCTCCGCAGTTTTTGCGTCTGTTTTTCCAACTTCTGGCTTTGGATTGCTTGCACAGGAACATAGCAGCAATGATAGGCATAGACAATACAATTTTATTTTCATTTTTACTCCGCTACCGTTAAATCTATTGGTGTTTCCGGTTCTAAAAATTCGCCCGGTTTAGGGATCATTTCAAGAACTGTGTTAGGTAATTTGTTATCCACCTGTATGGTTATTATGTCGCCTACTTTGAAACCTAGGGAATCTATGATTGCCCTTGCTTTGTCTAGCGACATTTCTTTTAGGTTTGGCAATAAAATTTTTCCGGAGCTATTGCCGGAAGATATTATTAAATTTATTTTTGAGCCTATGCGAACTTTTTTGCCAGCTTCGGGGTCTGTGCGAATTACCACTCCTTTGGGAATTTCGGTGTGCGCGCCTTCTATTTTTGAGCCTAGCAACAGTTCCAATCTTTGAAGGGAAATTTCCGCTTGTCTTTGGCTTGCACCTCGCAAGTCCGGGACGCTCACCTCATGGCGGCCTTTTGAGAGGGTTAAAAGAATGGTTCTGTTCTCTTTTACCGTCCTTCCGGCTGCGGGTATTTGAACCAGCACGTGATTTGCCGGAATATCGCCGCTATACCTGCCTTCCTTAGCCCATTTTACATTCAAACCAGCCTTTTTTAGAACCGCCTCGGCTTCATCTGTTGGCAAGTTCACCACTTCTGGCACCACCATTGTTTTTGCCATTCGCCCGGCTATAAGCGGCATAAAAAACCAATTTACCGCAACAGCAATGGCAATCACCGCAAATATCCAAAAAACAACGGCAAATAGCACAGGGCGGCGGCTTATAAATTTGGGCAAAAGTTTCATTTTGTGGTTTTAAATGTAGAAAATTATTCCAGCCATAGAAAACAAGTCAGGCTCAGGTAGCGGCCCAAAAGGAAGCTGTAGGTGCTCAGCTTCTTCACATAATGGTCTGTCAACTTATTTTATGGAATGAAAAAATATTTTATGGGACAACAGTGACAAAATTTCTACGGCTACGGCCTTTCATCATCATCAATTTTGTACACAATTCGAAAACTTCCGAAGTCGTTTTCGTAATGAGTTATCTTTAAATATACAGTGCTGTTAAATAAGGATTCAATTTTTAGTGGATTGTCCCACCCACGATCCAACTTATCATTAGTGATTGGCCCTCTGTTTGCATAATAAGCCTCAACATATATGTCGGCTTGCTGCGAATCGTCGCCTGCATCTTTGTCATTCCACCAGACGTAGTATGTTTCATCTTTTTCAACATTGAATTTATACCATAGCACGCCATCTTGTTCTATATTGCCATTAACCCATGCACCTGCTGTGTTAAACAGTATGACGCCGTTAGTAGGGATGGTAACGGACGACGCAGAATAAGTCCTCAACGTCCCGTTGCAAGTAGCCGTTCTGGTAAGTGAACCGCAAGTTGCCTCTACACTTATGGTATATGTGCCTGGCGTAGGATTGTTCCAATCTGCTGGGGCATTTGTCCAAGTTGGAGTGCCAAGAGTGCCGTTGTTACAAGTCACAGTGGGAGTGATTGCCGTGCCCTCATATCCGATATTGGGCACACTGCAAGAAATGCTGGGCGTAGGCGGGGGCGGAGGCGGAACATACGGTGGTACATATGGAGGAACATACGGGGGGTCTGGCGGTGGAATATACGGGGGGCTGGACGAGGAACTGCTGATTTCACTGGACGAAGACAGCTCCTCCGAGGAAGATGAAAATTCTTCGCTAGAGGAAGATTGCTCCTCCGAAGAGGACGAAAATTCTTCGCTGGATGAAGACTGCTCCTCCAAAGAAGACGAATACGCATAACTGGACGATGACACTTCGCTACTTGACATATATTGTAATGACGCAGGCAATACAATCGTATCGTAACCGTCTGACGTGCAGGCGAAAATCAACGCTAAGATAACAAACAATAGGCAAAAAATGCTTCTCATAGACTAATTCCCTTTTTTGAAGTTTGACAGCGGAATGGAAAGTGTTATTCCCAATTCAAGACCTCGATTTTTTCGGCTCCCGCTGATGTCATAGCCGCTGATATCCGGGCCCTCTGCGTTTAAGGCGTTGGCTTTTCCGGAAAGTTCTTTGCTGTTGAAAGTATTGCTAGACCCAAGGTGGTAGCCGGCTTCAAAACCCGGGACTATTGCAAATTCTTTGATTGAAAGCGGATATTTTAGCCCTGCGCCAAGATACACGCCAAAGGCGTAGGACCTTAGATTGCTTTCGTTAATTTTTATTTTGTAGGATTTGCCGTTAAAGTCATAGCTTACGTTGCCTCCCCATGCAATGCCAAACATCGGCCCGCCAAGCAGATAAGGTTGCACCGATGACGTTTGGAATGTGAAGACCAAGGGCAAGGTAAATTCTGCGTATTTGGCATCTAATTTATAGGAAAAACCATCTTCTTTTATATGTTGGCCCCTTGTGATGAATTTAATTCCCGGCCGCACCGAAAGCGAAGAGAATAAGGCATATTCGCCAAACAGCTCATAAGAGCCTTTTCCATAGATTTTTGACGAATAATCATCCAAATCTTTGTCACTGTAACTCATGCTTGGAAAATTAACGCCCAGTTTCAAGCCAAAGCCGGAGGTATGCCCTATTTGAAATGCAAGCAGCACAATTGCCAGCCATTTATCGATTTTGTCTAATTTTGACATATCTTAAATATAATATAAAAGTTGACATTTTAGGGTATTGTTTTGGTATTGCTATGATATTGTCATGGTATTGAAAAGGTATTGCTTTTTTCGTTTTCGCAATACCTTAGAGGGAGATATTTGTATGCTTTTGTTTTTTGCTATATTATCCATCAAGGAGAAACGTATGCAACAACAACAAACCATGACTTTTGATGAAAGACTTGACATAGGAGTCAAGGCGGCGGCACTATGGCAAGCTGGAGATGAAGAAGGTTATTTTCGCCTTATGAAAACGCTCCCTATGCCCTCTTGGTTGGCGAAAATTTTTAAGGATAAAATGGGGGCTGATGTTCTCATACAAAGCGGATGGGATT
>LIUI01000007.1:16530-17398 GCA_001462235.1 Fibrobacteria bacterium GUT307
GCGGAGGCGGAATTTGGACCCGGCTGGCTTCATAACTAGAATAACTGCGACAATGGTTGATATTGATTACGGCCGCAGAGCTTATGCCATTATAGGCAAAGAACGTGAAGGCCGTATTCACTATGAAACGGGTATAGCCGTGGCAATGACCGTTTTCAAAGAAGCCCTAATTTCCGCCGACCCTCTCGCCTTGTTAATTGTCGAATACACTTTCATCACGCAGGAAAAGCAGCTCTGCGACAAATCCGACAAGGACACGATCAACAGTTTGACCAAAGCGATTGAAAGTTTTGACGATGCGTTTCTTGCTCTTAAAGCAGTAGAGGATAAAACCCTGTATCGCGGAACGGAACTAACGTTTCCCCACAATAAAAAATACCGTCACAAAGGTTACGCAAAAGATGCTTATCACATCGCCTTTATCGCCCATAAAACCAGACTGCAAAACATACTCCGCACACCGGGCCTTGACCCAATTGAAAAAGCCCTGTTAAAACAGCGAATTGACAATCTTCCCGCCGCCCAAGACAGTTATGTTGAAAAGCAGAGAAAAGCGTTTTCAAATTAACTCAAGTCACTACCTCAGCATCTGCGCAAGCAAATCGCGTTTGTTCTCCTTATCGGATATGCCTAGCTTGATATATATGTTTGAGAGACAGGCTTTTACGCGGCTCTCGGAGAGGAAAACTTTGCTGGCTATTTCCTTGTTTTGCTTTCCGTGGGCTACAAATAGAGCAATAGCGAGTTCTTTTTCGGTTAGCCCAAAAGTTTCGGTAAAAGGCGGCGGATTATAGCTTGGGCGTGTACTTGCTAGGCTTAAGAAATTCATCACACGCATACAAAATTCGTCTATGTCGTAGGGCTTTGT
>LIUI01000007.1:17531-19439 GCA_001462235.1 Fibrobacteria bacterium GUT307
GTTATGTAGTCGTTCCCGCCGGCTTTAAGCCCTTTCAAAACGTCGCTTCGCTCGGTTTTTGCCGTTAGGAAAAGCGCGGGCGCATAGCATACCTGCCGCAGTTCCGTCAAAAAATCAATGCCGCTCCCATCCGGCAACATAATGTCTAAAACCGCAACATCGGGAGCAACTACCTTCAAACGTTTGCGTGCCTCCTCTATGGTTGTGGCGGTGAGCACCATGCAGCCCTCCTGCTCCAACATCCCGCGGTTAAGCTTGAGAATATCAACGTTATCTTCAAGCAACAATACAATTCCTTTGTCAGACATTTGATCCTCCCTTTTCGGCTATGCCGTGCAATGTTACCGTTACCTTTGTTCCCGTGCCACTTATGCTCCGAACATTGATATCTCCGCCATATATGCTGGCTATATCACGGCAGATTGCAAGCCCAATGCCGCTTCCGCCTTTTTTCCCGCTAACGCCGCGTTCAAAAATCCGCTGCAATATTTCCGGCTCAATACCCACGCCGTCGTCATTGACAGTAACTTTTACGCCGGAGCCTAGTGCTTCTGCGGTTAATTCTATTGTTTTGCTTTCCGAATGGGTGAAGGCGTTTTGCAAAAGGTTCCACATAAGCTGTGTTAAATTGTCTGCATCTCCTGATATTTCCGGTATATTATCCTTGATTACCGCCTGCAATTTCATTCCCTTCCGAGAGGCAATGGGTTCCAAAAGTTTTACAAGCTGCAAACATACGGCGCCAACATCTACAGGCTGGTTTATCCGGTCTGTTCCAGAAACTCCAGAAACATCTGAGGCCATCAATATTTTAAGCGTGCCCTCTGCCATCTCGGCAAGCCGCTTGGCCTCCTTGCTGATGATGGCGAGTTCGGCAACGGTTTGCTCGTCTGCGCCGGCTGCTTTGATACGCTTCACGGTGTGCTGTGCATAGGTTGACATTACCGTGAGCGGGGTACGCATTTCGTGGTTCATTTCGGCAAATAATTCACTTTTATTGAGCGAAGCCTTAACCGCAATTGCCGTCTGTTTTTCAAGTTCTTGTGTGCGTTCCTTCACTGTGTTTTCCAGAATGATGTTTGACTGTTCCAGTTTTTTATACATTCCGCTGAACCGCCCGGCAAGCGCAAAGTTCATTCCTATATGAACCACAAAACAACTATACGGAAAAAGACTATATGAATGATGGAAAAATAAAATATCAACAGCCTCGTAAATTCCGCAAAGGAAAACGGCCATAGTACCGGTAATGATGCTGATAGTGAGCGATCCCGAAACTTCGCTGTCTGTTTTGTCTCTGTTTTTGACGAATAAATAAAAATATATTATGTCATAGAAAATAACAAAGGTGAAATAAATTGTAGCAGCAACATCCCAAACCCATATAACTTCTTCACCGTATTGGGCGCAAAAAAATAATTGGGATAACGATAAATAAAGGCAAAAGAAAAAGAATACCCATGTTGGCTTTATTACCCTTCCTCTTCCAAGATTTTCTATAAACATACAGAAGAACGGCATGATCATCATAAGGACGGCGAATTCCAGCCGCAGGGTAATAGCCGAATTTGGAATAATCTCTCTGAGCAAACCGTGCCGCATCGCAACATACACGCACAGCAGAATTGAGAAGATGCTGAAATAGAGGTTAAAGACCTCGCGTTTTCTTCGTAATAAAAGAAAGATTGCCAAATAATAAATGCCGGTAAAGCCAAATATTCCGCACAGAGCAATAAACGGAAACTTGTGCTGCCGTGCCTCGATGAGGCTGTAATCGTCAAAATAATGCGGTGCATTATATGAAAGTCCAGTAATCAGATACGTCGGGTCGCCTATGATCCGCAGAGTTAGGATATTGGTTCCCAAAACAACATGAGAACGATCTATCGGAAAATAAACGCTGCGCCA
>LIUI01000008.1 GCA_001462235.1 Fibrobacteria bacterium GUT307
GGGCTGGCTTGTTCTTTTTGACCGAGATGCTAACAAGAGTTGGGATGAGAAGCTGTATGTTAAGGAAGTTGAGGAATCTGGGAAAAAGATAACTGTTTTTGGGTGTTAGGCGATAAGAACCCTAATTACTCACAGATAAAGACAGCGGCAATACTACCATTTGCGGGGGTTTGCGGGAAAGCTTTACATCCATGGCGTTTTTCACCGCTTGCCGCTCTTCAAAAGACAAATCTTCTTTCCATACGTATTCGTATTTGCCTTCATTGTTCTTTTTTCTGTTTAAAACTCCGTATAAAGTGCTTGCATCATCTTGATAGACTATCCATTGATTGCCTATGCGAAGGACGCTAGCGTTTATAATTTCTCCGTTATTGCGGGTTATGGTGCGGTTGCTTATTTGCACCTCATCGCCAAAACGAGTTTCTTCTGCATAAATTGCCCGCAAACGAGCAAAGCCTTCTTCTGCGTTGGCGGTTCCGCTTTCCAAATCTTGGCATAGAGCGGAGGTTCTTTCAAGACGAATTTCTGTGTCCCAGGGTAAGCCGGTTTTAATAAGGTTTTCCAGTTTGCGGCAATGTTTTGCAACTTGGGCAGTAAGGGCTTTGCGGGTTGAGTTGATATTTTCAATTTGAACCTGAGAGTTTGCAATGGAAGCCTTTTCCTTTTTCATTTCTGCAGAAAGCTCGGAAAATTTTTGGTTTAGCTGTTCAATTTCGCCTTTTCTGCGTTCAATATCTGCCTTTTGCCGTGCGTGCTGCTCTGTAAAGAACTTTTTTTCCGCTTTTGCAACGGAATCCGTTTGGGCAATTTGGGCGTTTATCTTTTTTATATCGCCTTCAACACCAGATTTTTCTGCCAATAAGGCAGCCTTTTGCTGCTCAAAATCATTGCTTTGAGCAAAGACAAGAGCACCCAGAAACAAAATGGTAATGCAAGATTTCATATGTCTTTGGAATATAGAAAATATTTGCCTAACCCCTCATTCATGCTGCCTGTTCTATACCCTAGCAGATCCAAAGAGACGTAGGTAAATCCAAATTCTTTTAGCTTTGAATAGATATTATCCTTTACATTTGGAACTAGCAGTTTTGAAAATTCGTTAGGTAATATTTCGATACGTGCCAAATTTCCGTGGACACGCACCCTTACTTGGCTAAATCCCATATCCAAAAGGAGTTGCTCAGATAAATCAACCGCTTTTAGCTTTTCTTTTGAAATGGTTTCTCCATACACAAACCTTGAAGAAAGGCAGGCAAAGGATTGCTTGTTCCAAGTGGGCAAGCCCATCTCTTTTGAAAGCAAACGAATTTCCTCTTTTGAAAATCCAGCAATGCGTAAAGGGCTTATCACGCCGAGTTCTTTTACGGCAACAAGGCCCGGACGGTAATCGTTGTTATCGTCTATGTTGGAACCTTCTACCATGAATTTATTATTATGTTGCAGTGCAATTTCCTTTATTTTGCCAAACAACTCTTTTTTGCACAGATAGCAACGATTTGTAGGATTTTTGCAAAATCCCTCAATATCAAGTTCTTCGGAATCAAAAATTATGTGAGTAATTCCTATGGCTTTTGCAAACTGCACGGCTTCGTTCAATTCCCGTTCCGGGAAAGAACTCGAGCGGGCAGTTACGGCAATCGCCTTGTCTTTTAACTCGTCATGGGCAATTTTCAGCAAAAATGTTGAATCTACTCCGCCAGAAAACGCTACTGCAACACTTTCAAGAGAACGCAAGTAGGATTTTAGCTCTTCTAATTTTTGATGCAAAATTACAGCCCCGTTGCATCCCGCTTTAATGCTTCTGCTTTATCTGTTTTTTCCCAGGTAAAGCGTGCACCCTTGCGTCCAAAATGACCATGCTTGGCAGTTGTTTTATAGCCTGGTTTTAGCAAATCCAAGGCTTTGATTATGCCTGCCGGTTTTAATTCAAAATGCTTGCGAACAAGGGCTTCAAATTTGTGGTCGCCTATTTTGCCTGTGCCAAATGTGTTTACATTCACAGAGACCGGCTCTGGGTAACCAATGGCGTAGGCTAACTGAACTTCGCAACGCTTGGCAAGTTTTGCCGCAACTATGTTTTTTGCAACATAACGTGCCGCATAAGCCGCAGATCTGTCCACCTTTGATGGGTCTTTGCCGCTGAATGCACCACCGCCGTGCCTGCCCATTCCGCCATAAGTATCAACTATAATTTTGCGGCCTGTTACGCCGCTATCCCCATGAGGCCCGCCTACAACAAATTTTCCTGTTGGGTTAATCAAGTAGCGGGTTTTTTTGTCCAGAAATTTTGCGGGAATTGTTTTTTTAATCAGTTTTTCAATGATTTCTTTTTTGATTTTTGCATGGCTTACTTCGGGTTTGTGCTGGGTTGAGATAACAACGGTATCTACTCTCACAGGCTCGTTATCTTTATTGTATTCAACGGTAACCTGGCTTTTTGCATCTGGGCGTAGCCACTTTATTATTCCCTTTTCCCTTAATTCAACTATGTTTTCCATCAATCTATGCGCAAGAAAAATAGGAAGCGGCATGAGTTCCGGAGTTTCGTCAGAGGCATAGCCAAACATCATTCCTTGGTCGCCTGCACCTTGTTCGTCGGTATCTTTGCCTTCTGCGGCGGTGGCATTAACGCCTTGCGCAATATCTGGGCTTTGCTTATCCAAAGCAACCAAAACGGCGCAACTGTCTGCATCAAAACCTATCCCGGCTTCTGTGTAGCCAATTTCTTTTATGGTATCCCTGACTACTTTTTGATAGTCAACGTTTGCCTTTGAAGTAATTTCGCCTGCAACTACAACCAGCCCTGTGCTTACCAGGGTTTCGCAAGCTACTCTGCTTTTTGGATCTTGTGTAAGCATTGCATCCAAAATGGAATCGGAGATTTGGTCTGCTACTTTGTCTGGATGACCAGGTGAAACAGCCTCGGAAGTGAACAAATAATTATGAGACATTATAACCTCGTTGTTTTATTTCAAGAAGTAAGGTAGAAAAATTGTAGCTATAGGAGCGGCTAAATAGAAACTATCTGCCCTATCCAAAACTCCGCCATGCCCGGGGAAAATCTTGCCCGAATCCTTTATCCCAGACCACCGTTTCAAGGCAGATATGAGCAAATCGCCTATTTGCCCCGTAGCAGATATGAGGAACCCTAAAATTATGGTTGCCGTCAGGGAAATATCAAGCAAAGTGTAGCCAAAGCCTGTTCTTGTCCAAATCCAGAGCCAGAAAGTTGCAAAAAGTGTTCCGCCTATTGCTCCTTCCCAAGTTTTTTTAGGGCTAATTTGCGGGGAAAATTTGTGTTTGCCTAAAAACCTGCCTGCAAAATACGCAGCAGAATCGCAGGCCCATAGGGTTGTCATTACCATTACGAATTTGGAACATTCTACCCAACCCTGCCCCCAGTCAAACAATTTAAGGCACATTCCCCCCCAAAGCCCTATATAAAGAGGGCCAGCAAGCTGAAGTATTAGCCACGGAAAGAGATTTTTAACATCTACGCAAGCAAAAGCTATGGTTATATATATAAGAACCACAAGAGCTAGAACAGGAAGTATATAATTATCAGTTAGTAGCCATAGCACGGTTAAGGCCAATGCGCAAATAGGGGAAAGGGCCACACTTACAAGCTTTTCTGGCCCTGGATAAACAGCGGAGATCATTTTAGCCCATTCATAAGCGGCAACGGCATTCAAAAACAAGACAAAAGCCCAGCGAGTATAATCCCCATACCACAAAATAAATGCCACTATTGGCATAGCAGAAAAAGCAAAGATATTCCGCTTTGTTAAGTTGCCTACCGTCATGGCTGGAATATAGAAAACTTAGGGTGCAGAGAAGCAATGCAAAAATTATTTCACTGCTCCGGCAGAGCCTAAAACGCTCTTGTTTTTTTCTGCGTACATCTTCTTAAGCTCGTCTCTCGCAGGTCCTAAATACTTGCGGGGGTCAAACTCGCCGGGTTTTTCGGCAAATACCTGGCGTATTGCTGCAGTCATAGCCAAACGGCCGTCTGAGTCAATATTGATTTTGCAAACCGCAGATTTAGCTGCAGCACGGAGTTGCTCCTCTGGAATGCCTATTGCTGCTTCCATTTTGCCGCCAAATTTGTTGATTAAATCAACATACTGCTTAGGAACAGAAGAAGATCCGTGCAGAACTATTGGGAAGCCCGGAATGCGTTTTTCAATTTCTGCAAGGATGTCTAAGCGGATTTCCGGATTTTGCCCGGGTTTGAACTTAAATGCACCGTGCGAGGTGCCTATAGAAATAGCTAGGCTGTCCACTCCGGTTTTTTTGACAAAGTCTTCAACTTCTTCGGGACGGGTGTAAGTGTGGTTTTCTGCAGATACTTCGTCTTCTACGCCGGCAAGAACTCCTAGTTCCCCTTCGACAGTCACATCATATTTGTGAGCATATTCCACGACCTTCTGGGTAAGGCTAACGTTTTCATCGTAAGAATGATGCGAGCCGTCTATCATTACGGATGAAAAGCCGTAATCCACACAGCTTTTACATAGTTCAAGGGTATCTCCGTGGTCTAGGTGCAGGGCTATTGGAATTTCGCAGCCAAGTTCTTTTGCAAACTGCACCGCGCCTTGAGCCATGTAACGCAGGAGCGTTTGGTTGGCATATTTGCGTGCACCGCTGGAAACTTGCAAAATAACGGGGCTTTTGGTTTCTACGCAAGCCTGTATAATTGCTTGCATTTGCTCCATATTGTTGAAATTGTATGCCGGGATGGCATAACCGCCCTTGATAGCTTCTGCAAACATAGCCTTGGTATTTACCAGGCCAAGCTCTTTGTATGATACTGCCATATTCTAGACCTCTGTGAAAAAGTGTTTGTTGAGGAATATAGTAAATTAAATCATGCTCCAGCTACAGTAATACGCTTTCCCTTATTTTCTTCAAAACGCATATACAGCTTTTCTTCCCAAGGTTTTCCCGTATCACGGTCAAAAAGAACAAGCCACCCCTCGCTTGAACCAACTTTATCCATATAAACTGACAACTGCTCTAAACCCTCTGAAAAACTTTTTTCCCCTCTCAATATTTTTAGCTCAATCGGGTATTTTTTCCCTTCGTAAACAACGCACAAATCCACCCGCTTTGTGCCGAGTGCCATTTCGCGGACAATTTGACCGCCACCATTGATTACACGCTGCAAAAAGGCTTGAAATACCAAATGCGGGGCGGCTTCATCGTATTGGTATAGATTTTCTCTATAACGCTTTATCCAGATTTCGCTGTTCTCCCGCCAAAAAATTTGAAATTCCATTAGCAATATATTTATATCTATTTTGCCGTCTATAATATACTTAGGTAGATCATCGCCAGGTCTTTCGAGTTTCAAAATTTCTTGAGGCGAACTGTTCAACATTCTGGTTATGACTTCCGCATAAATCTGGTTTGCAGGCTCAACAAGACCACCGCCGGATTCTCTTATCAAACCTAAATCTCTTGTGTATAGATAATCATCGGAAGTCTTGTCTATAATATCTTCACCTAAAATCAGAGGCTGTATCACCTTGCGAATCCTAGATTCTTTTAGTCTTTCCATCAAGCTGTCAAAATGGGTTGGACGTTTAAGTATCAATTCGTTTATTGCCGTTTTTGCCATCTCTTGTGTTATGGCAGTACTGTAATTGTTCTTACATATTTTTTCCACACATTCTCTTGCTATTGCATTTACAAGCCAAGGCTGGCCTTGAGTTTGCTCAAAAATGTAATTCACTGCTTCAGGCTCAAAAAATTGCCCTGTTTCTGCGGTATGCTGGCTGTAAAGCTCCGCCACATCGTCTTTTGTGAAATTCTTCAAAGTCATGGATTCCGCTACGATGTTAAATGGGCTTGCTCCGCCCAACGTAACGGAGTCATCTCTTATGCGTGCTTTGTAATCCCGAATGTTCCGCATTCCTACAAGGGCTAGTGAATGGACAAAAGGGGCTTCCGGTCTATTTATATAGCCGTTTCGCAGTTGTCTTAAAAAAGTGATTAAAGTATTGTCGCTTAAACAATCCGCTTCGTCAAAAAGTATAATTAAAGGTTTGCCCAGCGAGCGGCAATAATCTACAAGACTGTCATTCAGAACATTGGATATACTGTTATAGTTGGCATCTTTTGCAAAATTATTAGGCAACCCTTGATTTTTTATGCAGGATTCTATTTTTTGTACTATTTCCGGTATTCCTTTTTCCGGTTCGGTAAATGTCTGTATTGTCTCCAGCGAGCAATATAAAACATGGTATTTTTGTTTGGCATTTACTCTGCGAGCCAGCTCTTTTAGTAAGGTTGTTTTCCCGCTCTGCCGAGCGGCATGGATAACAAAATACTGCTTTAAATTTATTAAATTCATCAAATCTTCGCCAAAATCACGCAAAGGATCAAGCATATAATGTTCGCTTGGATGGCAGGGACCGGCAATGTTAAAGTAATGGGACATTATATGGAATATAGAATATTTGTATGATACTGCTCCTGTTTTCCGCATTGGGACACCCGATAAAATTCCTTGTTTTATATATTTGATACATGAAATACAATCCCAATTCACACCGCAGACATTCAATTCGTTTGCAAGATTATGATTACGCAAATGCAGGAATATAAACCGTTTCGGAGAAATTGTCAATAATGCCAACAATATGGATATGGATATTGTAGTGGCAGGGTTTGCCTGCCCTATTATGCAACCCGATGCGCATTTGCAACCCGGCGTGCATTCGCAAAACGAACAATGGGGACATGCGTGGCATGTTATGCAACATGGGTGGCATGGGCAGGCAAACCCTGCCCCTACAGTCCATACGGTAAATTTGAACGAATTCGGAAATTATGCCCAATCATTTTCATGGAATAATTGAAATAACGGAACGAACAGTTGCTATTGGGAATATAAATTTGCCAGAAAAACTATGGCAGCGCAATTATTGGGAACACATAATACGCAAGAGTGAGTTTTGTATCTGGTGTAGCCAACGAAGGCAGTACAACTACGCTCTGCCTTTGTGCAAAGGCAAGAGAAGCGAACAGAAAACATAAAATAAAGATTTTTTTCATAAACCTATCCTATATATATTCTATATAAAAAGGAAACTTGTTGGCGAATATAGAAAATATTTTCGGCGTTGTTTTGTACATTCGCTTAAATATTGCTCTTACATCATGGTAGTTATTTGGAAATTAAAAAGCCGCAATAAGGTGTTGTGAAAATGTGAGCCATAAATCTACAAACTATTAAATTCGTGTTCAGGGTCATTTATTGTTATATGAAAAACATTATCGGAAGACCTGTAACCGAATAATACATGTTTTTGCGAAATATGAATGTGATATAGTTGCTCGTCATCCGGTTTGTATGGAGAACAGGCTATTTCTCTTTGCCCCTTTGTAAAACCGTCTTTTTTATAATTTCCACAGTGAGACATCGTATTTACTTGTCCCCAATTCAGACTATGGAATTTCTTAAAAATAGGATATTCTATTTCTTTTAGGAAACTGCGCAAATCCTTTGTGTATTTCTTAAATCCGAAAGTACTATTCCAACGCATTTCTCCGTCTAAAAAGCACCATCTGAATGGTTGCGAATCTATTTTTTCAGAAATTGCCGATTCAATGGCTGGATCTGTTTTTGGAGTTTCAGTAAATAAAACAACATTGCTTTCTATTTTTGGTTCTTGAACTTGCATATATGCCTACAGGCTGGAATAATAACTATGCATAGAATCTTTTGTTATTATCGCCTCGCAATACTCGCCGTCCTTGACATTGGCATTGGTGCGAGCCTCTATCCAAGGCCTTTCCAAATGCGTCAACTCACTAAGCCATGCTCCCGACTTATCACCATAAAATTCAATGACTTTATTCACAAATGAAATTTGCTGCTCAGTCAATCTATTTTCTAAAACGTCATTTGGTATATCATTAGACGAAATAACAAATTTGCCTTTATGCAAATCAAAAAGTTCCTTGTTTACAGGCCCGTCTCGCCATGCTTGGAAATCCTGCTCAAACAAGGGAATTTTGTTGTTCCATACAAGTCCCCACGCTTGGCTGTAATAGCATAGCTTCTGCAATTTCATTGTAGAGATGCTACCGCCATTCACATCAAGAATATATTTCGCCACATCAAAAATATTGCACATAACAAGCCTCTTCTTTTAAAGAATATAGAAAATATTTTTGGCGTTGTTTTGTATATTCGCTTAAATATATGCTCTTATATCATGGTAGTTATTTGGAAATTAAAAAGCCGCAAATACTTGCAGGGAAATATGCTAAGGATTTTGGGACGGGTTTTTATTGCACAGCTTTAATGGAACAAGCGGTTCGATGGGCAGGTCGCTATAATTCCCCTATACTGAATATTTATGAATACGAAAGAGATTCTTCAGCAAAAATAAGAGAATTTCCAGAAATGACGGAAGAATGGCTGGATTTTATAATTTTTTGCAGAAACGGGAAAAAACATGATTACGATATTGTAAGCGGCCCAATGGCAAATGACCAAATTTACAATTACATAAGCGATTATATGGATGGAGCAATAACAAGGGAACAGTTTTGGGTTTTGGCAAAATTCAAGCACCCTACGCATCAAATAACATTTTGCACAGAGCTTGCACTTAAAGGCTTGAAATTTGCTAAAAGCGAGGCGGTGAAATGATAGGCAGGGAAATTAAGGAACATAACGATTTATTTTTTGTATGCTCTCTGATAGATTATATAGCGCGCAAGGTTAAATCGCATAGGAGCACGGTTGCAAATTCAATAGGAAAAGAGGAATTAAACAGAATTTTCAAATTGGCAGATGTTTATCATTCGGAAAATATCGATAAAATAAGCGACGAATTTATAGAAAAGTTTGCCATTTCAAGCGATAATTTTCCCACCGAAAGCAAATACACCCTTCCATCGCACTGGGACATAGGCAAAGTGTATAAGAGGTTAATCATAAATATAGCAGAACATGAACAGATAGACTTTATCTCTGCACTCATCAAAGCTTATAATTCGTTTATTTCGGAAAAAATAGAGAACTTTAACAGTAGCCTGTACTATGAAAATCCGAGTTATATTTTCGCTTGCTATCAAGAAAATAAAATGTTATAATATTTGCCCCTACTTCCGCTTCCTTCTCCGCTTCCTTTGGAAATTCACGGCAAACCTGTGTGCTTCGTCTCTTGCTCTTTGCAACAGTTGCAAGGCGGGGTTGCTGCGTTTTAGCAAAAGGGAGGGGTTGGCGCCGGGGAAAACTATTTCTTCTAAACGCTTTGCAAGCCCTATAACGGGGATTTTCGCTAAATTCATTTCTTTGAGAACTTCAAAAGCTACATCCACTTGGCCTTTTCCGCCGTCTATTACCAGCAAATCAGGGAAATCTGCGTTCTCTGCTTTTAGGCGTGTGAGCCTGCGTGTTAAAACTTCCCTCATGCTTCCGTAGTCATCCCCGCCCATTGCTATTTTAATTTTGTACATTCTATAATCGCTTTTGCTGGGATATCCGTTTACAAAGCGAACCATGCTAGCTACAGGGTCTGTTCCGCTCAAATGAGAAATATCAAAACATTCAATGCAAAACGGCGGAGACTTTAGGTTTAATTCTTTTTGCAATTCAAAAATGCTTCTGTTCATTTCATCGTATTTTGCGTTTTTTGTTTGCAGTTCAACCAAGAGCATTTCTGCGTTTGCTTTTGCTATTCGCAAATATCCAAATTTATTCCCTTTTTGCGGAACACTTGTAAAAACCTTATGCCCGGCTATAGCTGCCAGCAGTTCTTCAAAATATTCGGTTTCGTCTTCAAGCGAAATTTCCAAAGCTATCTCGCGGGGCAAATCTTCTTTTGGGACTTTTGAGTACCAGCGCGGTAAAAACTCTGCCAAAATTTCCGGTGCATCTTGTTCCAGGCGGTTTTCCAGATGGAAATAACGCCTATCGTATAAAATCCCGCCTCTGTATTCAACAATCACAACCACCGCCAATTCTTTTGCTTTGCAAACGGCAATAACGTCAAGAGATAAATCCGTATCATTCGCTTTATCTGCTTTTTGATTTGCAAAGGCACTTTGTACCGCCAGAATTTGGTCTCTGAATTTGCCGGCATCTTCAAAACGCATTTCTGCGGAGGCGTTGTGCATTTCGTTTTCTAATTCTGCTAAGAATTCGTTGCTGCGGCCTTCTAAAAGCATTTTTGCCTTAGCCACGTTTTTCATGTAATTTTCTTCGCTTATCATGTTTGCGCAGGGGGCAGCGCATCTGCCAATGTGAAAATTAAGGCAGGGGCGAACTTGCATTTTAAGCGGAAATTTTAACCTGCATTCTCTTAAATTAAAGCAGCGAGGAATTAAATCCAAAACGGTTCTCATATAGTAGGAGCTAACAAAGGGGCCAAAGTAGAGATTTTTGTCGTCTTTTGTGTGGCGGGTAATTTTTAGGCGGGGGAATTTTTCTTGTATTGTAAGCGTTAAGTATGGAAAGTGCTTGTCGTCTTTTTGGCGGATATTATAATAGGGTTGGTGTTTGGCTATTAAGTTTGCTTCCAGAATTAGGGCTTCGGCTTCGGTTTCTGTTATTATCCATTCTATGTCTGTGATATGCGGGAGCATTAACGATGCTGCTCTGTGGTCTATTTTTTCCCTGCCGTCAAAATAACTGCGAACTCTTTTGTTCAAAAGTTTTGCCTTGCCAATATATATAATTTCATCTTTGGAATTTTTCATCAAATAAACACCGGGCTTTGCCGGCAAATTTTGCAATCGTGCTTCTATCATTTTTCCCTCTGGGTGAAGATAGAAAATATGGGTGCTTGCTTTTGCAACTTTCTATTTTCCTCCATAATGGAAAAAGCTATAATTATAGATTCAGAGCCTGTAACCTTTGCGTTGCAAGGTTCCTTAACCCTTTTTCACGGCTCTATCTATGAATTTGATAAGATAAATACCGCTTTTGGGAAGCCGTTTAAGGATTTTGGGAAGGGATTTTATGCTTCTATTAACAAAAAACATTCGGAAAATTTGGCAAAGCGAAACCGCGAAATAGTGTTAATGCGAGAGCCAAAAGCAAAAATAAAACCTTGGCTTTATATCTATGAATTAAATACAGAACTATTGAAAAATTTTAATGTTAAAAAATTTTCAAAAGCAGACAGAGAATGGATGCGTTTTGTTGTTCAAAATAGAACGAACAAGATGCAAAAGCATAAATATGATATTGTAATTGGGCCAACTGCAAATGACGATACAAGAACTTCAATACAGGCTTTTTTTGCAGGAGCTTATGGTGACATCAAAAGCGATAGAGCAATAGATATGCTGATAATTCAAATTGAGCCCCAAAAACTCCCTTTGCAATTTTATTTCGCAAACAATAATGCCGCAAAAATCTTAACCTTCAAAAACAAAGTGGCAATAAAATGAAAATTACTGCACAATCAATTCAGTTCTGCATAGATTCGTTAACGGCAATGGTTGCGGAAAAATATGCAAAAAAGAATAAGATATCTGCAACCGAGGCTCTGCGGGCTTTTATTGCCACAAAAACTTATGAACTTTTGGTAAATCCAAAATCCTATTTATATTTGGAAACGGCGGAATATATTTTAGACATGTGGAAAGATGAACAAAACTGCGATTGGAAAAGGTGGAAACTTATATGAACTCAAAAACTTTTATGCAAGCGGAAATAGCAAATGCTTTTATGAAAAAGCATAAGTTGCCAATTCAAAAATTTCTTGCCTTAGATAAAAAACATAATATTTTGGAATTTATAGAAAAAGGCTACGAACCCTTCCATTTAATGGGAAACAAGGGTATATTAAACGAGTTGAATTTCTACATTACCAAAAAATGCAGGAAAAAACTACAATCATAGGCTTAAATAACAGCAAATTTTGCTTTCTAAATAAACAACACTTCTCTAATATCCTTTTTTCCCAGGGCAAGCATGTAAAGCCTGTCTAAGCCTAATGCTACGCCTGAGCATTCCGGCAGTCCTTTTTCCATGGCGGCTAAAAAATCCTCATCTATTTTTGGAATTGGCTTTTCCATTTTTTTGCGTTTTTCCACATCGTCTAAAAAACGATTTTTCTGTTCCTCTGCGTCTATCAATTCTTCATAGCCGTTGCAAAGCTCTATTCCGTTTACGTAAAGTTCAAACCTGCATGCAACGCCTTTGCGGATTTTTGCCAAGGCCGCCCTTTGTGGAGGGTAGTCCACTATGAATTCTGCGCAATCTTTGCCCAAATTTGGTTCTATAATGCTGCTCATGGCGTAATCTTCAATTTCTTCCAAAGCCCAACCCTTGTGTTCTGCCTTTAGTTTTTCAATGTCAATTTTTTCAAAAAGCTGTTTCCAAGCGGTTCTTTTCAAATGCAAATTCAAACCTGTTATTTCATTAACCAAATCCAAAATTTCCTGTTGCAAGTCCTCCGCAGAAAATCCTGTTCTATACCACTCCGCAATGTTAAATTCCAAGTTGTGCCGCTCGCCAAATTCTCCCTTTCTAAAAGCGTGCGTAAGGCAAAATATATCGCCGTAGCCATTTGCTAAAAGACGCTTCATAAAAAATTCGGGACTTGTGGCTAAATAACGCGTGGGGGGGAGAGTTTCAAAATAATCCAATTGCGGGTCTGTGCCGCTTGCCTCAGAGAGCATTGGGACATCTACCTCCAAAAGACCTTGCTTTAAGAAAAAATCCCGAACTTTATAGTGCAGGCGTTGGCGTTGCTTCCAAATGTCAACGTTTATCACTAAAAATATTCTCCGTCAAAAATTTATAATCCTGCATAACCTTGCTGTAATATCTGGACGGCAATGCATCGCCGCTCCTTAGCTTTTCGTCTAGGGTTCCAAAACCTACGTTATAGGCTATTAAGGCGTGTTGCAGGTCTTTGTATTTTGCTATTAAACGGAGCAAATAAGCTGTGCCTACCATCAGGTTTTTTTCCGGGATAAATAAATCTTCCGGGGAATTTATTTTTACTCCAACGGAACTAGCAACCTCTTTGGCAGATTCGTATTTTATTTGCATTAACCCCAAAGCCCCAGATGCTACGCCAGATGTATAAGCACCTCTTGCGTTTGGGTTCCCCCGGCTTTCGTGCCTGATTACGGCTAAAATCAAAATTGGGTCTATTTTGTAATCGGTTGAAATTGTGAGCAGTTTTTGCGCTAAAATACTTTTTTGCTCATCGGATAATTTTTTATCTACCATAATATCCAAGCTCCTGCTTATGCGAACATAAGCCAAAGCTTTTTTTCCAAGTTCATCTGCGTGGTTGATTTTTGCCTGCATTGCTAAAATCTCGTTATTCAAATTTTTAATATGGGTATTTTTGCCTTCCCATTTTGCAAACATAAAAACCACAAAAACAGCAGTTAATATGCCGGCAAAAATCAGATGCAAAATAGAAAGACGCACTTACTTTTTACTCCTTATAAACAAAACAGAACCGATTGCCACCAATACAACAACTATTATTTTTTGCAATGGAAACGGCTCTCCAAAAACCATAATGCCGCCAAGGACAGGAACAATAAGGCCAACAGTTGCAGAAAGCGGGATTACAAACAATGCCCTGCCCCTGCGAAGCCCCACCTGAGAACAGATAAACGCCGCAATATAAAGCACGGCAAAAGATAAAACACGTAAGTCAATAAAAATTCGCAAATCAATAGGGAACAAAAGCAAGCCCTCTAAAGCAATGCTCTTGTAAAAAACAGCAGAAAGCCCAAAACCCGCCCCCGCACACAAAGAATCCGTAATCTCTGCACTGCGAAAAATCAAGCAAAACACAAGGAGCAAACACAACACGGCTCCTGCATAAATCCACAGCGTTTTTCCGGAATTCAAACCCCCGGATGCTTCCCCTGCCAAAGTGCCGTCTATTACAAGCCCAAAGAAAATAAAAACTATGGCTAAAGCTATTTTGCGGGTAATTTTTTCACCTAAAATTTTCCAGCCCAAAATAGCCGTTAACGCAGGATTTAATGCCATAAAAGGCTGAACCAAACTTATATTGTATTTTGCCATAGCCTCATAATAAAGCAAAGTTGCAATTATGCTCAAAAATAAACCCCCAAGCCAAAATTTATTCCCAGCCAAAGATTTAATGGAATTTGCCGCCCGCAACCCAATGCTTTCTAAAATATTCCCAAAAGCAAGCCCTATTGCCGAACTTAAGATAAGAAGAAAAAACACTAATCGCTCCCATAGATCTCTTTATAAGTCCAATAATTCCCCAGCACACGCTTTACATAATCCCTTGTTTCCCAATAACTCACTTCTTCAACTCTTACATCCCACGGCAAAGAACCGTAATTTGCCAGCCAGCGGTTGGCAGGAGCAGGGCCTGCGTTGTATTCCCCAAGAACTCCTATGTAGTCCTCTTTGTGCTCTTTGTACAAATCGTTTAAGTATCTTACCCCTAAACGAATATTCAAATATGCGTTGAATAGCAAATCCCTGTCAAATTTTTCTATCCCCTCGCGCTTTGCCAAAAAATCGCCGGTTGTTGGCATAATCTGCATAAGTCCTCTAGCTCCGGCAGGAGATTGAATATTTGCATCAAACATGCTCTCTTGCCGCATTACGGAATATACAAAAAACGGGTCTATTTTTGCGTGCTTTTTCACTTTTGTTTCGTGCGGGATTGGGAAGAGGAATTTTAAAACTTGCATTGGAGCACCAGCCATTTTTTCTCTTGGAACTACATCTAAAAAGTTGCGTGCCATTCTATATGCCAAGGCGTGTTCTCCGTTTTGCATAAACATAATGCCGTATCTGTAATAAAATTCGGGACGCTTTGCATGATATTTCAAGGCGTCTTCGTAAAGGGAAAATGCCTCTGTTTCAAAGCCGCTGCGGAGCAAAACCCCAATTTGCTCTAAACGCTCAACGCTAACAAGAGAGTCTTTCTCGCCGGCTTCTTTTTTTTGCAAAGCCCTTAGCCAAGATACTGCAGAATCTGCCGGCATTTCAATTCCAAGTTTTGGGCTGCTTTCTGAAAGTTCAAATTCAACTAAATTCTGCTTTGCGCGCCAAGAGTAATATCCTAGCGGAAAATCCGCTATAACGGCAGAATAGGCTATTGCGGCATTTTCTTTATTTTCGAGCATCCTTTGGCATTCCGCATAAAAATAAAGAGCCGCGCTTCTGGGCATTAGTCCCAAATTTTCGTTTGCCGCCTCTGCAAATATATTTGCCGCTTCTGCATATTTTTCCTGTTTAAAATTTATAAATCCAACTCTGAACTTTGCCCATTGCCTTGGTCTATGCTTCCCGAATTTAGAATTGTAAAGCATTTTATATGTGTCAATGGCTCTTTTATAATCCTTTGCTTGCTCATATTCCAAAGCCTTTACCCATAGATTATTTGCATTCTCCAAACTATGTGGGAATTTTTTTTGAAAAATGGAATCCAATCTTTTTGCTTCGCTCTTGTTGCCTGTATTTCTCAGCATCCTTATCATGCTCTGCATCCAAACGGTATTGTAATCCACGCTGTCTAAAAGTTTTTTATACTGAGCTATAGCAAGGTCTGTTCTTGATAGCTGCTTCCAAGCCTCTGCCTGCAATACCATAAGGTTTACCTTTCTTGCAGAATCCAAACTTACATTCTTGTTGGCTAAAATAGCTCCCGCTCTTTCTGCACATCTTTCGTAGTTTCCTTTTCTGCACAAAATTCTCACAAAATCGTAGTCTAAGGAATTCGGAGCAAGGCGTTGCAAGTGCTTGAATGCGGTATCTGCATGCCTGCCTCCGTTTCTTAAAACAGCAAAGTAATGTTCAATTGCACCCTTTGAGTTCTTTTCGCTTTCTTGCATTTCTGCTACTTTCAATCTCAAAAATTGATCGTAACTTACGCTAGGCTTGGATTTAAGCCGTTGCAGCAGGGAGTCTTTTTTTGCCTCTTGAACAAGAGTTGTGTCACGCAAAATACCTTCCACCAAAATACGGTCTGCTTGTTCCCACGAGTTTTTGTTGTTTTTCAAACTCCTTATGCCTAATAAAAGTTTCCTGCTCTCTTGGGTGTTGCCCCGCTCCAACTCGCATTTAGCAGTTCTAATCACAAGCGGGCCGTATAAAAGATCAGAAGCGTTTTCCAAAAGCGGCATATATATGTAATATGCACTGTCCCATTTTTTGTCGTAATAAAATACGGCGGCTTGCAAAAGCTGCCTTGAAACGGAATCTTTTACATCTTCGCTTCCTTTTACAGCAAGTTCTCTACGCAAAACCTCATTTTTAAATACATCAGGGGGTAATAACTCTAGTTCCTCGTCTTGGGCTACGGGAATAGAAATACAGAATGCTAAAAGCATTAAAAGCGTAAATTTCATTCAGGCAGTAATTTATAAAATTTCCAGCTAGATTTTTTCTGCATTATACTTTGAACTGATCAACCGTGTGCTTTAATTCGCCGGCAACTCTTGACAAATCGCCAGAAGCTGTGCTAACTTGGCTTGCGCCTTGGGCACTTTCCTTAGCTACCTTGCTCATGCCAACGGTATTGCTACTGACGTGTGTTGCACCTTTTGCAGCTTCACCGGCATTACGGCTCACATCGTTAGAGCTTTTTGCAACCTCGCCTATGGCACTGGCTATACGTTTTGCTCCGGTGTTAGCTTGCGCAACATTGCTCGCAATCTCGTTGCTAGCCTTGGTTTGTTGGTCAACATGGCCTGCTATAGTCACAACAGATGCGTTGATTTTATCTATTATGTCAGAAACATCGTGGATAACTTCAACCGCATCGCTGGTGCCGGTTTGAATGCCCTCTATGCGCTGGGCTATATCGTCTGCGCTCTTTGCACTCTGGTTTGCAAGCTCCTTGATTTCACCCGCAACAACCGCAAAACCTTTACCGGCCTCACCAGCAGATGCAGCCTCAATAGTGGCATTCAATGCCAAAAGATTGGTTTTGTCTGCTATTTTCTTTATGACATCGGTTACATGGCCTATCTCTTTGGCGGCTGTACCGAGTTTGTTCATAGCACCTGTAGCCGCCGATGCTTTGGTTGTAGCGTCTATTGCAATTTTGTGCACTTCGCCGGTGTTGTTCGCTATTTGGTTTATGCTTGCGCTCATCTCCTCTATTGCGCTGGCTATGGTATTCATATTGGTGCTCATTTGCTCGGCTGCGCCCGCAACTTCGTTTGCGTTCACGCTTGCCTCTTCTGCGGCGCTTGCCATTGAATTTATGTTCACAGCCATCTGTTCTGCGGTGCTGGATACAGCGTTGCTCTGGTTAACGGTTTCTTCTGAGCCGGTCGCCAACATTCTGCTCACGGAAGAGAGTTCTTCGGAAGCACCGGATAAAGAATTTGAATTTTCGTGCAAATCCCTAAGGATGTTCTGTATTTTTTCAAAGAAATTATCAACTGCACGTGCTACTACTCCAATTTCGTCTTGCTGATTGATATCCGAACGGACACGCATATCGCCGTCTTCGCCTTTTTTCATGACTTCTACAACCTTGCTTAAAGGTTTTGTTATGGAGAGCGTCATATATATGCCTATGATAACCGAAATAACAACCATAATAATTAATACCACTATGCTCATTTGTATTGCAAAATCATATATCTTGTCGCAATTGGAGTTTATTTCATCCGATAACTTGTCTTTATTGTCAACAAGAGCCTTGTTCAATTCTACCACTTTAGAGGCACTTTTGTACAAATCCATAGAAACAACACGTGGAGCGCCATTGTCCAAACCTATTATGAATTCAGAGTATTTTTTTCCGTAGTCTTCTAAAGCCTCTTTGGCATCTGCCATAAGAGCCTTAGCATCAGCCGTTATTAATCTCGCTTCTTCTATCTCGTAAATCTTGAGCATTTCGGCTCTGATAGAATCGTTCGTTGCAGCGACTTTATGCCATCCTTCTTTGGTATCTGCATATATCGCTTGATAGCCGGTTATGCGAAGCATTTGCGCCATTCTGGCCACAGCAACCATATTTTTCAATGGTTGCACGGCATTTTCGTAAAGCTGTGTGGTACCATAGTTAACTTGCGACAATTTTAACAGCAAATATACGCAAGCGCATATTGCCACGATAGTGATTGCTAGATAGGATGCAACTAGCTTGGGTCCCATTTTTATATTCTTCATCGGTCACCTCTTTTTTGGGGTTAAAAAGACTTAGTGCGAATGTAGTAATTTATAAAATTTCCTTTTGCCAACCTTTATGATTATTTCGGAATTTCCCGCAACAATTTCCTCGTTTGGGTTTGTTGCTATGTTGCCGTCTATCTTTACACCTGCATTTTGGATCATGCGGCGTGCTTCCCCTTTGCTGGCAAAGGCTCCTATTAAAACCAGCAAATCTAAAATGCCATAATTGCCTGCGTTTAACTTAATTTCCGGTGTATCGCTTGGCAATGCGTTGCCGCTATGCACGGCTTTTTCTTTTTCTGCGGCTTCTTCTGCTGCGGAAATATCGTAATATTGAGAAATCACGTCCAATGCCAGCACTCGTTTAGCATTCAGAATATCATTTTTTATCAATTCGTCATATTCGCTTTTGGGTTTAACGGTTAAAAGTTCAAACCAGCTTTCTGTTAAAGTGTCTGCTATGTTGTAAATTTTATGGAACATGGTATCTGCGCTTTCGTTTACTCCAACATAATTTCCCAAAGATTTGCTCATTTTTTGTTCGCCGTCTGTGCCAAGAAGGATGGGCATAAACAAACCTATTTGCGGTTCCATGTTTTCCCGTAATTGCAATTCGCGGCCACGCAGAACATTGAATTTTTGGTCTGTTCCGCCTATTTCAATATCGCTTTTTATGGCAATGCTATCATAGCCTTGCATTAGAGGGTAAAGAAATTCGTGCAAACTTATCGGTTGCCCTTCTGCATAGCGGGCTTGAAAATCTTTCCGCTCCAGCATTTGCGCAACCGTTATGCTTCCCATTAAATCCGTTATTTTCTCAAAAGACAATTTTGAAAGCCATTCGCCATTATAGCGGATTTCCGTTTTTTCTCTTTTCACAATTTTGAAAAACTGTTCTTGATATTCCTTTGCGTTTTCCATCACCTGCTCATGGCTAAGGCGTGGGCGAGTTTTATTGCGGCCGCTAGGGTCTCCTATCATGGCTGTGTAATCGCCAACAATCAAAACAGCTTGGTGCCCCAGATCTTGGAATTGCCGCAATTTTCGCATAACCACCGTATGCCCAAAATGAACATCCGGCGCAGTAGGGTCAACTCCAAACTTTATGCGGAGCGGGACGCCCGTATCTATGGACTTCTGAATTTTTTTAGCAAACTCTTCTTCTGGAACAATCTCCTGCACTCCGCGCATAAGCACGGAAAGTTGCTCTTTTAACGTGGGAAAAACCATGAGAGCGAATATAGTAAAAACCGAACCTAGTGCTACCGAATGGCAGCATAAAGCCTGGGGGGTTCGGTTCGGAAAATTGTGGTGAGATAGTTTTCTATATTTATAATGGGGTGAAAATGGAGGAAAGGTTATGAGGAAAGGTACATCAATTTTGTTTTTAACTGCAATGATTGTTATATTGCAGCCTGCTCACGCTCAAACGGTGGGGCTTAAGGATATGTATGCGAACCGCTTTTTATTCGGCTCAATACTGAATAGCTCAACTGTGAATAACAGCAGCATGAAACAGCTAGTGCTAAGGGAGTTCAACAGCATTACCGCTGAAAATGAAATGAAGCCAAATGCAACTATCGTTCAGAGCGGCTCTACCAATACAGACGTAAAAGTCGCCTTTAACAACGGTGCAAAAGCCATTCTCAAATTTTGCGAAGACAATAATATACCTATGCGAGGGCATACTTTTGTGTGGCATAGCCAAACACCAGAATGGTTTTTCAGAGAGAATTTTAGTGCCAGTGGAGCATTAGTAAGCAAAGCCGTTATGAATCAGCGCATGGAAAGCTACATAAAAAATATGTTTGCCCTCATAAAAAAGGATTACCCAAACTTGAATCTTTATGCTTATGATGTTGTCAACGAAGCCGCAAGTGAAAGCGGTGGGCCTAGGACGGCAGGAAGCAATGCGGGTGACGGTCAATCAATGTGGGTTCAGGTTTACGGGGATAATTCATTTGTAGAAAAAGCCTTTGAATATGCTCGCCAGTATGCACCTCCAACCACTAAGCTATACTATAACGATTACAATGAATATATTGAAGCAAAAAGGAACTACATAGCCAATTCAATAGTAAAGCCTCTGTATGAAAAAGGTCTTTTAGATGGAATGGGAATGCAATCTCACCTTGATGTTAGAGACGGGAGTAACGCATATCCGAGTGCGACACTCTACGGGCAAGCTATAACCACATATAAAAATATAGGTGTTGATATTCAAATAACAGAACTTGATGCAACGGTGAACAGCAGTAATTTTACCGCACAAGCTACTTATTATAAAAATATAATGAACGAAATACTCAGCAAGGGTGGCGATGCAGTTAAAGCCGTTGTTGTTTGGGGCATTCAAGACGATCAATCGTGGCGCAAGGATAGGAACCCTCTATTATTTAACAGTTCTGCCGCAAAAAAAGCCGCTTACAACGAATTGGCTGGCATAATCCCGGAATCGGAATGGGGTGGAAAATCTTCAAGCAGTTCCTCTGTGATAGCTTCATCATCCAGTTCCTCGAAAACATCCTCATCTTCTTCCGGCAGCAGCAGTTCAGTTACTCCCTCTTCCAGTTCAGTTGCTCCTTCCTCTAGCTCGGTCGCTAGTTCTTCCAGCAGTTCTGCTACCACGCCTATAGCTACTTATTCACCGTCCACCGTCAATTCCAAACTCCCAAAATATTACAACATAAAAGGAGAACCATTGGGTAGCACAAAGCCTGCAACGCCAGGGGTTTATTTGGTTAAGCAGGGGAGTTCGGTTCAAAAAATCGTGGTGAGGTAGTCTCGCAAATTCAAATGCTCTATGCCGTTTCTTGAATTTCCGGTGAATTCATCCATAGAGACAACAATTTTCGGATAGTTGTCTTTTATCTTTTCCAAATTGCCGAACTCTCGCTCTATGGTTTTTTCATCGTGCAGCAAATAACATACTTGCACATATATTTTTTCGCCTTTTCTCTTTGCAATAAAATCCACCTCCCTATTGCCATCGCTGCCTACCGTAACTTCATAGCCGCAATAAAGCAAATGATTATAAACTATGTTTTCCATTATTTTGCCTATATCCGTTTGCCTGTATCCGAATATGGCGTTTCTTAGGCCAATATCTTCAAAGTAAAATTTTTCACCAACTTCAAATACTCTTTTACCAACAATGGACTCCCGCTTAACCTTGTGTATAAAGAAAGCATTGACTAAATGGTTTAGGTAATTTATAACCTGCGATGCGGCTATGCTGATTTTTTGAGATTTCAAGTAATCGCTTATTTTTTTTGCAGAAAACAACTGCCCTATATTGTCTGCCAAAAATAAAACCAAATTTTCTAAGAATGCAGTATTGCGAATATCATTTTTTGCAATTACATCTTTATATATAACCGTGCTGTAAACTCCTTTTAAGTACTGAAAAGCAGTCTCGTCTTCTAGTTTCAAGTGCCTTAAATAAGGCATTCCTCCATATTTGAGATATTTCATAAGAGAATTTTTATCGTTTTGCAAATTGTGAAATTCGCAGAATTCCGTAAATGACAAACTATGCACGGGAATTTCTATGTACCTGCCACTCAAAAAGGTTGATAGTTCGCCGGATAAAAAGTTTGCGTTGCTGCCTGTGCAGTACAAATCGTAAATTGAGTTTTTAAGCAAACTGCGCATTGCTCTTTCAAATTCTCTTATCTCTTGAATTTCATCTATAAAAACATAATTTTTGACTTTTTCAATTGTTTTGTCTTTTACGTATTTGTATAAATCCTCTGCCGTTTTTATACCATCAAAGATTAAATCTTCCTTGTCAATATAAATTATATTTACCCCTTTGTCAATCCGTTTTATATGTTTTATGGTTTGTTTTAAAACATAACTCTTGCCCACTCGCCTTTGACCGGTGAGAACCTTTATTATCTGCTTCCCGATAAAAGGCTTTATTTTATCGGAATAGCGTTTTCTGAATATAACTTCATTTTCCATTGTTTTGCCCACGTGCTAAACTTTTATGTAAATATAGAAAAGTTTAGTATATGCGCTAAACTTTTTGCCTAACCCTCCACCGTAAGCACGATTTCTGACTCAAAAAACACATGGGAGTTCGGTTCAGAAGATTGTGGTGAGGTGGTTTCGCAAATTTATTGTGCTCGCTTGGAAGGGGATGCTTCATCCTTTTTAGCCAAAACTTTATCTAGCACAGCACGCCCTAGCTCTGTTTGTGCCAAGCCCTCTAAAGTTGAAGCCATATCTTGCCCCAGCTTGGAAGAGAAGATTTTTGTTGCACCTTCTATGCCTTCCCCTATGGTTCCGGAATTGGATATGATTTTTATATCTGCATGGCCTATGTTTTTCGCTTGCTCAATGCCTATGGCCTGCTGTGCTTCTACTTGTCTAATTGTAATTAAATATTGCTGATATCCTTGATTTTCGCCAATAGCCGCCGCAAGTTCTTTTTGAGCGGTTACAGATGCAAGCTGCATCGCTTTTTCGCCTTCCGCTTCTGCCAAGCTGGTTGCCTTAATGCCCTCGGCTTCTGCGGCTTTGGTTTTTTGGATAACATCGGCATCGGCAAAGCCTTTCACTTTGGTTGCATTTGCAATATGCTCGGCAGATGTTTTTTCACCCTCGGCCTTAATTATCGTAGCATCTTTTGCCGCTTCTGCATTAACCACTACTGCTTTTTTCTCAATCTCGGCTTTGCGAACAGTTGCCACTTCAAACACAGCCATCTCTTTTGTTTTAGTTAATTTGGCTTCTTCTTGGACTTCTTGTTTGGATTTTTCCTGTGCTATTCCCACATTTTTTTCGGACTCTGCCTTTCTCTCGCCAACCTTCTGAAAAGCCTCTGCCTGCCGAATTTCGACTATCTGCTTGGCCTCTATTTCTGCTTGAGATGCCTTCTGATTATTCTCTGCCACAACTATGCGAGACTCTTTTTCAATATCTGATTTTTTCTTGGCCATGATATTTTCTATAACACTAGAGCCGGTTGAATCCCTTACATCCATAAGTTCTATATGCTTTGTGCATTGAACACCCCATTGCATCAAATTTTCCCTAACCGAATTTGTAAATTCTTCACCGTATTGAGAGCGTTCGCTCATAATGGTTTCCAAATCGGATTTTGCAAGTATAGATCTAACCGCACCTTGCACAATGCCGCGTAAATGATCTTTCAACTCCGCAAAAGATTCAACCTTAGCCGCAGCAACATTGGTATCAGTAATCGAAAAGAAAGCCTTAATATCCACCTTAAACGGCAACCTATCTTTATCGTAAGCATCGTATTCCAACAAATCCAAATCAAAATTGGATACCGGCAATTCGCGAACTGTTATGCCTATAATGGGTATCCAGCTAGGCCATTTATAATACACATTCCCGGCCGGCTTCCCAGACCCATAAGAAATAGTCCTTTTCCCCTGCTGCACAATATGCACAACATTAGGAGCCACAATCCTACGTTTAGATAAAACCCAAATCAGAATTATAACAAAAACAATAACACCAAGCGAAATGGGCAAAATGGGCATAAAGGCCTCCATTAGAATTAAAATTGTTTTTAAAATATAGTAAAAACTACTGTTGCCTCATTACAAAAAGAACTCTCCATCACAGGCTTGATTTCACGCGATAGCCAATTGATAGAATCATATCAAGATTGTAATATTCCGTTTGATAGGTTTTGCCGTCTGTGGCAGTTGTCGCAAATTTAAGTGCCTTATACAATTCCTATGATCTGCTTTATCCGGCGGAAATTGCGAGAATTTTTGAAAATTAAATTTTGTATATTTTGGAGTGTGATTCCAAATCATACAAAAGTGCAGGGAGGTTGATATGGCAATTTTAACAAGAAAATTACTCAACTCTTAAATTCAAATTCATGATCTGGCAGAAGGCCTAAGTTCAGTAAATATTCTACCACAAGTTGCATTCAAATTGATATTTAATCTTCTTTTTTAAGTACTCCGTCAAAAATACCTTTTTTAATTATATTCTTAATAAATTCTTCCTTAAAATGTTGAGGGCAAACTATTATAGGAATATGTTTGTCAATAAAACCGCATTTGTAACCCAAACTGCAAATACCAACTTTTATATGTGGCTCGCTTTTGCGAGGTTTTATGCAAGTACTTTTTACATACTTGCAATACTGCTGTTTCAAAGCAGATTTTAATTTTTCATTTTGTCCAGCGTAAGGACAGCCAAATACTTCAGTTGGGAATTTACCTATAATTGGTTCATTCATAATATTTTCCTAAAATAAAGATAAGTTCACATTTTTAATGCGTTGTTTTGCCAAATCTGTATAATATTCACTCAAATCAATTCCGATGCCCCGTCTTTTTAATTTAAAAGCTGTAACGACTGTACTTCCTGTACCTGAAAATGGATCTAAAACTATACCATTTTCGGGACAAGTAGCTTTTATCGGATTTACTAAAAGTTCTTCGGGGAAAACTGCGTAATGAGCATCTTTTCGCCAAGTATCTTCAGGAGCAATGCGCCAAATATCCGATGGCAAATGTCCATTAGCTCCCATCTTGATAAAATAAAAACCTTTTGACTCCAATTCTTTAGCTCGTCCACTTATACTAGTATTGTCGCTATGAAAAGCTCGTTGCTCACCTCTAATTGTCATGCGAAAATCTACTAATTTGCCATTTAAAATTTCTAGCAAGATTTCATCTAACGCTTGATTAGCTGCGGTCTTTTCTTCTTTGGATAGAAACTTGCTTTCTGAAATTTGTTGACGGTATTTCTTACCACTTACACCCGTTGCCGATACAATTTCTCCATTATAAATTTTCGGTTTTTTTACTGGAGCAATACGAATTTCATCATGAGCGTAGTAATATTTTTTATTTTTAACGAAATGAAAAATATGTTCATAAACGTCACGCAATCTGTCTTTTGAACTTTGCGTACCTTTCATTTGGTCCCAAATTACATCATTCCGTAAAATCCATCCATTATCCATTAATGACAGTGCTACGCGCCACGGCATCCCTAAAAGTTCCTTGTTGTGATATTTGTCGCCTAAATTCAACCACAATGAACCATCTTTAGTTAAAATTCTTCGTATTTCATCAAAAATTCTTGTTAGATTTATTACATAATTTTGATAATTAGATTCGTTGCCAATAACATTCGAGTCTTCGGCAACATCATATTCTCTTAGATTCCAATATGGCGGTGAAGTAACTACACAATTAACAATTTCGCTTGGAATGGATTGCAACACTTCCAATGAATCACCACAGATGAAAGTGTAATATTTTTCATTTTCCACCACTTTTGAAATATTGTAATCTATTTCGCTACTATACTGATATTTTCTCGCCAACATAGTATATAATTTAGAAAATCCTAAGCTTCCTTAATCGACTGAACATTGTGAATAATTTCCAAAATTTTCTATACTATCCAAGTTAAACCCTAACAAAGAGGTTTTATGGATACGAAGCTCAAAATTTTAGCATTGGCCTTAGCTGTTACCGCAAGCTCTGCCCTTGCAAGTAGCGGTAAGAAAAACAAGGAAGAATGGAAGACCTTTAAGGAGTGCAAGCAGCGCGTAGAGCAAGGAGCTAAAGAAGATTGCTCCGCCCTTAAGCCGGCCAAGGGAGACAAAGACTGGAAAAAGGATGGAAAGAAAGGCGAAAAAAACGGAAAGAAATGCAACAAAAAGGATTAGTCATATAGGCTCAATAGTCATAGCCTCTCCAGAACCTCAAAACGCCCGAAAGCTAAGAGTTCTTTCACGGGGAGAAGATGGAAATAATTTTGCTCTCCTTTGAAGAACCGTTTGAAATTTGCACCATATAAATTCCGCTTGGAATGCCTCGCAAATTTACATTTAGCATTCCGCTGTTGCTTTGTTCCCTTATTAACAATTTTCCGTTCGGTTTGTAAATGGAAACCTGCAAGGCTTGGTTGCCAAAAATTTGCAAAGCGTCTTTGCTCTGCACAACTTTGAAAGAACGAATAGCTTCCTGCTTTTTTACAGGCGAAGACCCGCCCTTTTCCACGAACTTAGATAGCAGCCTTATATAGGACAGTTGATAGCCATTGCTGGGTTCCGTTATTTCCCACGTATTTATGGGCCAGTTATGGTTTATATCTTTGTACATTTTTGCCGGAGGCTCGTTTTGCGGAATGCTTACCAGATTACACCTTGCATTGTTAGCCGTAGAACCGCAAGAAGACGGACAGCAAGCATCCAATCCGTAACTTTCGTTTGGACCTCCGGGCAAATAACCCGGTGCCGGAGCTATGCCGCTTTCTTCCGAAAACCATGTGTGGTAAATGCTGGTCAAACTTTTTGAAGCCCCGTAGCTTTCCATATTGGTTAAATAAACCGTATTGAGAGGATTTACACCGTGAATATAATGCAGGTAATCTTC
>LIUI01000009.1:0-1633 GCA_001462235.1 Fibrobacteria bacterium GUT307
AGGCGGAACTAAAATCTCCCTGTATGGCTTCTTGCAAGCCAACACCGTCTATGAAAGCGGCGCCAACGGTGGCGTTTTCTGGACGGAAAAAGTTTCACCTAAAGCAGAAGACGGCGAAGGCAACTTTGCGTTTAATGTGAACCAGACAAGGATCGGTTTCAACCTATCCGGCCCCCAAACAGAAGGTGGCGGAGCGGAAATATCCGGAAAATTTGAATCCGATTTTGCAAACAATAACAATAGAAACAATAACGGAGTCGGTTCTTTCCGCATAAGACAATCTTATGGGCAATTAAAGTTCAAAGACTTGGGACTTACTTTGTTGATTGGCCAAAGCGGTGATTTGATTGGCTCCATGACTGCACCCACGCTTAACCAAGCTGCTCTTAAGCATTCCGGTTCTATAGGCACTCGCCGCCCGCAAGTCCGCTTAACGCAGGCTCTTGGCCCTGCCGAAATAGCCGTTGCTGCAACTGATGACCGTGCTAGTGGCGCTAATTCGGTACTGCCGGCTTTTCAAGGCTCTGCAAAAGTAAAAGTTCCTGCCGCTTGGGCAGGCGAAAAGCAAAACTTGGAAGTAGTTCTCAGCGGACATTACGCCAAAGAAGAACCGGCTTTACCCGGCAAAGAGCCGGATGCCGGCAAGCCTAAGTATCCGTCTTCTTGGTCTGGCGTGACAAGTTTGGCTTTGCCCGTAATAAGTATTATTGGCCTTGCCGGTGAAGTTTTCTACGGACAAAACCTCAATAACTACAGCAACGGAAGCATAGGGCTAAGCGGTAATGCCACCGGAGCCAAACCTGAAGAAGGCATACAGTCGCTAGGCGGCTGGGGTGCGGTAACAATAAAACTTCCGGCTAGCTTACAGCTCATAGGCGGTTTGGGAATTGAAGCCATTGATGAGAACAGAGAAAAAAAGAGCACTCCCGCAGCTTTAAATCCAGACGGAACAGTAAAAACAGCAGCAACACTCAATCCAAATCAAAACATGACAATATTTGGAAACTTGAGATACAATGTAAGCCCAAGTGCATTTATCGGTCTTGAATATGCTTATCTGAAAACCGACTATGCATCACTTGCAGACGGTACAAAGATTGATAGCGGAAAATTAAACCGTGTTGAGTTGGTTCTCAACTATGCTTTTAAGTAGGAGGTGTATATGAAATTTATAGGATTAATCGCACTATGCGCCTCGCTTTTATTTGCTAGCGATGGAAAAGGCAAGATCTCGTTGAATGTGTTTGCCGCCGCCAGCCTTACGGAAGCCTTAAGCGAAATCGCTACACTGTACAAAACAGCAGCACCGGATGTGACAATTTCTTTCAATTTCGATTCCAGCGGTAAACTGCAAACCCAAATCGAAAACGGTGCCGAGGCAGACTTGTTCCTTTCTGCCGGGCAAAAGCAGATGGACGCATTGACCGGCAAATTCTCAAACGATGCAACTCGCAAGGATTTGTTGGTGAATAAGGTGGTGCTGATTGTGCCGCAAAACAGCAAGAAAGGCATCTCGTCTTTTAATGATGTTTTGACCAATAAAGTGTCGCTTGTGGCGATTGGCAATTCCTCTGTGCCTGTGGGGCAGTATTCGGAAGAAATATTTACCTTCCTTAAAGGATGGGAAATTGTT
>LIUI01000009.1:1754-34829 GCA_001462235.1 Fibrobacteria bacterium GUT307
TTCCTTAAAGGATGGGAAATTGTTTCTAAAAAAGCATCCCTCGGTTCAAATGTGAAAGAAGTGCTGTCTCAGGTGGAAAGCGCAAGTGTTGACTGCGGCGTGGTGTATGCCACCGATGCGGCTACGGCAAAAAATGTAAAAGTGGTGACCTTCGCTCCGGAAGGCAGCCATAAACCGGTGGTTTATCCTGCGGCCGTATTGAAAGGTTCAAAAAATCCAACTGCAGCACAGGCTTTTTTGGATTTTTTAAGCTCGCCCAAAGCGGTAGCAGTGTTTGAAAAAATAGGATTTACTGTGGTTAAGTAAATGAAGATATTTGCCGCCATAAGCCTTGCGAAAGTGTTAAATGAAATTGCAACGCTGTACAAAGCCGTTGCACCGGACATAACACTTTCTTTTGAGTTTGCTTCCAGTGGCAAGCTAAAAACCCGTATTGAGAACGGCACCGATGCAGATTTGTTTCTTTCTGCCGGGCAAAAGCAAATGGACGCACTGGCCGGCAAATTCATAAACGATGCTACACGCAAAAATTTGCTGATCAATAAGGTGGTGCTTATAGTGCCGCAAAACAGCACAAAAAGCATTTCTTCTTTTGAGGATGTTTTAACCGATAAAGTATCGCTCGTAGCATTGGGCAATGCCTCTGCGCCTATTGGGCAGTATTCGGAAGAAATATTTACCTTCTTAAAAGGCTGGGATATTGTTTCTAAAAAAGCCTTCCTCGCTTCAAATTCAAAGAAGGTGCTAGCTCAGGTAGAAAGCCTAACTGTTGTTGACTGCGGTGTGGTGTATGCCACCGATGTTGCTGCGGCAAAGAATGTAAAAGTTGCGGCCTTTGCTCCAGAAGGCAGCCATAAACCGGTGGTTTATCCTGCTGCTGTATTGACGGGTTCAAAGAATCCAACTGAGGCACAGGCTTTTTTGGATTTTTTAAGTTCACCCAAAGCTGTAGCGGTGTTTGAAAAAATAGGATTTCAAGTGGTGAAATAAGATGGATTTATTTCCTTTATTTAACTCACTTAGAATTACCGCAATTGCCACTTCTGCCGCATTTGTCGTTGGCATCTTTGCGGCTTACGCTGTTTTGCGTTTGCCGCGATTCGTCAAGGGTTTGTGCGATACCATTCTCACCATTCCTCTGGTGTTGCCCCCCACAGTGGTGGGCTATTTTATACTCGTGTGGCTCTCGCCAAGGAGCGTGATTGGCACAAAACTTTACGAGTGGTTTTCAATGACAATCACCATGCGTTGGTATGCAGCGGTGGTGGCAGTTGCCATCATCGCATTTCCTTTTGTGTATAGAACAGCACGTGGAGCATTTGAAAGTTTTGACCAAAACCTGTTGGATGCCGGGCGAACTTTGGGGCTTTCTGAAAAATATATCTTTTTTAGAATACTTCTTCCCAACTGCAAACACGGAATTATAGCGGGAACGGTGATAGCATTCGCACGCGGCCTGGGCGAATACGGCGCAACCAGCATGGTTGCTGGGTATATCCCCGGCAAAACAGCTACAGTTTCCACATCCGTAGCATTCTTTTGGCAGATAAACCAAGACGATATGGCGTTTTATTGGGTGATGATAAATCTTGCGGTGTCTGTTGTATTTATGGTTTTAATCAATGTGTTCAACAAGCCAAAAGTTCGGGGGTAGCAATGCTTGTATGCGATATTGGTAAAAATCTGAACGGCTTTTCTCTTGATGTGAACATTGCAGCTAAACCCGGCGTTACTGCGTTGATGGGGGCTTCGGGCAGCGGCAAGAGCATGACTCTTCGCTGCATTGCCGGCATTTCCAAACCGGACAGGGGGCGAATTGAATTAAACGGCGTTGTGCTGTTTGACTACGAGAAGAAAATCAACCTGCCTCCGCAAAAACGCAACACTGGCTTTTTATTCCAGGATTATGCCCTATTTCCCAATATGACTGTGCGGCAAAATATTATGACCGGTGCAAAACATAAAACCACCCATGAAAAACAAAGTGCCGCAGAAGAATTGGCAGAGACCTTTCACATAACGCCGCACTTGAATAAATACCCTTGCCAGCTTTCCGGTGGCGAAAAACAGCGGTGCGCATTGGCACGCATCCTTGCCGGTTCACCCGATATCCTCATGTTAGACGAGCCTTTTGCCGCTCTTGATAGCCATTTGCGTTGGGAACTGGAACTGGAACTTGCAGGGTTGCTTAAAAGTTTTAACAAACCCATTCTCTATGTATCGCACAACCGTAGTGAAGTCTATAGACTATGTGATGACATTGTTATAATGAACGCAGGCAAAAATGAAGTTTTTGGCGATAAACGCACGGTATTCAAAAATCCTGCGACTGTTCAAGCCGCGCGGCTTACGGGTTGTAAAAATATAGCGGCGATTGCCATCACGGGAACTCGGATATCTGTGCCTAATTGGGGCATTGAATTTGAAGCGGTTAAAACACCGAAAGACATTCATTATGTCGGCATTCGGTCTAATTATATAATTCCGGCATCCATTGCGAAAGAAGGCGATGTTATTGCTGCATTCCCCTTTGAGATAGTGAGTGAAATTGAGGATACTTTCACCAGTATTTTAATGGTACGCAAGCGGGGAACGAATTTGCCTGTTATTCGATGGGAAATGCCCAAAAAAGAGCGTGCGGCATTACGAGGAATGCCGCAGGAGTTGGCATTTTTGCGTGAATATGTTTTGTTTTTAAGGTAGGCTCAAATACACTACTGCTCCCGCTACATAACCCAAAGCGGCTAATGGGGCTATTCTTTTGAGGTACCAACCAAAAGTCAAGTTTTTATCCATGCCCATAGCCGCAACTCCGGCTGCAGAACCTATGATTAGCATACTTCCGCCTGTGCCAGCACAATAAGATACAAACCCCCAAAACAAGCCATCTTCTCTAAAAATTTCCGAAGCGTTGTCTATGGCATACATTTTCATTGTTGCGGCAACGAGCGGAACATTATCAACAATAGCAGAAAGAGCACCAATGGCAAGAGTTATTATACGGATATCGCCAATGTTTTCATCCAATATTTTTGCTAAGGCTGCAAGCTGGCCCGTTGAACCTAAACACCCTACGGAAAGCATAATACCGGCAAAAAACAAAACACTTGACATATCAATTTCTTTAAGAGCATGAAAAATGCTAAGACGCTCTACGTTGTAAGTATATTTGCGCCCCAAAAGTTCAGTAACAATCCATAGAATGCCCAAAACAAAAAACATGGCAATATACGGAGGAACATGGAAAAAACTTTTAATTACCGGCACCATCAAAAGGCCGCCGATTCCTGCAGTGAAAAGTATATTTTTTTCGTATGAAGATGGTTTTTGCGTTTCTAATGCTGCTTGTGCCAACTCTGAGCGAACTTTGCCCTTAACAATGAAACTGACAATTATTATAGGCACTAAAAGACAAATTGCGCTTGGCAAAAATAAGGATTCTACAATGCCTAATGCAGAAATCTGCTTGCCAATCCAAAGCATGGTTGTGGTTACATCGCCAATGGGGCTCCATGCACCGCCAGCGTTTGCCGCTATAACTATTAAACCAGTAAAAAACAGCCTATTCTTTGTGTCGTCAACCATTTTGCGGCAGAGAGTCACCATGACTATTGTTGTTGTTAAATTATCCAAAACTGCGCTCAAAAAGAAAGCTATCCATGAAATTATCCACATTAGGCTTTTTGCATTATCGGTTTTTATGCGAGAAGTTATCAATGAAAAGCCATCGTTTGCATCTATTACAGCCACTATAGTCATGGCTCCCATTAAAAAGAATAAAATTTGAGATAAATCGCCAAAGGTATCAAACAATTGAAGAGAAACATGTTCCAAACCTTCTCCGTGAGGAGAGCCTTGAAATCTGAACCACACTAGCCAAAGGGCCGCTCCAAAAAAAAGCGCATTTGCGGATTTATTTATCTTGATATAATGTTCAAGAGCAATAGCTAAATATCCGAGTACAAAAATGACTGCAATAGCTGTTAAAATCATAACAGCATGAATTTAGTCACTATTATCTGCTAAAAGAGTTAATGTTTGGAAAATTGGGACTGAAGATGGCGATTTTTCGGATAAACGGTATTATAAATCGTTCCTCGGTCGCTTTTTCTTACTAACGCATATACGGTAGCCATCGCCCTGTTTTCCCAGTTTCTCTTGTTTTTCAAAGGATATGTCATAATTTTTCATTATGTAACGAAATCCCTGCACAATGGGGTTTGTATCTCCTACGGAATCCCAATAAGCGCTGCTGCGATAGGCAGCTTCTTTATTGTACATTTCAATATGTTCTTCTTTAATAAGCGGTTCAGTCATCTTATTTTCTCCTTGTTGCAAATGATGAGCATAATATAGAAAAATTTCTACCTTCCCATCAAATGGCTATTAACTATTCCCCATAGGAGACAAAACTATGAACAAGATAGCAGTGTTTGCAAACGGAAATTCAAATTTGTGCGATTTCTTTGAAGCTGAACGCTTTTTAATATTTGAACGCACCGGAACAGGCTGGGAAAAGGCAAAAGAAGTGAATTTTGAAAAAATAGTTCCCTCTGCTCCTGCATTGACACGGAAAAGCACAGAGGCTCTTTTGCCGCTTGTTGAGGGTTGCAATATATTGGCAGGCGGTGCCCTATTTGGCATCCCGTTTTCTGTGTTTGACCGTGCCAAGTTGCATATTTTTGAAATTAGCGATATAAACGGCGAAACTTTTGATGGCATTGCAGAAGAACTGTGCAATGCAAATGCAGAAGCGGCCATGAAAGAAGCTATTATCAAAGATGCAAAACCTGTTGAAACTTCCACGCCCGGCATTTATTTTTTGGATTTAATAGCTTTGCAAAAAGAATGTCCAGAAATATCAAGCAAAAGGGCGATGATGGATTTTTTGAAAGACACCCCGTTTTTGGAACTGCGCCTTGTATGCAAGCATATTCCGCCTTGGATTGAGAACAACGGGGCCTACAATGTGCAGGTTGCCGGCAATGAAGGCGGTGCTGTTCAAGCGGTGATTACTAAAAAGTGTTAACAAAAGGTGTTAGATGAGAAATTTTAACCTGCTGGAAAATAATATGATACAACTTCCCAGCGGCGTGTTTGCTGGGGTAGATAGCTATACCTGTTACCCAAGCGGAGAATTGGAAGGCGTTAAACTTTCTGAAAAGAATATGCTTGTTACCCATGCAGGCGAGTTGATTCCGGCTTATATTGAAACACACCGCCGCAAAAATAAATTTTCCGTAGAGTTTTATAAAGGCGGCACGATTAAAGCAATAGCCATCAACGAGATGCAGGAGATACAAACCCCTATAGGTGAATTCCCTGCCGAGCTTGTTACTTTTTTTGAGACAGGAGAATTAAAACGCTTCTTTCCACTAGACGGGAAAATTAGCGGGATGTGGAGCGAGCTGGAAGAAAAGGCTCTTGCAATTCCGCTGTCTTTTGACTTGCCTTTTGCATCGTTTACTGCGATTATCAGCGGGGTTGCTTTTTACCAAAGCGGCAATATTCGCAGCATAACGCTATTCCCCGGAGAAACGGTGCGTATAGCAACAAAATACGGAGAAATTCCCACAAGGAGTGGTTTTTCTCTGTATGAATCTGGAAAGCTGGAATCACTGGAACCAGCCGAACCAACGGTAATAAAAACCCCAACTGGTGCACTTAACGCCTTTGACCCAGATGCGGTAGGTATAAACGCAGATGTAAATTCCCTTGTATTTGACGAAGAAGGCGAAGTAATTGCCATAAACCCTGCGCCTTTTGGCTCATTGCAAATGTGCAGCCCAGAAGATTGCGAAAGTTGTTCGCAGGGATGTGAATTATGAAGAACATAATACTCATCCTTTTTCTATTCTTGCCGGCAATATCCCAAACGCCGTTTCTTCCTAATGCAAAAATTGAGAAAGGCAAAATGCCGCTTGTTATGGAACATGCAGACTCACTTTTTGCCATGCGAAAAGCGGGACATTTGTTTTTGCAAGGGAACGTTAAATTTAAGCATGATTCCATTGATTTCAGGACCGAACGGGCTTTTTGGAATAGAATTTCCGATGCGGTTCAAAGCGAAGGTGGTTTTGATTTTCGCTACCCCAAAGGAAATATAAAGGCAGATAGAGGACATTATGCCAGAAAAACCAACATAGCCATAGCAGAAGGAAACGCCGAGGCTCGCGACTCTGCGGGTAAGGGTGCATTTTTTGGCGAAAAAATATTTTACAACCGGAGCACAGAATTTATGGAAATACCAATTAAACCATTTGCCCATTATTATTTTGAGGAAAAAGGTGTTTTAGACACTCTGGCAATTCGTTCCAAAACAATGATATACAACCAACGTGAGCAGATAGCCATAGCCGCAGACTCTGTTTTAATCACAAGAAGGGATGTTATAATCACAGGTGATACTGGAATTTACAACCAAAAGGAAGGTTTTTTATCATTAAAGGGAAATCCAAAATGCATCATGAGCGATTACACCGTTACCGGGGATTCCATGTTTGTGAAACTGCAAGACAACGAGGTAGAATCCGTTTTGGTTATTAAAAATGCACATGGTACGCAACAAACAGCGGCAATTGGCAAAAAACCTGCCCAACATTCGGAAGTTTTTGGCGATACTCTCTTTTTGGCGGTAAAAAACAACAAAGCCCAAAGCCTTTATGTAAATCTAGAAGCAAAAGGCCTATTTTACGAAGCTGATCTACCTGATTATGTAAACAAAATGAGCGGCAATCGCATGGATATTTCCTTTGATTTGGGGCGAATGAAGCTGGCAGAGGTAAAGGGCAATGCCAGCAGCATGGTATTTAATATAAACCCAGACAGAAAGGTGGATGGAAAAAATGAATCCAGCGGAGAATCCATTTACATCTCCTTTGATTCTGCCCAGGTTAGCAAAATTAAGGTAAAAGGAAACCTGGCATCTGGTATTTATTACGACATGAGCAAGGTTAATGACACAAAAATAATGACAAACCCTTGACAAAATCTTAAAATATTTCTATATTTGTGTTCGTTATGATTTTAGGCAATAAAAAAGTATTTTTTGAACACTTGTTCCCTTCTAGGGGCGCATTTCGCTGTTGTTGAAAGGTTAATGGTGGCTTTCGCACCATAAAAAACGAAAATTCAACATTAACAGTGGAGGTGTGAAATGAATGTCACATACTTAGGAATCATGTTTTTGCCGATTGTGTTGTCCGTAGGCTTTATCTTACGCTCCTTCGGCACAGGCAATGAAATGGTTGTTTTGCCGGTTGCTGAGGATTATGAATACCCTGCAACCGCAGAAGCAAAGGATATCAAAATCGGTTTTGTCTCCGGGACGTATGGGGACATGTTTGTAGAAACTATTATGCCCTCGCTTAAAAAGCTGGGCTATAGGGTTACACTCGTGTACTACGACGATTACATACGCCCGAACTTTGCCTTGGCGCAAAACGAGATCGATTTGAATATCTTTCAGTATTATGCGTTTCTCAATAATTTCAAGTTCGAAAACGACTTGGCTTTATCTGCGATAACGGAAATCCCCACAGCAGACCTTAAATCCGGGAGCTATGTTGTAGTAGCAGCACGCACCAATGATTTGAGCAAGCAGTTTGTAAGGGATATCATTGACATAATACATTCGGACGATTTTCGCAATATTATCCTTAACCCAACCGGTAAATATGCCGGTTTTCAGCGGCCAAATTGCTTTTACAATGATGCGCCGTTTGCCGCTTTGAGGAAACATTTGTGAGAATTTCCGTAAAACTATATGCCGGTTTTGCCATTGTGATTGCACTTGCAATTGCAGTTGGCATTATCGGCATTACCGGAATGCAAAAATTAAAACAATCAGAACTTTCCATGTACGAAAAGCAAGTAATGGGTATTGAACAAGCAGAAAAAGTAGCATTTTTATTTGAGCGAATACGCTTTAATTGCAAGTTATTGGTAAGCAACAGTTTTGTAATTAACAGCCATTATGACGATAAAAAGGGGATATTTGATATAAAAAAACAATTTGAAAATAACGTGGCTGCATTCAAGAAATCCATGGAAACATACAAGGAATTTGCAACAACAGAAGAAATGCTCCATTTCCATGAACGCATAATGGATTTATTTGAAAACAACTACCTGCCCGCCGCCAAGCAAATAATTGATAGAAGCATAAACGATATTCCATACCACGATAGCAAACTCCACATACAAGTGATGCTTCCCAACATCACAAACATGGCAGACAACATCGCAAATTTGATGACCGGAATGACAAAATTAAACGTTGCCATAGCCAAACAGACAAGCATAAACAATGCAACAGTTACCCAAAAGTTTATTGCTATGCAAATACTAATTCTAGCCCTAGCTCTTGCTTTTGCGATTTTTATAGCAATCTATATAGTAAAAAATATAATGGTGCCTATCAAAGAATCTGCAGATGTATTGTATAAAATAGCCGCCGGAAATTTTGATGCAAGGGTTAAGGGCAATTACAGCGGTGAATTTGCCACTATAAAAGATTCCGTGAATACCACGGCAGCAGCCATCAAAAGGCATACCAGCGTTGTTTCCGGCGTTGAATACGCCGGGAAAATCCAAAAAAACCTGCTCCCGCCAGAAAACGTATTCAGAGAGGCATTTTCCGATTACCACGTAATATGGCATCCAAGAGATATGGTAGGCGGCGATATATACTGGATTAAAAACTTTGACGAAGGCGTTGTTCTATGCGTATGCGATTGCACAGGCCACGGCACTTCCGGAGCATTGCTCACCATGCTTGTAATGTCTGCGCTGGAGGCTGCGGTACAGCCCGGCAGTTGCGCAGATACGGCCAATATAATATGGAAAATTGACGAAAGGCTAGTCCAAGTTTTTAGCATGAAAACAGGCGATGGTTGCGACCTTGCCGTTTTATTCATAGCAAAGGATGGAAGCATCGCGCTTTCTGCCGGGCATATCAATGTTTTTATTTGCAACGGCAAGGAGGTGCAACGAATTAGGGGGCAAAAAATTTTTGTGGGAGATGGTAACCTGCGTAGCAAAGAAGATATTAAAATTACACGCATTCCTGCCAACCCGGATAATAAATTCTACATAGCATCGGATGGATTATTTGACCAGCCCGGTGGCGAATTGTCTGTGCCGTTTGGTTATAAGACTTTTGAAAAAATTATACTAGAAAACCATGGAGAAAATCAAAGCATTATATCCGGCAAAATATGGGATGCATTTGAGGAATACCGGGATATGGAACCGCGAGTTGACGATTTTGAATTGATAACATTCAAACCGCATATAGGGATATCGTATGGATTTATTTGAACACGAACAGCAAATATACGATGATACCATAAAACGCATAGAAGAAGGCGGCGAAGGCTCTTCTTTTAATTTTGAAGAATATGCAAAAATTGCAAAGGAATACGGCAGGTTGCTAAAACAACTTCGCAAAGCTACACGCATAGCAGACAGAACAGCGGCAGATTTACACGAAAGCACTTTGACCAAATCCACGTTTTTGGCCAATATGTCTCACGAAATACGAACACCCATGAATGCCATAATAGGCATGACCGAGCTTTTGGCACACGAACCCCTTAACGACCGCCAAACCAGTTATGTAAACGACATAAATTTATCCGCTCATTCGCTGCTTTCCATTATAGACGGCATATTGGATATATCAAAAATAGAGGCAGGGAAAATGGCGATTAACCCTGTGGATTACAATTTTCACATTCTCATAGACAATCTTAAATCCATGTTCCACTTTATTGCAAGAAAAAAGGGCATAGAATTCAAGTACGAAAGCGAAGGCGATATTCCTAACCATTTATTTGGCGACGATATACGGCTTAGGCAGATATTGACCAATATTTGCGGGAATGCCATTAAATTTACTAAAGAGGGATATGTAAAATTAAAAGTATCTAGGCTGGAAAATTCCCTTGTATTTGAAGTCAGAGATACCGGCGTAGGCATTCGCAAAGAAGAAATTCCCAGAGTGTTCAAAGCCTTTGAACAAGCAGACGATTTGAAAAACCGCAGTATTGTTGGAACAGGGCTAGGGCTTACCATAAGCAAGTCTTTTGTAGAAATGATGGGCGGCAATATAAGCGTTGACAGCGAATACGGTCAGGGTTCTGTATTTACAATCACAATACCCATAGTGGTTGGCAACAAGGACAACTTCAGTATTTTGGAAGAAGAGAAAAAAAGCAAAACACTCAACGCACCCAACGCAAATATTTTGGTGGTAGATGACAACGAACTCAATATCAAAGTGGCGTGCGGCTTGCTGGGCTTATCAAAAATCAACGCTAAATCCGCATCTTCCGGCAAGGAAGCCATTGAGATGGTTAAGCAGGGGCATTTTGATATTGTATTCATGGACCAGATGATGCCAGAAATGGATGGAATTGAAGCGGTTGGCATAATAAGAAAACTCGGTGGAAAATACGAAACCATACCGATTATTGCATTGACAGCCAACGCAATTCAGGGTGCCAAAGAAATGTTTTTAGCAAACGGCTTCAATGATTTTGTATCAAAGCCTATAAATTTAAAAGAATTAAACAACATTCTAAAAAAGTGGCTACCATCGGAAAAAGTTAACGAAATGAACTCAGAAGCCAAAAGTAAAACTATTGAAAAAAAATCGGGAAGTTTTCTGGATACTCTTAGCAGGGTAAATGGAATAGATACGGAAATAGCTATGGAACGTTTTTCTGGCATGGAAGATATATACCGAGATACATTTGAGCTTTTTTACAAAAAGATTATAAAAGAATGCGAAGCGATGTCTGGGTTTTTGAACAGCGAGAATCTCCATCGCTTTTCAATTTCCGTTCATGCTATGAAAACCACGCTTGCCACGGTTGGAGCTATGAATTTGTCTGAGATAGCGTTCAAATTGGAAATTGCTTCAAAGAACGGTGATATTGGTTACTGCAAAGATGTGTTTCCGAGTTTTAAGGCAAGTCTTTTATCCTTGCGAGGGCAATTATCCGGGATATTTCCTAACGCAAAAATCGTATCTGCCGAAAAGGAAGCCGCAGACGAAGCCTATTTGCTGGAAAATATGCCAATGCTCAGTGATACGATAGTGCCAAACGAAAGGAGCATATTGGCAGTTGACGATACGGAATTTTTTTTACGCACTTTGAAGTCCATCCTGCAAGGCACCCATTATAAGCTCACTTGCACAACCTCTGGCTCTAAGGCGTTAAAATTCCTTCAAAAAACGCACCCGAATTTATTCATTTTAGACATAGATATGCCAGATATGAACGGATATGAGCTTGCGCAAAAAATCAGGGCAAGCGGTCAGACGGCTCCGATTATCTTTTTGACCGGCAACCCCACAAGGGAGTCCGTGGAAAAAGCACTTAGATTGGGAGCCACAGATTTTATTGCAAAACCTATCTGCAGGGCGCAAGTCCTTGCACGGATTACTAAATTCATATAGCTTCAAAGGGAATGGCAATGGGCAACACTGAAAGAAAAATACTTGCTGTGGACGATTCGGACATCATCCTGCATGTTCTAACTGCATTTTTGCGTGGTCAATATAAGTTAACCAGCACAGATTCCGGTAAAATAGCACTGACTCTTCTCAAAAAGCTCCGCCCGGATTTATTCATTTTAGACATAGATATGCCGGAGATGAGCGGATTTGAGCTTGCGCTGAAAATCAGGGCAAGCGGCCAAACAGCTCCGATTATTTTCTTGACAGGCAATTCAACGGAAGAATCCATAATAAAAGCCCTGCAAGTAGGAGCATCTGATTTTATAGCAAAACCTATATGCAAGGAAAAACTCCTTGAAAGAATTGCGAGGTTCTTTTGAATTCCTATATTCCCAATATGGCGCAGTTTAATATACGTCAGTATAACGAAATGCTAGACAGCAATAGCATAAAGGTTATTTATAGCGGCCCTATTTGGTCTAGCGGTATAGACGGCATAGCAGAAATGTTGCTAAAACGCCTTGAGTTTGACGATATATCCTTAAACGCATCGCAAGCAGTATTCTCAATATTTGTGGAGCAAATGAACAACATAATGATGTATTCGGCAGACAAGGAGCGTAAAACCAGTTCCGAAGGCGATTCTTTGGAAGTATCAAAGGGTATTTTCATATTAGGGATTAAGGATGCAAAGTATTTTATTCAATGCGGAAATGTGGTAACTGAGTATAGTGCCCAAATCCTAAAAACACGGATAGATCACCTCAACACCCTTGATAAAAAAGGGCTTAGGCAATATTACAAACAGCAATTGCACGCAGAAAACGATAACCCAGAAAGCAAAGGCGCTGGCATTGGGCTTATTGAAATTGCAAGGCGGGCATCTGCTCCTATTGAATATAAACTTGAACCATATAGCGAAGGTTTGCATTATTTCACAATGTATATCACGGTACAGCAAGGAGGGAATGAGTAATGGCATTTCGTATAGAAAAACAAAAGACAACCTCTACGCCTTATGTTCTAATTGACGAAGAAAAAAGCTACATGAAGCTGGAGGGCAGGTGCTTCCACGAGAAGGTTGCAGAATTTTTCAAGGATGTAAATGATTGGCTGGATAGCTACCTAGCATCTAATTTTAGCCTTTTTACCTTTGACTGCAAAATAGATTATTTCAACAGTTCCACCACAAAGCTATTGCTGAATATGCTCTTGAAAATGGATAAGCACGCTTCTGCAGATAAAAAAATCATCGTAAACTGGATTACAACCCAAAACAACAGCATCATAATTGAATGCGGCGAAGACTTTAAGGAAGACATGAACAATTTAGAGTTCAATTTGGTTATAAAATACGATGTGAACCATTTTTTGCGGTAATATTCGCCAATTTTTACCCCCGATGAAAAGGATTTACCTGAAAATCCTAAAAATCGGGGGCATCGGAGTTCTGACAATTAAATAAAAAAACTACCCAATAACCTTTGCCATTTCCAACACTTTGTTGCTATAGCCCCATTCGTTATCGTACCAGCTTACCAATTTTACAAAATTGGAATCTAGCATAATGCCGGCTTTTGCGTCAAAGATGGAGGTTAAGGAACAGCCACGGAAATCTGTGGAAACCACATCGTCTTCGGTGTAGCCCAAAACGCCTTTTAGTTCACCTTCGCTGGCTGCTTTAAGGGCAGCTTTAATTTCGTCGTAAGAAGCGCCTTTTTTTAGAACAGCGGTTAAGTCCACAACGGAAACATCGGAAGTTGGAACGCGGAAAGCCATGCCTGTAAGCTTTTTGTTAAGCTCCGGTATAACTACGCCAACGGCTTTTGCGGCACCTGTGCTGGAAGGAATTATGTTTTCTAAAATTCCACGGCCACCACGCCAATCTTTGGCAGATGGGCCATCAACGGTTTTTTGCGTTGCGGTTGCGGCGTGAACAGTAGTCATAAGGCCTTTTTCAATGCCAAATTTATCGTTGATAACTTTTGCTAGCGGAGCCAAGCAGTTTGTGGTGCAGCTTGCATTGGAAATTATTGTTTGGCCGGCATAGCTTTTGTGATTTACGCCATATACAAACATAGGAGTATCGTCTTTGGAGGGCGCACTCATAATAACTTTCTTTGCACCGGCTTTTAGATGAGTTTCTGCAGTTTCTTTTGTTAAAAAGAAGCCTGTGGACTCAACTACAACATCTGCGCCTACATCGCCCCATTTTAGAGCGGCAGGGTCTTTTTCTTTGGTTAGGCGAATTTTTTTGCCGTTCACCACCAAATTATTGCCATCTACGCCTACATCGCCTTTGAAACGGCCGTGAACCGAATCGTATTTGAGCATGTAAGCCAGATAGTCTGGATCCAGCAAATCGTTAATCCCTACGATTTCGATATCGCTGAAATTTTGGACGGCAGCACGGAAAACCATACGGCCAATGCGGCCGAACCCGTTAATACCTACTTTAATGGACATAAATAACCTCTTTGGTTTGTTGTTAGGGGGAAATATAGCAATTTTTTTACTAACTGAGGTAAAAAAAATGTAACAAATGTATTTTTAACCCTAGACAAATCTAAAAAATATTTCTATATTTTGGAGGACAATGGTTGCTACGATCTTTTTGGACATATTATTCGTTCTTTATGTCATTGCAGGAATAGGGCTGGTTCTATACGGCTTTAACTGTTATTTTAGTGTGTTCCTTTTTTTGAAAAATTATAGAAAAAATTATAAATCAGACAAAGAAAATCGCGAAAATTTCCTCAAAAACCTAGATATTAACAAACTTCCAAAGGTCACAACCCAATTACCTGTGTTCAATGAGGGAACTTGTGTAGAACGCCTTATAGAAAGCGTTTGCGCAATGGAATATCCAAGGCACCTGCACGAAATTCAAGTTTTAGACGATTCCACAGATAATTGTTTAGAGATTTCCAGCAAAAAAGTAGCAGAAATGAAGGAAAAAGGCTATAACATAACACTTATACACCGCACAGACCGCAAAGATTACAAGGCCGGAGCTTTAAAAGAGGGAATGGAAAAGTGCGATGGCGAATTTTTAGCGATTTTTGACGCAGATTTTGTCCCGGAAAAAGATTTTTTAATGCACACAGTCCCATATCTTGTAATGGACGAGACCATAGGGCTAGTTCAAGGGCGCTGGGGGCACTTAAATAGAGGCGAATCCGGTTTAACCCTTGCCCAATCCATAGGCATAGATGGGCATTTTGTGATAGAGCAGAGCGCCCGCAGCTGGGGTGGCTTGTTCATGAACTTTAACGGCACCGCAGGCGTTTGGCGCAGGCAAGCCATAGACGATGCAGGCGGCTGGGAAGGCGATACCCTTACCGAAGATATGGATCTATCCTACCGTAGCCAGCTTGCCGGCTGGAAAATGAAATTTGTTTTTGATGTGATAGTGCCTGCAGAACTCCCAGCAGACATAAACGCCTTCAAAAGCCAGCAATACCGCTGGGCAAAAGGCTCAATACAAACAGCCATAAAAGATTTACCGCGAGTTTTCTTGTCTAAAGAGTCTTTTAAGGTAAAAATCCAATCATTTTTGCATACAACCCATTATTCAATCCATCCTTTAATGCTATTCACAGCTATTTCTGCCTTTCCCCTGCTTGCTTTTGGGCATTCAAGATTCGGAAATATGCCGGTTTGGGCTTTTTCAACATTATTTGCCATTATAGCCCTTGCAGCTGTGGCTCCGTCCACGCTTTACTTTGTAGCTCAAAAATTCTCAGGCTCTGTTGGCTGGAAAACGCGGATGGCCGCCCTTCCTTTGCTCATGAGTTTGGGAGTAGGAATAGCAATTAGCAATACATACGCTGTTTTATCGGCTGTATTTGGCAGGAAAAGCTCGTTTATAAGAACCCCTAAGCAAGGCGGCTCTGTTCGCATAAAAAAATTCAAGCAAAAATTCCCTACAATAGCCTTTATGGAATTGTTCGTAGGCGTTTATTGCGTATTCGGCTTGCTGGAATACATAGACGCTAGAGTTTTCCTTATAGGTCCCTTTTTGGCTCTTTATGCAGTTGGATTTTTGGCTGTTGGCGCTCTGAGTTTGCTTCATTATATGAGCAATTTGGGCGGCGAAGTTTCATGATAACCTTTTTTATAGGTTTAAGCATTCTCGCTCTGGGATATTTCACCTACGGACGAGTGATTGAAAGACTCTTTGGAATAAACCCTGTACGCCTAGTCCCTGCAATTAAAAATACTGCCGTATTCGAAGACAAGCAGGTGCTCCCGCACTGGAAATGCATGCTAATCCATTTTTTGCATATAGCCGGCATTGGGCCTGTGGTAGGAGTTATCCTAGGGGCAAAATTTGGGCCTGTGGTATTTTTGATTATCCCCATTGGGAATATTTTTGGTGGAGCTGTTCACGATTACTTTTCCGGAATGATCTCAATGCGAAACAAGGCGAGTTCATATTTGGAAATATCAAAAAAATTTTTTGGCAAAACATTTGCATTTTTCGCAACCATATTTATGATGGTAACATTGTTCACCCTTGCGGCGGCTTTTACCAATGTAAGCGCAGGAATACTAAATTCAAGCCATATAAACCAAACCTTCAATAAAACAAACCCCGTAAGCCCTTATTTCTTTTGGGTGTGCTTGGTTTTTTCTTATTATGCATTAAGCACATTTTTTCCCATAGGTTCTTTTGTATCTAAGGCGAGCAATGTTTTTGGAGCTATTTTAATTTGCGCTGCCGGAGCTGCCTTGGTATTTCTATTTAATCATTTGCCTATGCTTCCGGAATTTGATATTATAAATTTTGCAAATAATTTTACGCAGCACCCGCAAGGGCAACCTATTTTGCCTATGTTGTTTGTAACAATAGCCTGCGGAATAATAAGCGGCTTTCACGGCTCGCAAAATTCAATTACCGCCGGCATAGAATCCAGAGAAAGAAACGGAAGGCAAACTTTTTATGGAATGATGGTAATGGAAGGATTTTTGGCAATGATATGGGCTGCCGTTGGCGTTACAGGCTACGCCCTTTACCCTGAGCTAACGCAAAAATTTAACGGAGCATTTATATTATCAGAAATGATAAGAGGGCTTATAAGTTTCAAATTTTTGGCAGAGTTAATTCTTTTTAGCGTTGTAATACTCGCAATCACAACAGCAGATGCCGCACTCCGCGTACTCAGGCTATTAATATCAGATGCCTTTAACCTAAAACAAAAATCCTCTGAAGATCGCTTTTTGCTGTGCCTGCCTATTTTAGGGGTTTGCGCAATGATGGTATTTTGGAGCAATCTTGTACCGGAGGGTTTTGCAATTTTATGGAATTATTTTAGCTTGATGAACCAGATTATAGGTGTAATAGGTTTGGCAATAGCGGTTTGCTATATGGTGGCAAAGAAAAAACCGTTTACATGCCTTCTTATACCGCTTGCCTTTTTGTCTTATGTGGTGTTTCTCTATTTATTTTGGATTAGCCCTCAGCATATAGTAAATGCTCCAAAAGGCTTTGGTTTAAGCTACCCTATTTCATGCGTTATGGCTTCTATATGCGCTGCTGTTGTTTGCTTTTGTTGTTTGCAAAACGGAAAGCGTTTAGCTAAATTAGTAGAAGAAAAGAAATTTAGCCCAGACAGCGATTGATAATTTCTTCCAAGGCTCCCACGGGGTCTGGGTTGTGCCACACGGCACCCAAAACAGCCGCCCCATCAAACCCTAGCTCTGCAAGCTCTGCAATATTCTCTGCCTCAACACCGCCAAGAGCAAATAACTTTTGCGTGCGGTTTTCTTCTTTTTGAAAACTTTTCCATGCAGCAATACCGTCCTTTAGCTCCTGCTTGTTAAACCCGGCTTTATATCCAAATTTGGAAATAGAATCAAAGACCGGGCTTAAAAGGCAAATATCCGCGTCCATTTTTTCCAATTCTCCAAAGCTATGGGCAGAGCCTTGCCAAGGCAAAATATTGCCATGCCACTTTATATCAATACCTAGCATCCACCTTTCTAGCAAAGGTTCGGGCATTTGTGGTTTTCTAGCATAAAGTATTTGCAAATCAATTTCAAACATCTGTTCCAGAATTTCATGCTCCCCAGCAAAATTTTCAGGCGAAGAAATCAGGGCTATTTGAAACATTTAGAAAGGGAAAGGTTGTTGTTCATTTTCTTCTTGTTGTTTCTTTGGTTCTTCTGCATCTTCTCGCATTTGTTTTGCTTCTTCTTCTTCTCTCTTTTTGCGTTTTATAGAAAGGTCTTCTAATTTGCTTGGGTCAATAACTATCTTTTCATCTGAGGCACGGTAAAAATTATTGGATTCATCTAAAATATCTATTAGGCCAACCAAACGACCTTTACCATCTAGCCCAAGATCCATATTTTTAATAGTGCTTAAACGAATGCGGGCAACGGCGCTTCTGTATTCAGGCAATACGTGCCCTTCGCCGTCCATCATATCATCTTTTTCTCCCGGCGTCACATTTTCCATGGCTTCTTTCCAAAAACCGGCTTGAGCCTGCTGAACAAAAGTGATCATCACTTCATTGGTTTTTTCTGGGTCACGGCGAACCGAGCCGCCTGCACAAGCAACAATGAAAAAAATTATAAGTAACGCCAATAATCTACACATAGTTTTTATATCTCCTCTAGAACACAATAATATATAAAAATTCAACTCCTAAATAAAATTTTATTACTTCTTGTTAAAAGCCATGTTGTTGGCACAAGCAAAACTAAATCCCTAACCAAGGCTGTCCAAGCCTCCGATTTTGATTGCGCGCCATCTATCTGAAAACAACCGCAGGTTATGCCTAGGTCAAGAGCGAGTGCCCAAACAAGGGCTATTATAAAACTGGCAAACATAGCCAGAATCACCAGCGTGCATTCCCTTACATAAGGGGTTATTATAAGAGCAAGCCCAAACCAAAACTCTACCTGCGGCAAAACCAAAGCCCATAAATTTATAAGGTTGTGCGGCAAAAACTGGTATTGAGCAATTAAAACGGCAAAGCCTTTAGGGTCTGCTATCTTAAAATAGCTGGCAAAAATGAACATTCCGCCAATGCCTATTCTTATAAGGCCCTCTAGCAATCTCTCTGTTAAAGCCCTATTCATTTTCCATGCAGGGACAATTAGCAAGGCACTTAAAAGCGTTTCTGCAATCCCTATATGCAAGCCGTATTTCCAGGCATTAAATTTATCTGCTAGGCTAAAAATATCCGGGAAAGATATTTCAAGAACTCCCAGAACAAAGGAGACGGTAGCGAGCAGCAAGCAAATTACAGAGGCAATTGCAGTTTTCATTCCGGTTTCTCCAGCACTTCTTGCCCGCCAATCCATTCAACAGATTTATCTTCTGGAGCACGCAGGTTATTAACAATGGCAGCAAATACGCAAAACAATCCCAGACCTAGCAGGAATTTTATATTTAATTTTTTTACCCAAGTTATTTTCATAGACTAACCCTAATATAGAAAATTTAACCCTGAATACCCTGCCGAATTTTCTCCAGCAATGCTGCCCCCCCAATCTCCATTTTTGAGAAGGCAAACCATTTTTTACCCAAATCCTTTAAACTTGCACCCAAATGATAAACATCCCTGCCATCTATTACCAAAAACCTATCGTGGCTTAGGTTAAAATCTATTACCTCTAGCTTTGGGTACTGGCGATTAAATTTTGCAATGTCTAGGTTCAATTGCTCAGACACTCCTTTTGTAAGCAGGGTAACTTTTACATTTTTCGCTTTTTTGCTGAACATTACCAAAACCGATTCATCTATGTAATTATCTATAAGGAGTATGGATTTTTTTGCAGACTTGATAATTTTATTTGCCAGGATATAAGCATCAAAAATTTGCCCCGCAAAAAATACCCCGCATTGGGGAATAGCCTCCTTGTTCAGGGCATTGAAAATCCTGTCGATTTTTTTGCCCATTTCCATCTGTTTTTGTTCAACTGTTTCCAAACGCTGGGTAACGCCTGCATCTGCGGATATTATAATTTTGCGCATCTTTACAAAAGCCTGCATTACTTGAACGCTTATCTTAATGGCTATGTCGCTTTGCAGCACGGCAGAGAGCATGGCTATTCCTTGCTCGGTAAAAACGTATGGTAAATATTTTTTGACTTCATTTTGCGCAGCAATTTGCGAGTTTAAATTCAAATCTCTATATTCGGATTCGGTAAGCTGAAAGCGAAAATCTTCAGGAAATCTCCCGATATTCTTTTTAACTTGTTCGTTTAATTTTTTTACTTCAACATTATATGCAACTGCAATATCGCTGTCTAGCATTACCTGCAAACCCCGAATATTGAATATTCGGGATTCCACTTCATCTGATAAAACCAAGCTCATGGGACTTGGTCTTCAACCAAGCCCACCAACGCCATTTCTGCAGCATCGCCTGCACGATAATTGCCCAGTTTTAATACTCTGGTATAACCACCGTTTCTGCTTGCGTAGCGAGGGCCGATTGTATCAAAAAGACCTTTTAAAACTTTAGGATCCATTACAAAACGGGCTGCTTGGCGGCGTGCTGCCAAATCGCCTTTTTTTGCATAAGTGATTAAACGGTCCACAAGGCTGCGAACCATCTTGGCTTTTAGCAAGGTTGTGCGAACAACCCTTTCTTGAGGGTCTGCTTCCAAGCCTTTGAGCAATATGGAGGTTGAAAGGCTGCGAAGCATCGCGTGCCTATGTGCTGCATTAGCACCCCACTTTTTAACTTTTACACCGTGTCTCATTCTGCATTTCCCTCTTTTAAGTAGGCATCAACATCCATGCCAAAATTAAGGCCCATTGAAGATAGCAAATCGGTAAGTTCTGCCAAGGATTTTTTGCCAAAATTCTTCTGCTTCATCATATCGTTTTCTGTGTAGCGAACCAACTCTGCAATTGTATGAATTCCATTTTGCCTTAGGCAATTGCTTGAACGTACAGAAAGTTCCAAATCTTCCACTTTCAAAAGCAACTTTTGCGCAACAGCCTGCGCATCTACATCTGCATCCAGCCCGTCTGGATTGTCTAAATCGCCCTCAAAGTTTATGAACATCTCTAGATGGTCAACCAAGAGTTTTGCTGCGTAAGCCAATGCATCTTCCGGGTCTATGCTTCCGTCTGTTGTAATGTCTAATTCCAAACGGTTAAAATCCGTACGCTCCTCTACTCGGGTATCTGAAACATACATAGCCACATTCAAAACTGGATTGAAATTGGCGTCTATCAAAATTTCGCCAACTGGAGCATTCTCTGCAGTTCTTCTGCGGTCAGGGTCATCTGCCGGGACATAGCCACGGCCAGAAGAAACTTTCATCTCTATTTTAAGAGAGGCATTTCCGCAAAGAGTTGCAATATAAGCATCTGGGTTAAGAATAACAACGGCTGGATTTGCGTCTATGTTCTTTGCCGTTACCTCACCTTCGCCAGATATGTCTAAATACAAGGTTTCTTCTTTGTCGCTCAAAAGTTTAACGCGAATGGCTTTTAAGTTGAGAATGATGTCTGTTACATCTTCTCTAACACCTTCAATGTTAGCGTATTCCTTTTGAACCTTGTCTATTTTAACAGACACTATAGCCGCACCTTGAATTGAAGACAATAAAACCCTGCGAAGAGCATTGCCTACTGTTGTTCCCCAGCCGCGTTCTAAAGCCTCTATTTCAAATTTCGCACGGCGACCATTTTCAGAGACTTCCGTTTTCTGAAAATTCCGTGGCATTTTTAGGGATTTCCACACCATACTCGTCTCCTTTTAAATTCTTCTTCTCTTTTTTGGACGACACCCATTGTGCGGAACGCCCGTAACATCTAAGATAGACAACACTTCCAAACCTGAATTTTTAAGTGCGCGAACAGACGATTCACGTGCAGGGCCTGCACCCTTAATGCGAACCGTAACTTTGCGCATACCAAGGGAAAATGCCTGAAGCGCAGCCGCCTCTGCCGCAACCTGTGCTGCATAAGGCGTGCTTTTTTTGCTGCCTTTATAGCCGGCACGTCCCGGAGAGTTGCCGGCAACCAAATTTCCTTTGGCATCCGTAATGGAAATTATAGTATTGTTAAAAGAGGCATAAATATGGGCTACGCCCTGCACATCTATGCGTTTTTTGCCCTTTTTAACCCTAACTTCATCGGTTGCAGGAGCTTCTGCTACCGGAGCTTCTTTTTCTTCACTAATTTCTTCTGCCACTTGCCTACTCCTTACTTCTTCTTGTTAGCTACAGTTTTCTTTGGGCCTTTGCGGGTGCGTGCATTTGTGCGGGTGCGCTGGCCCCGGACAGGCAAGCCTTTGCGATGCCTGAGTCCACGATAGCTACCTATGTCTTGCAAACGCTTTATGTTCAGGGTTATCTCTGCCCTGAGCTGGCCTTCTACCTTGTATTCTTCTTCCAGCATACGGCGTATTTTGCCCTGCTCTTCTTCGGTTAAGGTCTCTACCTTCTTGTTCTTGTCTATTCCCAGTTTGCCGCACACCTCGCGTGAGGTGTGCAAGCCAACGCCGAAAATGGCGGTTAAGCCGTATTCCACGCTCTTATTCTTGGGCAAATCTATACCAGCGATTCTAGCCATAATTCTCCTTTACCCCTGCTTTTGCTTATGACGGGGTTTTTTTTCACAAATTACACGCAAAATACCTTTGCGGCGAACTATTTTGCATGATTCGCAACGCGGTTTTACTGATGCTTTAACTTTCATAGTTACCTTCCCGAAAAGTAGTTATTTATACCTATACGTTATTCGCCCACGGGTTAAATCGTAGGGAGTCAATTCAACTGTAATCCTATCTGAAAGCAGAATGCGTATAAAGTTCTTGCGCATTTTACCACTGAGATGCGCTAAAACCTCATGCCCGTTTTCCAAAGATACTCGGAACAAATCGTTTCCCAGAACTTCTGTCACGGTGCCATCCACTTTTATTCCTGTTTCTTTTGCCACTAAGATGCCGTCCTGCCGCGAATACGGCCGTGTTTTAGGAAACCTTCGTAATTCTTAGTATGCAACTGGGCTTCTATTTGCCTTAGAGTATCAAGGGCTACGCCCACCACTATCAAAACAGATGTTCCGCCTATGTAAAAAGACATATTCAAAGCATCTTTCAAATGCAAAGGCCCCACGCTTATGGTTGCCAAAAATATGGCTCCAGGCAGGGTTATGCGGGTTAAAATATTGTCTATGTATTCGGCAGTTTTGCGGCCTGGGCGAATGCCCGGTATAAAGCCACCGGACTTTTTTAGATTGTCTGCTATATCGCTTGGGTTATACTGAATTGCTGTGTAGAAGAATGTGAAGAATATTATAAGCAAGCCAAAAATAACACTGTAAGTTATATGTCCCGGCAAAAATGCAGAAGCAAAGGATTCTATCCAGCCTGTATTAGGGAACCAAGAAGCTATCATTGCCGGCACAAACATAATAGAAGATGCAAAAATAACGGGAATAACTCCGGCGGTATTCACCTTGAAGGGCAAATAACTGGACTGCCCGCCCATTACCTTGCGCCCAACCACCCTTTTAGGGCTTTGAAGCGGAATGCGGCGGTTTGCCTGTTCTATAAATACAATAAATCCTACAATGGCTATCACCAAGGCTATTACCACTATTTCAATCATCAACTGCTGGTTCCCGGCGGCAAACTGCTCGTATTCCATAATCATGGCACGGGGAAGCCCACCTACAATACCTGCAAAAATTATCAAGGAAATACCGTTGCCAACTCCACGGCTGGTTATTTGCTCACCCAGGTACATGATAAACACCGTTCCGGTGACCATAGTTAAAACGGCTAACAAACGGAAGCCCCAGTTGCCGGCTCCGGTTGCAAAATCATCTAACAAAACAGAAACGCCTTGCATACCGCCTATATTAACCCTTACGCTGGAAAGCCATATTGAAATACCCCAGCCCTGCACTGCGGCAAGAATCACGGTAAAATACCTTGTCCATTGGTTTAGTTTAGCCCTGCCTTCTTGGCCTTCTTTTTGAAGAAGGCGTATTTGCGGAATTACCGCACCCATAATTTGAATTATAATGCTTGCGCTTATGTATGGCATAATGCCAAGCGCGAATATGGTTGCTCTTGCAAAAGCACCACCCGTAAAGGAATCGTAAAGACCAAAGAGGTTATTGTTTTGGGAGAAAAAGCTTGCCAAGCGGGTGGGATCCACGCCCGGAATGCTTATGTGCGCACCTATACGATAAATTATCAAAACACCAAGGGTGAAGAGCAGCTTTTTACGCAGGTCTTCTACCCTAAAGGCATTTGCAAAGGCGTCTATGGCTTTTTTTAACGTTTCCATTTTTTACTCTACAATCTCAATTTTTCCGCCAGCAGCCTCAATAGCTGCTTTTGCGCTTTCACTTACGGCATTAACTTGAAGTTCTATTGCCCTTGTGATTTTGCCCGTTCCTAAAATTTTAATCGGTTTTTTAACATTGCGGATAAATCCCAAATCAAAAAGAACAACAGCATCAAACTTCAAAGTTTCGGTTGCTTTTTCCAGTTTGGCCAAATTCACTATTTGGGTATCTTTTAGGAATCTGGTTTTGAAACCGCGTTTTGGCAAACGGCGGTGTATAGGCATTTGACCGCCTTCAAAGGCTACCCTGCCTGCTTTTGCGCTTTTGCGCGCACCAGCGCCTTTTTGACCACGGCCAGCAGTTGTTCCCCAGCCGGAGCCAGGACCGCGGCCTATTCTTTTCCTGCCTTTAACTTTGGCTTTACCGGGATTTAGATTATTCAAAGACAACATTAGGACACCTCTGAAATTTTAACCATGTGAATGACCTTGCGGAGCATCCCCTCTATTTGGGGATTAAGGAGATGCTCCTTTTTTTTGCCTATTCCGGTTAAACCCAAAGATTTTAGATTAACCTTGTGAACAGGCAACGAACGTATAGTGCCAATTATTTGCGTAACGATAATTTTTTTACCGCGCAAAGTTTTTAAGGCATTGAGCTGTTCGGTAATAACTTTTTGATTTGCGATTTGTTTAGACATTAAGCCTCCCCGCCGCGCAAAGCAGCAAACTGCTTTTTGTTTCTTTGAACCGTAAGCCCTTCTATGCAAGCACGAACAACGGTGTGAGGATTGGAAGAACCATAAGCCTTTGTTAAAATGTTATGAACGCCGGCAAGTTCCAAAACGGCACGAGCCGCTGCACCGGCTATAACACCTGTACCAGGCGCGGCCGGCATTAGCAACATGCGAGTTGCGCCAAATTTAACCTTGACTTCGTGAGGGATTGTGCCCTCGTGAAGGCTTACCTCTACTAGGTTGCGGCGTGCGCTCTCGCTGGCTTTGCGAACAGCCTCTGCGCTCTCTTTTGCCTTGCCAACTCCAACGCCTATTTTTCCATTACGGTTGCCAACAACCACAAGGGCGCTCAGAGAAAAACGGCGGCCGCCTTTAACCACTTTTGCGCAGCGGTTAACAGCCACTGTTTTTTCTTCAAATTCCGAATATTGAGTTTCTCTTTCCAAAATAGCACCTTCGGTTAAAATTTAATTCCGCCTGCGCGCACACCCTCTGCAAGGGCCTGCACACGACCGTGATAAATGTAGCCACCTCGGTCAAAAACTATGGTTTCAATGCCCTTGGCTTTTGCTGCCTCGGCAACTTTCAAGCCCAACTTGTGGCTTTGCTCTGCCTTGGTCAATAAACCAAACTCGCTCTGAAACTCTTTTGAGCCGGTGGATAATTGCAATATAGAAACATGCTTTGCATCATCTATGATTTGCGCAATCATGTTTTTAAGCGTGCGGCGCACCGTTAAACGGGGGCATTCTGCCGTACCTGCAATTTTCTTGCGCACCCTTAAATGGCGCGCAATTCTTGAATCTCGTCTTATTTTAGCTACATCAAACATATTTTACTTCCCTGTCTTTTTGCCCTGCTTGCGCAGGATATACTCACCGGAATAGCGAACGCCTTTGCCTTTGTAAGGCTCCGGCTCACGGTATTTGCGTATCTCTGCCGCAACCTGACCGACTTTTTGCTTGTCTATCCCGCTGATGGTTATTTTGAGTTTATCTTCGCTGGCTTTTAGCTCTATGCCTTCTGGCGCCTTGTATTCCACAGGGTGCGAAAAGCCCAGCACAAGATTGAGATCCTTGCCTTTTTGTTCTGCACGGTAGCCAACGCCAACTATTTCAAGAGTTTTTTGAAAACCCTTGCTAACGCCTTCTATCATGTTTGCTACCAAGGCACGGCTAGTGCCGTGGATTGAGCGTGAAAATTTCAGGTCGTCTGGTCTTTTGATTTCCAAACCTTCGGCAGTTTTTTCAATGGAAACCACGTTGTGCAAAACCAAAGAGAGCGTTCCCTTTGGCCCTTTAACGCTAACCTTCTTTCCTTCTACGGAAACTTCCACTTTCTCGGGAATGGTTATTATTTTTTTTCCTACTCTAGACATCTTTTACCTACCAAACCTTGCAGAGAACTTCGCCGCCAACATTCTGTTTGCGAGCTTCGTGATCTGTCATTACGCCATGAGATGTTGAAAGAATAGCATAGCCAAGACCGTTAAGCACTTTGGGCAGTTTTTCCACATTTGAATAGTGGCGAAGGCCCGGACGGCTAACACGCTGTATTCCCTGAATTGCAGGAATGCCATTTGTATAGCGGAGCAGCACTTTTATAATGCCTTGCTTTCCATCTTCAATAACAACATATTTTTTAATAAAGCCTTTTTCTTTTAGCACCCTTGCAATTTCTTGCTTTAAGTTGCTGGATGGTATATTTACCACGGGCAACTTTGCGGCAGAAGCATTGCGTATGCGGGAGAGCATATCTGCGACTGGATCTGTAATTCCTGACATATTCTTTCTCCTACCAAGACGATTTTGTTATGCCGGGTATTTCGCCGGCGAGTGCCATTTCACGGAAACATATACGGCAAAGCCCAAAACGGCGCATAAAGGCGTGCGGGCGGCCACAACGGTTGCAACGGTTGTAAGAACGAACACTGAACTTAGGTGTTCTCTTGCATTTTTCTATCATTCTCTTGCTTGCCATAAAATACCCTTAATGTTTTTCACCTGTTTTGGTTTCTTGTTTGCGGAACGGCAAACCCAAGGACTCCAAAAGGGCGCGCCCTTCTTCGTCTGTGTTTGCCGAAGTTACAAAAATAATATCCATTCCCAATGTTTGAGTAACCTTGTCTATGTCTATTTCTGCAAAGACGGTTTGCTCTTTTATGCCCAAAGAATAATTGCCGTGATGGTCAAAGCCGCGCTGCGGGATGCCACGGAAATCACGAACACGGGGCAGGGCTATGTTTATAAAACGGTACAAAAAATCCCACATGTTTGCGCCGTGCAGGGTTACCTTTGCGCCTATGTTCATGCCCTCGCGAAGTTTAAAATTGGCTATTGCGTTCTTTGCTTTTGTAGCAATAGCTTTTTGACCGGTAATTGCAGAGAGGGTGTTTATAGCCTCGTCCACTATTTTGCGGTCTTTGTTTATTTTCTCGTGGCTAAGTGCCATGTTAAGCACTATCTTTTGCAGGCGCGGAACCTGCATGACGTTCTTATATTTGAAGCGGGTTTGCAACGCAGGCACCACTTCTTTTCTGTAAAATTCTTTCAATATGCTCATTTGCAAATCCTCAAATTGCCTTGCCTGTTTTAACACTAACCCTTATGCTTCTTTTGCCGGGCTCCTTCACTCTTTTTGTGCGGACGGGTTTGCCGCCTTCCAAAAGCATCACATTAGAAATGGCTATTGGCATTTCTTTTTCTATAATGCCGCCGTTCTGGTTTGTTTTGCCGGGCTTTTCGTGCTTTTTACGCACGTTAATGCCGTTCACTATAACCTTTCCTAAGTCTGGGAAAACCTTGGTAACAAGGCCCTTTTCGCCTTTGGAATTACCAGATATAACTATAACTTCATCGTTCTTTTTTATTGCCGGCATTATAACACCTCTGGAGCTAAAGATATAATTTTCATATATTTGCGGTCGCGAAGCTCACGAGCTACAGGCCCAAAAATACGAGTGCCGCGAGGTTCTCCGTCTTTGTTTATGAGAACTACTGCGTTATCGGAAAAACGAATGAAGCTGCCGTCTTTGCGGCCATACTCTTTGCGAGTGCGCACAACCACAGCATGAGCAACGGAGCCTTTTTTCACCTTGCTCTGCGGGATTGCCTCTTTAACGCTCACTACTATTTTGTCTCCAATACGGGCATAACGGGTGTTTGACCCACCCAGCACTCGGATGCAGGCGACTTCCTTGGCTCCGCTGTTATCGGCCACGACTAGTCTGGTTTCTTCTTGAATCATAAAGCCTTACTCCAAAAAACTATTTCTTTTTCTCCACTATCCGCACCAAACGCCAGCGTTTAGTTGCAGATAGAGGTCTTGTTTCCATTATCTCCACCACATCACCCTTGGCAGCCTCGTTTTTTTCATCGTGGGCTTTGAGTTTTGTAGTGGTTGTCATAATCTTATTATAAACAGGATGGCGTTTGCGATTTTCAACTACAACCGTGATGGTTTTGTCCATTTTATCGGAAAACACAACTCCTTGCCTTAGCTTACGGCGATTTCTTTCTTCGCTCATTTTGCCCTCCCGGCTCTGGCACTTTCAATGGTTTTTACCCTTGCAATATCTTTGCGGATCTCGCGCACAAGGCAAGGATTATCCACGTGCCCGGTTTTTGCTTCAAAGCGGTTTTTGAGCAAAGCAATGCTCAAATCCTTTAACCTTTCTTTGAGCTGCTCACCGCTCAATTCGTTCAATTCCCTTAATTTTTCTTTACGTTTCATTATATCTCCGAAGCCTCAACTATTTTAACTTTTATGGGCAATTTTTGCGCAGCACCACTCAAAGCCTCTAATGCGAGCGTTCTTTCTACTCCGCCCATCTCAAATAAAATGCGCCCGGGCAACACAACTGCAGCCCAGAATTCCGGGGCACCCTTGCCTTTACCCATACGGGTTTCGGCTGGTTTTTTGGAAACCGGTTTATCCGGGAACACGCGAATCCACACGCGGCCGCCTCTTTTAATTTTACGGGTCATGGAAATACGGGCTGCCTCTATTTGGCGGGCTGTGAGCCAACATTGCTCAAGAGCTTGAATGCCAAAATCTCCAAAAGCGATATAATCGCCACTGGTGGCAACGCCTTTCATGCGGCCTTTCATCATTTTGCGGTGTTTTGTTCTCTTTGGGCTAAGCATAAATCAAATCCTTTTTGGTTCGTTAGAAGAAAAATCCCCTTTGCGAAGTTTTTCCCCGTGCATAATCCATACCTTTACGCCATTGGTGCCGTAAAGAGTTTTTGCGGTGGCTGTTGCATAATCAATATCTGCGCGAAGGGTGTGAAGCGGAACCCTGCCTTCTGCGTATTTTTCTACGCGGGCTATTTCTGCTCCACCCAAGCGGCCGCCTATTTGAATACGGATGCCCTCAACTCCAAAACGCATGGCATTTTGAATGGCACGTTTCATGGCACGGCGCCCGGTTACACGCTTTTCCAATTGGCGGGCAATATTTTCTGCTACTAATTTTGCATCAGTTTCGCCACGCTTAATCTCTATTATCTCAATATGCACATCTTTTTTGGTTACAATTTTCAATTCTTCTTTTAAGCCATCAACTACTTCGCCTTTGCGGCCTATTATAACGCCGGGACGGGCGGTGTGGATTAAAACTTCTACAGTATTTTTTGTGCGGCGAATCTCTATTTTGGAAATTTGAGCACCTTCAAATCTTTTTGATAAATAACGGCGAACCTGCATATCGTTGAGAATGAATTTTGAAAAATCCTTTTTCTTTTCTACGAACCACTGGGAATCCCAGGTTTTGATGATTCCGAGGCGCAGACCGTTTGGATGTGTTTTTTGACCCATTTATACTCCGGCTAGTCTGAAACGACTATTGTAAGATGAGATAGTGACTTGTGAATAGAAAATGCTCTCCCGTGCGAGCGGGGCCTTGCTCTTTTTATTATAGGGCCTCCGTCTGCAAAAATAGCGCGTATTTTAAGCTCACTTGGCGACTTTGCTGTGCCGCCTTTTTTGATGCAAGCTTGATTATAATTATTTACGGCGGTTTTCATGGTTTTTTCTACTATGAGCGCACCTTTTAATTTTGTGCGTAAAACCGATAATATGCCAAAAGCTTTTTCTACAGAGCCGTTGCGTAAAACATCTATGAGGCGGCGCATTTTTAAAACGCCATAACGGGTATTGCGAAGTGTTGCAACACCGTAGCGAATATCGCCGGCATCTTCGTTTTCCAAAATGGAAACGCCACTCGCAACTTGTACCAAAACTTGTTTGCTCATTTTTTACCTCCGGATTTTTCTTCCTTGCGGTGCCCCTTGAATTCACGGGTGGGGGAAAATTCACCCAACTTGTGCCCAACCATATTTTCCGAAACATACACGGGTATGAACTTCCTGCCGTTATACACGGAAAACGTGAGACCGACCATATCCGGAACAATGGTAGAACGGCGCGACCAAGTTTTAATTGCCTGTTTTTTACCTGAGGCATTCATGGCCTCGGCTTTTTTCAAGACCGAGGTATCTACAAATGCTCCTTTTTTCAAAGACCTTGACATTAATTATGACCTCTTCTTCTGACGGTGGCGCACAATCATTTTATCGGTGCGTTTGTTGTTACGAGTTTTTTTGCCCTTTGAGTTTTTACCCCAAGGCGAACATGGATGGCGACCACCGGATGTGCGGCCTTCGCCGCCGCCAAGAGGATGGTCTATTGGGTTCATTACCACGCCGCGCACCGAGGGGCGAATGCCCAGCCAGCGGCTGCGACCGGCAGAACCGGAAACTTCGTTGTTGTGATCTACGTTGGACAACTGCCCGACTGTAGCAAGGCAAACCGACAAAATTAAGCGAACCTCGCCAGAAGGCAAACGAACTTGGCAGTACTTTTCGTCTTTTGCAACTAGTTCTGCGGAAACACCTGCAGAACGAGCAAGCTGGCCGCCATGGCCGGGCTTTAATTCTATGTTGTGGATTTGCGCATTTAAAGGAATATCTTTTAGAGGCATGGTATTGCCAACTTTGTACTCTGCTCCGGTGCCGGAAGCGAGTTTTTCCCCAACTTTAATGCCATGCGGGGCTAAAATATATGCTCTGCTTCCGTTTGCGTATTTAACAAGCGCAATGAAAGCGGAACGATTTGGATCGTATTCAATGGTTTCTATTGTGCATGGAACATTGGATTTTCTTTTGAAATCTATAATGCGGTATCTCTTTTTATGACCGCCACCACGGCGGCGGCTTGAAATATGCCCCTGATTGTCCCTGCCGGAACTCCTTTTTATGCCAACGGTAAGCGGCTTGTATGGCTTTTCTGCAGTGACTTCTTCCTTTGTGCTAATCTGTTTGTAGCGCAAAGTAGGAGTGGTTGGCTTGTAACTTTTTATTCCCATAATATCCTCTGCTACATTCCCTCAAATTCGGCTATTTTGTTGCCTGATTTTAGTTTTACGTATGCCTTTTTCCAATTTGGCAATTTACCGGTGGTCACTTTTGTTCTTAACTGGGCACGTTTTACTTTGCCACGTACAATAAGGGTGTTAACCGCATCTACTTGAACGCCAAAATAGCTTTCTATGGCTCTTTTGATTTCAAATTTATTTGATTTGATATCTACGCGGAACACATACGTGTGGGCATCGTTTAAACGGTCGTAATTTTTTTTAACCGTTTTGTCTGTGATATGAGGCGCAATTAAAATTTGATATGCTTCTTTCATCTTTTTAAGCCTCCGTCTGTTAATGATTTCAGAGCGTCTTGAGACAAAATTATATGGCGAGCACGGATAATATCGTAGGTATTCACGTCTTTAACCCAAGCCCAGCGCGCCCAAGGCACATTGGAAAGGGAGTGAACTAGATTTTTTTCTTCCGAAGCGGCTATGAACAAGACATTCTTTTGCTCAAAACCGGCTTTGCCGGTTATGGTGAGAAATTCTTTTGTTTTGGGCGCGGCAAAATTGAATGTTTCGAAAAGCCCAACGCAACTGTCTTTTGCACGGCTGGAAAGAGCGGAACGGAAAGCCAATCTTTTGACTTTTTTGTTCACTTTTTCAAAGTATTTGTGCTTTTTTGGACCGTGTGCTTTATTGCCACGAACCCAGATAGGGGATGTATTTTGGCCTGCGCGAGCTTGGCCTGTCCCTTTTTGTTTCCAAGGCTTGCGACCGCCGCCGCTAACCGAAGATTTATTTTTTGAATGGGCTGTGCCCTGCCTACGATTATTCAAAATGGCTTTCACAGCCAAATAAATAGCTATTTCATTTGGTTCTATGCCAAAAAAATCTGCTGGGAGTTCTATTTCTGATTTGAATTCACCGCTGGATGCATATAATTTTGCTTTTGACATTAGCCTTTCCTCACTACGATTATGCCGTTTTTAGGACCAGGCACCGAGCCGCGCACAAAAATTAAATTGCGTTCGGCATCAATTTTCTCTATTTGGATATTCTTTATGGTTACATTTTTATTGCCAAACTGGCCGGGCGCTCTTTTACCGGGGAAAACCCTGCCTGGATAGGTGTGAGCGGACAATGACCCCGGTTCCCTGATATTATGGCTACCGTGGCTGCGAGGGCCGCTATGGAAACCGTGCCGCTTTATGCCGCCGGAAAATCCGTGCCCTTTTGAAATGCCGGAAACCTTTATCTGCTCCGAGATTTTGAATATCTCAGAGGCATTGTATGTTTTGCCAACTGGCCAAGCCGAAACATCTTCCGCATCAAATTCGCAAATATAGCGAGGTACCGTAACCCCTTTTGGGCTTTCCCAAGGGCTATGGACTTTCTTTTCTGATCCGGGCTTTTTAGAAGATTCTTTTTCCAATTCGGGCACAAGATGCTTAAATTGCATGGCGTAGGCCTTTGTTGTTCTTTGAATTTTTTGTTCGCCAAAGGCTACCTGCACCGCAGCATAGCCATCTTTCTCTTTTGTTCTATGAAGAACAATAGTGCAAGGGCCCGCTTCCAGAACCGTTACGGGAACTGAATCTCCGTCTTCGGTAAAGATGCGGGTCATGCCCAATTTTTTTGCTAGTATTCCGTTCATACAAAAACTCTATTTTAACATTCCCTACATGGATTTTACATCTATTTCTACACCGGACGGAATGTCTATTTTTGACAAGGCATCCGTAGCTTGCGGAGATAGATTATACATATCAATCAACCTTTTATGCGTTCTGGACTCAAATTGCTCACGAGAGGTTTTATCTACGTGGGGGCCACGCAAAACCGTATATTTTTGAATCTTGACAGGTAAAGGTATGGGGCCAGAAACTCTGGCACTCATATCCCTTGCGATTTTAACCAATTTTGACGATACTTGGTCTAGCAAGCGATGGTCAAAAGAGCAGAGACGAAAACGAACAGGTTTTTCTCTGCGAATTGCGCCTTGTGCAGGCTTCTCTTTGCGAGCGGGTTTTTCTGTAACAGGAGACACTTTATTATAACTCCTTATTTAATAACCGCTGTTACTGCACCTGCGCCAACAGTCCTTCCGCCCTCGCGGATGGCAAAACGCAAGTCCTTGTCCATAGCCACGGCAGAGATCAATTCAACCTCTATGCCAACATTGTCACCGGGCATAACAAACTCTACGCCCGAGGGCAGCTTGATGGTGCCCGTG
>LIUI01000010.1:0-7861 GCA_001462235.1 Fibrobacteria bacterium GUT307
GAATTAGACCCGAAGAGATTAAAGATTATACCGAAGCAATAAGGCTGGAGCCGAATTATGCACGGGCATACTACAGTAGGGGCAATGCGTATGATAAAAAAGGCGACTGCGACAGTGCAATTAAGGATTATACCGAAGCAATAAGGCTGGATCCGAATTATAATGCATATTACGGTAGGGGTTTGGCGTATGAGAGCAAAGGTGACTACGACAAAGCAATATCTGACTTTACAGAAGTGATAAGGCTGGATCCGAATTTTCCGTTGGCCTATTGCTGTAGGAGCAAGCTGTATGAGAAAAAAGGCGACTACGACAGTGCCATTAAGGACTATACAGAACTTATAATGCTAGATCCGAATTTTCCGTTGGCCTATCTCAATAGAGGCGAGGTGTATAAGAGCAAAGGCGACTATGATAGTGCCATTAAGGACTATACCGAAGCGATAAGGCTGGAGCCGAATGATGTGGATGCATATTGCAATAGGGGCATTGCGTATCATTGGAAAGGCGACCACGACTGTGCAATTAAGGATTATACCGAAGCAATAAGGCTGGATCCGAATTATGCATGGTCATACTACATTAGGGGTGTTGCATATGAGAACAAAGACGACGACGACAGTGCAATTAAAGACTACACCGAAGCAATAAAGCTGGATCCGAATTATACGCTGGCCTATCGCAGGAGAGGCGATGCATATATGAACAAAGGTGACCACGACTGTGCCATTAAGGATTATACCGAAGCGATACGGCTGAACCCGAATTATGCGTTGGCATATTACGATAGGGGCTTGGTGTATTCTAGAAAAGGCGACTACGACATGGCCATTAAGGATTATAACGAAACGATACGGTTGGATACGAATTTTGCGGAGGCATATTGCAATAGGGGCCATGCATATATGAACAAAGGCGACTACGATAGTGCCATATCCGACTATACCGAAGCGATAAGGCTGAACCCGAATAATACGCTGGCCTATCGCAAGAGAGGCGATGCGTATAGGAACAAAGGCGACGACAGTGCGATTAAGGATTATACCGAAGCGATAAGGCTGGATCCGAATGATGCGTGGGGATATCGCAATAGGGGCTGTACGTATACTGACAAAGGCGACTACGATAGTGCCATTAAGGACTTTACCGAAGCGATACGGTTGGATACGAATTTTGCGGAGGCATATTGCAATAGGGGCCATGCATATATGAACAAAGGCGACTACGATAGTGCCATTAAGGACTTTACCGAAGCGATACGGTTGGATACGAATTTTGCAGTGGCCTATTACAATAGGGGCTATGCGTATGGTAGCAAAGGCGATTACGACAGTGCAATTAAGGACTACACCGAAGCAATAAAGCTGGATATGAATTTTGCTGAGGCGTATTGCGAGAGAGGCAAAGTGTATGCTAACAAAGGCGACTACGATACTGCCATTAAGGATTATACCGAAGCGATAAGGCTGGAGCCGAATGATGCAGAGGCATATTACTATAGAAGCTATGCGTATAGGAACAAAGGCGACTGCGACAGTGCAATTAAGGATTATACCGAAGTGATAAGGCTGGAGCCGAATTTTGCGGCGGCATATTACTATAGGGGCATTGCGTATGCTGACAAAGGCGACGACGATAGTGCCATTAAGGATTATACCGAAGCGATAAGGCTGAATCCGAATTTTGCGAAGGCATATTACAATAGGGGCTATGCGTATTCTAGAAAAGACGACTACGATAGTGCCATTAAGGATTATACCGAAGCGATAAAGCTGGAGCCGAATGATGCGGCGGTGGTATATTACTATAGGGGCATTGCGTATGCTGACAAAGGCGACTACGACAGTGCGATTAAGGACTATACCGAAGCAATAAGGCTGAATCCGAATTTTGCGTTTGCATATTACGATAGAGGTATTGCGTATTTTGCCAAAAAAGATTACAACAATGCCATATCTGACTTTACAGAAGCAATAAAGCAGGATCCGAATGATACGTTGACCTATTACAATAGGGGCATTGCGTATGCTGACAAAGGCGACCACGACAGTGCCATTAAGGACTACACCGAAGCTATACGGTTGGAGCCGAATTTTGTGGAGGCATATTACGATAGGGGTATTGCATATGAGAACAAAGGCGACTACGACAGTGCTATTGCAGATTACAAATCAGTCTTGCAAATAGACCCCAATAATAACGAGGCCAGAGAAATGCTTGAAGAAATCAAAGGAAAATACCGCCGCTAGCCGAAGGCAAGCGGCGAATACAAAGAATTGTGCAAATAGTGGCACAAAACCAGCCAAGCCTTGTGTCCCCAAAGGTTTGGCTGGGTAAAACAAAAACCGGGGAAAAGGAGAGTCTTTATGAACAGCAGACACATACTCATAGCAATGGTAGCAGCAGTTATTTTCTTATTATTTTTTGTATATAAAGCCAAAGAAGAAGAGAAAATCAGTAATCCGCCTGAAAAGATAATTAGGAGTTCATCTGAAATTAAAAGTTCACCTAAAAAGATAAATTCATTTGAAAAGATAATAGGAGAAAATACATCGCCTTTGTTTAGAATAAAGGCGGTCAAAGGTCTTGGAACGCCGCAGCATGCTTGGGGAAGAGATATATTTGCTTTTCATATAGGAAAAGGCTATTTTCTGTCTGTGTGTCATAATTTAATTGAAGGCAAGAAGGGCGATGAACAACTTATAAATTTATATAAAAGAAATATCTCTAAACCCTATTTGCTTATACACCAAAAAAAAGATGCTCTTTTCGGCAATCCACACTTAAATTCATATTTTGCAGATGATCATAAAATGTATGAAGGTGGTTTTGAAAGATTTTTGTTTCTTGTTGATGTTGAGCTTGTAGAAATTATCACTGATCATGACATCGCTATATACAAAATTGCTGATAATTTTAAGGATTTAATACCTCATATACCAAGCATAAAAATTGATACGAAGATATATGATATAGGCAATGACAATTATTATGGCTTGCAATCTGCTCCTTATAATGAAATAGGGCATATGATACATAAAGTTAGTATAGAAGGTTATGTTGACCATTTTTCTGAATATTGGAATGTTGATGCAATTAGAGATGGCTTTAGATACCTCACTAAAGGATATCTTAAATTTGGTTCTTCCGGCTCACCATATCTTTATTATGATAAAGATAAAGATGAGTTTAGAGCAAATGCAATACAAAGTGAGCTTTTTGGCATACAAATGCGAATAGGAGATAGTAGAGATAATACGCAATATGTTAATGCTATAGCGACTCCTTTATTTAACATAAAGGAAAAATTGCAGGAACTCGGTTTTTGAGCCTAAGAATTAAATTTTCTATATTACACCCCTAACCAAAACCGGCGGTCGTGGCGGAATTGGTAGACGCATCAGCTTGAGGTGCTGACTCCTGAAAGGGAATGAAGGTTCAAGTCCTTTCGACCGCATAATGATAGAATCAAAGCCTGTTAGAGTTCGCTTTGCGCCAAGCCCAACGGGTTATTTGCACGTTGGAGGCGCACGCACGGCTATTTACAATTACCTCTTTGCTAAGGCTGCCGGCGCAACCTTTTACCTGCGGATAGAAGATACAGACCGCAAAAGATATAACGAAGATGCCTTGAATGACCTATTGCGAGACCTAAAGTGGCTGGGTCTGGATTGGGACGAAGGCCCATACTTTCAAAGCGAGCGGTTGGAAATTTACGGCAAGGCGGCACAGCAGCTCATAGACAGCGGCAAAGCCTACTACTGCTTTTGCACAGAAGAACGCCTGCAAACCTTAGAACACGGCTACGACCGCCATTGCCGAGATTTACCATTGGACGAAGCACAAAAAAGAATTGAAGCTGGCGAAAAATTTGTGATAAGGTTCAAATCCCCGCCGGATGGCATAACAAAATTCAATGATTTAATCAGGGGCGAAATTGAAACCCCAAATAAGGATTTAGACGACCTTGTTCTTTTGAAAAGGGATAAATTCCCAACCTACCACCTAGCAAGCGTTGTGGACGACCATTATATGCAAACAAGCCACGTGCTCAGGGGCGATGAATGGATAAGCAGCACCCCCAAGCACGTTTTGCTGTATAATGCCTTTGGTTGGGAAGTACCGTTTTTTTGCCACTTGCCGGTAATTCTGGCTCCAGGCGGGGGCAAACTCTCCAAACGCAAGGGAGCCGCATCGGTGGGGGATTTTAGGGACTTGGGTTATTTGCCGCATGCCCTTGTGAATTTTCTTTCTCTTCTCGGTTGGAGCCCAGGCGACGATAGAGAAGTGATGAGTTTAGAGGAGATGATAAAGGCTTTTTCTCTTGAACGCATCCATCCCAAAGCGGTGGCTTTTGACGAAAAAAAACTGGAATGGATGAACGGTATGCACATAAGATTATTGCCGGATTCCTTTTTTGCAGAAGAGTTGAAAAAACTTTATCCAAACGAAACAGACGAAGGTAAATTTTTAAAGGTTGCGGCCTTGCTAAAACCTCGCTTAAAATTTACAAATGAACTTCTAGCAATGTCAAAATACTTTTTTGAACGCCCTGAAAAATGCGAAGACGGAAAGGCTTATGCAAAGTATTGGACGGAGCAAAGCCCTGAGCATATCGGTTTGGTTTCAAAGGAATTGGAAAAGATTGAAGATTTTAACATAAAAAATATTGAAGCCGCATTTATGAAAGTTTGCGAGGATAGCGAGGTTAAGCTCGGTTCGCTTGCACAACCCGTGCGGCTTGCGATTAGTGGAGTTGGGGCAGGTCCGGGGCTTTGGGAAATTTTGGAATGCCTTGGCAAAGACGAATGTATTTTTAGGTTACGCCGTGTCAACTGATGCATCACTTTTCCCAATACATTTTTTTGATTGCGAAATATTTTGCGAAATCTGTGCTCAGTTAAAAAAATTCAAAGTTTTTTCTCAAGAGAAATATGATAAAAATTACGGCAAAAGCGAAATCCCGCCAAATAAACCCTTATTTTGCAGATGCGGAAAATGCAGTAGCACCGTAATTTACGCCACAGGTGAATTTGCGGAATTGCAGGAAAATCCAAAAGCTGATTTTTCCAAAATTTGGGAGCTGGGAAATCCTGAAATTGGAGAACAAGTTTTTCATCCGGAACATGGAGTTTGCACAGTTGATGGCATGGATAGAGTTTATGATTCCTTGTGCATAACGCTTAAAAATCAAAATGATGAAAAAATTAAAATCCAAGTTGAAAAACCATTTGCTGGAAATAGCAATGAATTTTACAGATTATTCCCGCAAGATGCCGAGAATGCCCGCATAGGAGACCTAATTTACCACACAGAGACAAAACTTGCAGGCAAGGTAATTGGTTTGCAATTCAACGGTAGGCAAACTATTATAGTTGAATTTGAAAATGAGAAAATTGCAAAATATCATTGCGATGATTCTTACTATTTGACTGATGCGGTTTTGGAGAAAAATGCGGCGTGGTGGTGCAGGGATTTATTTTTCCTTCCGAATTTGCACATATCATCAAATTCAAAAATTTTGAGCATAAACTGCATTGCTCCAAACTATAAAGCTATTTGCGAGTTGAATAAAATAATCTCTTCAATTCCGCAGGTTCGTTGTATTATTGCGCATATAACTGTGGAAAAATTGGATATAAATTTAGACGATGTGTATAGAAAATTGATAAGAAATTACATTCATATATGCGACTGCCATATTGAAGCTGAAAATCAAGAGATATACATCTCTGGTTTTTATTCCAATAGAGATATTCCGGCAAATGTTTACAGGATTTTATCAAAGTATCCCTTGAAAAAAATAATCCTTGACATAAAAATGCGTACGGATATGAAAACCATAAAAACCATAAACGAGAGCGATCATTTTATAAAGATAAGCAGAATGGGAAAAAAAGTTCACATAGATGGCTGGGTTAGAAGCGAAAAGGAAAAAAGAAAAGCAAAGCTAAAAGCGTTTTTTTGTAGTTTTACTTTTAGAATAGAAAACCATCTTTGGGTGATTAGTTGAGTTTTCGATTGCGAGGTGTGGTGGAAAAATTGGGGTATTTATTTATGGGGGAATTGTGAAAATAAACCATGTAGCATTGTATGTAAATGATTTGGAAAAAATGAAATCATTTTATGAAAAGTATTTTGATGCAAAGTCAAATAAAATGTACCATAATCAAAACACAGGCTTAAAAACGTATTTTTTAGAATTTAATGATGGATGCCGTATTGAGATTATGACAAGGCCAAATTTAAATACTATAACCAAAGAATTGAATAATTCGGGGTATATTCATGTTGCGTTTAGCGTTGGGAGTAAAGAGAAAGTGGACGAATTGACAAATGAATTGGAAATTGACGGATGTAAAATTATAAGCAAACCACGAAAGACAGGGGATGGTTATTATGAGAGTTGTGTTTTGGATCCGGAAGGTAATCAAGTAGAGATTGTGGGGTGAATATAGTGTTTGAATTTATAGAGACTTATAATTTAGCAGGAGTTATCATTGGGTTTATCACATTCCTGATTATTGGAATTTTTCACCCCCTGGTGATCAAAGCGGAATATTATTTTGGAGTAAAGTGTTGGTGGCTTTTTTTGCTTCTAGGAATACTGGGAATTATCGCCTCGCTGCTTCTTTGTAATATTATGGTGTCTGCTTTATGCGGAGTGCTTGCTTTTTCGTCTTTTTGGTCTATAGGCGAGCTTTTTCACCAGAGAAAGCGAGTTGAAAAAGGATGGTTCCCAAAAAGGAATAAAATTTAATGAAGATACTGGCTGATGGCGGTGTCAATTTCTGCCACAAAATTATCTGGTGATTCTATGTGATATAGAAAATAATTCACCCCAACATCCTAACCCTCTCCCCCACATAATCCTTATACCTAGCAACAGCATCCCTACTCAAAGCAGAACCTTCCAAAAGGCCATCCATTTCTTTAGCCTTGTTCGGAATATCCTTCAAAAATCCCTCAACCATTCCCGATTCCAACCCAATTCTCTCGCCAGTTTCGGTTTGAGCCGTTTCTACCAGCAGCGAAAAATCATCTTTGCTGTCTATCTTCAACAATCTTTCCTGAATTTCCCTGTTTGCGCCTTCCGAAAGCATACCGTAAAAAAATGGAAAAAGCTCCTCGGAAAAAAACGGCTCTTTTTGCTTTGGAAGAGAAAAAGCTATTTGAGGCAAATTTTCATCCGACAAATAACTTTCTGCATACTTAAAATCATAGCCATCGGGCAACCTGCAAAGCTCGCCTGCTAAAATATCGTTAAAAAAAACAAAAGCCTTGTTGTGTTTAGGCATAATGCTTAGAAGGTAGAAAATTTGATGGGGAAGCTTGTTGTTGTTTACTATATTCAAAGTTAAAGGAGATTGAAAATGGCAGGAATTTTGCTTTTTGAATATCAAATTTCCGCTCCACGTGCTGATTTTTATAACATCACGCCGAAAGTCCGTGATGCTATTGCCAAGAGCGGTGTAGCAAATGGAATTGTTGTTGTTTATTGCCCGCACACTACAGCCGGGATTACAATAAACGAAAATGCAGACCCGGACGTGGTGCGAGATTTGCTTTTGGGTTTGGACAAAGCATTTCCGGACCGTGCTGAATTTCGCCACGCCGAAGGCAATAGTGCGGCACATCTTAAAGCAAGTGCGGTTGGTTCAAGCGCAACAATAATTGTTGATAAAGGAAAGCCTATTCTTGGTACATGGCAGGGTATTTACTTTTGCGAATTTGACCCGCCAAGGGAAAGAACATTTTTTGTGAAGGTGGTGGGTGATGGTGGTGTGTAGTTGAAGGTAACGATGGCAGGTGTTTTATGGCAGAATTCGGATTAGGCAAAAATAAAATATTTCCATATAAA
>LIUI01000010.1:8019-8537 GCA_001462235.1 Fibrobacteria bacterium GUT307
AATACCATTTCGAAATATATTTTTATCCCCCAAACAGGTTATTAAGCGTCTAGCATTAAAAGATGACATGATGGTATTGGAAGTAGGGCCAGGTCCGGGATATTTCAGTATTAAAGTGGCAAAGATCTTGAAAAAAGGACACCTTGTAATAGCAGATATACAATCCGAAATGCTTTGTCTTGCAGAAAAACGTATTAAAAAACGGGGAATAACAAATGTGGAAAGCTATCTATGCAATGGCACCTCTTTCGACTTTAAGGATGAAACTTTTGATAGGATTTTTATGGTTGCTGTTCTTGGGGAAGTCGAAAATAAAACATATTACATGGCAGAGTTTCACCGAATTTTGAAAAGTGGCGGAATTTTGTCTATATCTGAACTTGCTGGAGATGCAGACAAAATGACAGTAGAATCATTAAAAGAGCTTGGAATAAATTCCGGTTTTAGTATTTTAGAATCTTACGATAGTAAATTAAGCTATACTGTTAATTTTTTAAGGGATTAAAAATGTCAAAAGT
>LIUI01000011.1:0-27143 GCA_001462235.1 Fibrobacteria bacterium GUT307
TAGAAGCAAAAACATTGCATCGCTTGCTCGGCTATAAACATCTATCTGTAAGTTTCAGGCACACAAAAGAAAACCCGCTTGATGCAGATATAATAGCCATAGATGAATGCTCAATGATAGACCTTCCAATGATGTCTAAATTGCTGGACGCTGTTCCGAATAACTGCGATTTATACTTGCTGGGCGATAAAAACCAATTGGCTTCCGTTGAGGCCGGTTCTGTTTTTGCGGATATTTGCAGAAAATATAAACATATTTGCAAAGAACTCAAAATAAATTATAGAGCAAAAGAGGCACCTGGCATTGAAAAATTGAGCAAGCAAATTTTAGAGAACTCCGTAGAAAATTTTGATAATGAAAATGTTCATTATCTTGAAAATTATAATTTTTCCAGTTGGTATGAAAATCTCTTTAAGGCAGAAAATCATGAAGAAGCATTGAAGTTTTTAAAAACATTCCAAATTTTATGCGCAACAAAAGTCGGCAAAAACGGAGCCGAACGTATCAATAAGGAATTGTGTAATGAAAAAACGAAATTTACTCCGATAATAATCACGGAAAATAATTATCAGCTAAATCTTTTTAACGGAGATGTAGGAGTAAAAGATAAAGAGCGTGCATATTTTTATGTAGGCGAAAATGAAATAAAATCTTTTTCAATTTTAACTTTGCCAATGCATGAAGCAGCTTTTGCGATTACGATCCACAAATCCCAAGGCTCCGAATATGAACGTGTAGCGGTGGTATATCCGGACAAAGAAATGGAAAATGAAAACGAGCATGTCTTTTTAACCAAGGAACTGCTATACACCGCCATAACCCGTGCTAAAAAAGAATGTTTTATTTTGGGCAATAAAGAGGTGCTTGCAAATTCCTGCAAAAGGGAAATTTTTAGGGCATCCGGAATAAAATAAATCCCTATCCAACCATAACGTTTTCTTCGGAATAATATACGCCTGATTTTGGAGGGCTTATCACAGCCTGCACCAAAACCAAAGGGCCTAGACGCCCCACAAACATTATTATGGAAACTATGATTTTGCTTACGGAGCTTAAATCCGGCGTTATTCCCATACTCAAACCACAAGTGGAAAATGCACTTACTGTTTCAAACAGCACACTCAGAAATAATGTATGGCTTGCATAGCCAAAATTTTCAGTTTCAAAAATTAAAATCAAAATACATCCTAGAACTATTACTATAATGGATAGCAAAAATATCCGTATAGCGCGGTCAACCGTTACTTCCGGAATGCTACGGTTAAATACCTGTGTTTTTTTCCTGCCCCAAAATCTATTAAACCCCAGCAATCCTATTATAGCTGCCGTTGTGGTCTTTATCCCGCCACCGCAACCGCCGGGGTTGGCTCCTATAAACATAAGTATAATCATAAAAAACAGGGTAGAAGCACCCAGCACAGAAAAATCCGTTGTGTGCAAACCTGCAGAACGGCTGGTAACAGACTGAAACAGGCTCACCAAAATTTTATCGGATAGTTGCAAATCTTTTAGCGAATAATTCCATTCCATGCCTAAAAAAGCAAGCGTCCCTGTGCCTATCAATAATGGAACCATAACGCAAACCAAACGGGTGTGTAAAGTTAAAGTCTTATGATTTTTATTTTTGCGATTGCTAATCAATTCAGAAATGGATAAAAATCCAAACCCGCCGCATATAATTAAAAATATTAACGCAAGGTTTACAATCCAATTATTGTAAAAATCAACCATTGAATTATCAGTTAAAGAAAAGCCTGCATTGCAAAATGCGCTTATGGAATGAAATACCGAGTTAAATATTCTTTCGCCCAAAGGCAAATCTCCCCATTGCGTAAACAGTATAACTGCACCGCTCAATTCAATTGCGGCGGTAACTTTTACTATCTGTTTAATGATATAGCCAGAAGATAAATTTTCGCTGGAATAGCTGGAAATAAGAACGGATTGCTGCCCAAAATTTATTTTAGAATGGATTAAAATCATAATTGTTGTGGAAAGTGCCATTATGCCAATTCCCCCTATTTCCATGAGGCACATAAGGATTATTTGCCCTACGCGGGTAAGGTCTTGCCCCGCAGAAATAACGCTAAGCCCGTTTACGCAGGCAGCGGATGTTGCCGTAAAAAGCGCATCAAAAAAGGAAAACCCGTTATGCGAGCTAAAAGGCATAAGCAAAAGGATTGTGCCAACAATTATTAAAATTAAAAAGCCCATCACGGGGTAAAGCATGGGGTGGCTGCTAACAAAACGCGATTGAAACATGGGGTAAAGCTAGTAAATAATCACCCCGCCAAAATATTTCTACATTTCTTTAATGTCTAAGCAATTTGTTGTAATAGGATTAGGTAGCACCGGAACCTTTTTAACCAAACGTCTTTACGATTTAGGGCATAACGTGCTTGCCATAGATATAAATTCGGAAAAAGTCCAGGATATTGCGCAATTTGTATCACAGGCAGCGGTTGCAGATTGCACTCGCAAAAAATTTTTGCATGAATTTCCGCTTGCAAAAGCGGATAGCATTATAGTTTGCATAGGTTCTTTGGAAAATTCCCTGCTAACCGTCCTGAACTTAAAAGAGATGAATCTAAACAATTTAATAGTAAAAGCAGGAGATAGTTCTCATTCTGCTATTTTAGAAAAAATGGGAATTAAAAATATTTTCCAACCGGAACACGATATGGCAATAGAATTGGCAGAAAAGTTAGACCGTATGGGCAAACCCAATATGCTGGATTACATGCCGCTAATGGAAGGTTATTCTATTATGGAATGGAAATGCCCGGAAAACCTAATAGGCAAAAAACTTATGGATGCAAATTTGATAAATAAATACGGCGTGCAGGTTATAGCAATAACGGATTCCAAAAGCAAGGAATTAAATGCCATCCCCAAAGCGCAATACGAATTCCGCAATGACGATATTTTATTCCTATTTGGCCCAAATAGTGCTTTAGATAAAATGTAAGCAAGGAAATGTTTTCTAAATTCCCCGCTATGAAAATAAAAACAGGCATAGCGTATTTTGGAGTAAGAAACCCCAAATGGGTTCGCGAAGATATGCGAATAATCAAAGAAGCAGGCTTTGATTACGTGCTGCACACATTCTCGGAAGAAGATTTGCAATACTACCCCCAAACAATGAAAGACATAGTAGATCTTTCCAAAGAAGAAGGTTTGGGAGTTTACGTAAACCCTTGGGGTGTAGGTCGAGTCTTTGGAGGAGAAGCCTATTCCGAGCTTGCAGCTAGGGATCCCGAAATGGCGCAAGTCAGTTTGGATGGCAGAAAGCTGGTAGCTGCCTGCCCCAACAGCCCTGCCTTCCGCGACTATATGAAACAATGGATAAAATTTGTCTGTGAATGCGATATAGAAACGGTATTTTGGGACGAACCTCATTTTTATTTTGAAAAAAAAAATCCCGGGCTAAGTAGCTGCTACTGCAAGCACTGCTCCAAACAAAAATCCAAACAGCAAAGCCTGGTTTCTTTTTTATCCTTTTTAACAGAAGAAGTTCATAAACATGGCAAAAGAAATTCCGTTTGTTTGCTTCCCCCTTGGTTGCCTGCCGGTTTGGAAAACTGGGAAGAAGTGGCAAAACTGCCCTTTGTAGATGAAATAGGAAGCGACCCTTACTGGGAAAAAGGCGATTCCATTGAAAAAGTCCAAGGAACTTACAGCGAAGTAAGCGAAAAAATTGCAAATTTGGCAAAAGATCACGGCAAAGAAGCCCAAATGTGGATAAAAAACTACCATATTGAAGCCGGAACCGAGGATTTTATAAATAAAGCAACGGGAATATCGGCGAAAATCGGCATAAAAAACATTTTTGCTTGGTCATACCTAGGCTCCAAGTATATGGACAGCCTGCGCTCTGCCAACCCGGAATTGGTCTGGAAAACTCAAATAAATATATTTAGCCTGGTAAAAGCCTACGGTTTTTCGAATGATGAACTGGTTTTTAGCAAATATTTTTAAAAAATGCGATTTTTTTGACTTTTGTTTATTTTTTTTTGTATATTTCAAAACGTATGACATTTGCATTTGTTAAGTAAGAACTAAATAACCAATTTATTTAACAACGGCATAACGGAGGTTTCTGTGGAAACAAATAATGATATTCTGGCCGAGTATGTTGAAGAATCTCGAGAGCATCTTAGCCAGGTAGAGTCGATTTTTGTGGGAATACAAAAGAGCGGCGAGGTTCCGCCCGGCTCAATAGACGAGCTGTTTCGTGCTATTCACACAATAAAAGGCTCTGCGGGCTTTTTAGGGTTGCTGAGCATCGGAACGCTTACACATGCAATGGAGAGCCTTCTAGACTCCGTACGGGAAGGCAGGTTAGAAATGACCCCTCAAATTTCGGAAGCCCTTATAGAAGGCACCGATGCCCTGAACGATATGTTCGATGATGTCAATAAAAGCAATGAAACGGACGTCAGCGGGCTTGTATCTGTAATAGTAGGCTTAAACAGCGGAACTGCTCCTGCAGCAGTCCCTGCACCGCAAGCTCCCAAGCCAGAACCCAAGGCTGCAAAACACGCCAAAGCAGAGGCCAAAAAGGCACCCGAACCGGCAGCAGAAACAGTTGAAAAGCGTTCCGTTTCTGATGTGCTGGCTCAGTTCCCGGAACTTGCCGAATATGTACCTCCGGAGCAAGCAGCCGCAGCTGCGGCTTCACCCGCTCCTGCACCGGTGGCTCAAGAACAACCAAAAAAAGAAGCTCAGCAATCATCGCAGCCGGGCGAAAAGCACGAAGAATTCCTGCGTATAAGGGTAGATATCCTAGACCGCCTGATGATGCTTGCAGGTGAACTGGTTTTAGTTCGCAACCAACAGCTTATGCACCTAGATCAGGGAGATTCCACACTACGCAGCATTACTCAAAGTCTTGACTCTGTCACTACAGAACTCCAAGAAACAATAATGCGCACCCGAATGCAGCCCATAGGCACCGTATTCTCTCGCTTTTCAAGAATGGTGCGTGAACTCGCCCGCAAACTCGGCAAACAAATAGACTTTGTATCCGAAGGTGATGAAGTAGAATTAGACAAAAACATTTTAGAAGCCATTGGAGACCCTTTAACTCATTTGGTTCGCAATGCTTGCGACCACGGAGTTGAAAAGCAGGAAGACAGAGCCGCCGCCGGCAAAACCGAGCCAGGCAAAGTTGTTCTCTCTGCATACCACGAAAGCGGTCAAATCCATGTGGACATAAAAGACAACGGACGTGGCATGAGCCGTGATGTTATTCGCCGCAAAGTTTTGGAGAAAAGGTTAAAAACAGAAGACGAGCTTTCAAGGATGGGTGACCAAGATCTGCTGAACCTTGTGTTCTTGCCCGGTTTCTCAACAGCTACGGCAATCACAGATGTTTCCGGGCGTGGCGTTGGAATGGATGTTGTTAAAACCGGCGTTGAAAAATTTGGCGGAACGGTTTCCTTGTCTTCTATTGAAGGCCAAGGTTCAGTAGTCAAATTGCGCCTGCCGTTAACGCTAGCAATTATACCTTCTCTTATTGTTCAGAGCGGAGACGAACGCTTTGCAATTCCGCAGGTAAACCTAGAAGAACTCGTTTGCCTTTACGACAAAGACGCTTTCACAAGAATTGAATGCGCCGGTGCAAGAGAGGTGTTCCGTTTGCGTGATACCCTGCTTCCTATGGTTCGTTTACGCGAAGCGCTTGCTCGTGTAAAGATGTTTGACGAAGAAACCCTTTCTGAGGTCACGGAAAAAAATTCCGAAGTGCGCAAGGAAATGGCAGACAAATACCAAGAAGCCGAAGATAGCGGGCATCCTATTCACTACTCGCTTAACTTTGCGGTTTTGCGTTCCGGAAATTTACGCTTTGGTTTAATCATAGACCATATTCACGGCAGCGAAGAAATTGTTGTTAAGCCTATGCACAGAGCTGTAAAAGGCATTACGCTTTACTCCGGGGCAACAGTGCTGGGAGATGGCAAAGTTGCAATGATTTTGGATGCAACCGGCCTTGCAAGGCATTACAATGTACGCGATGTAGGCGGTGGAAAAGACAGCAAGAAGCAGCAGGCCACAATGGAAGATGGTTCCGAACTCCGTTCCTTGCTCCTGTTCTCCAATGGTGGCAGCGAGCAGTTTGGCGTTTCTATGCAAGATGTAAAACGCGTGGAAGCAATAGAAACCTCTGCTATAGAGAAGGTAGGCGCTCAAGAGTACATCACTCTAGACGGCGTTTCTACCCGCGTTGTTCGCTTAGAAGACGGCTTACGTGTTCAGAGCAGTTCCCAACCGGAAAATATGTTCTTCTTAATCCCGCAAAACGCTCGCAAGCCTTACGGCTTGCTTGTAGAAAAGCTAATAGACAGCGGACATTACGAGGTTAAACTCAACAAAGAGAGCTACCAGGCAGAGGGCGTGGAAGGCACAGCATTAATAAAAAAGAAAATGACTGTTCTTGTCAACTTGGATCAATTGATGCACCTTGTTGATGGAATGTGGTATGGAGGTCAGGCATGAATTACGAAGAAACAGATCAGGCGCAAAATGCATCTATGCAAATGTGCACATTTCGCATGGCAAATCGCTTATTCGGTGTTAATATCCTCGATGTTAAGGAAGTTAACGAGAACACCAATGTAACACCTATTTACCACGCACCTTCGGATATTTGCGGTTATATAAATATCCGTGGGCAAATTTTGCTGGTAGTAAACCTGCGTGAGACCTTTGGTTTTGACCACGGTCATAAAACGGGTTCTTCCGGTACAAGCAAGGTTGTGGTATTTAAACCCACCGTGGATGAGCCTTTTGGCATCTTGGTGGACGAAGTATGCGATGTTGTTTCTGTTGAACAGAGCCGTATTGTGGATAGGCGTGCAGGTGAATCAAACCCTTCGGATTCTGTCCGGGAACTTCGCCGTGCTCGTGACGGAATTGTTTTTGGTGTTTGCCCACTAGAAAAAGAATTGCTATTGGTTCTAAACGCTCGCTATATTCTGGCAAAGCAGTTGGCAGATAACAAGTAGTATTTTCTATATTACTTGTCTTAATGTCCAGAACAATAGCTATTTGCAATCAAAAAGGCGGAGTTGGAAAAACAACTACCGCTGTTAATTTAGCCGTTTGTTTGGCTGTGCTGGAAAAAAAAACCCTTTTGATAGACATAGACCCCCAAGCTAATGCAAGCCAAAGCGTTGGCATAAATGAAGTTCAAGAAGAAGATATTTACGAAGCCCTTACTATGGCAGAAAATTCCGGAGAAATTACCTTTGAAAGGTTATCCCAAATAATAAAACCTATTAACCCGGAATATAAACTCAACTGCTTAAACATAATGCCATCAAGCCCGGGTCTTGCAAAATTGGAAATGGAACTGGTCAATGCTGCGAATAGAGAACGCAGGTTGCAAAAAATTGTGAAAACGCTTGGAGCTAATTACGAGTACATTGTTATAGATGCCCCGCCAAGCCTAAACCTGCTCACCATAAATACCCTCACAGCAGCAAACAGCGTTGTAATACCGGTTCAGTGCGAATACTTTTCGCTGCAAGGAGTGGCAGAACTTTTGAACACAATAAAGCTGGTGCAAAGCAACCTTAACTCAGACTTAAAAATAGAAGGTGCCTTGCTCACAATGTACGATAGCAGAAATTCCCTTGCAAAACAGGTTGTTGAAGAAGTTCGCAAAAATTTTCCCGGCAAAGTATTCAATACAATCATCCCTCGCAATGTAAAACTGGCAGAAGCACCATCTCACGGCAAACCTATTTTGCTTTACGATATTCAGAGTGCCGGCAGTCAGGGCTATATAAAATTTGCAGAAGAAATTTTGGAGATTAAAAATGGGTAAAAAATCTATGGGTTTGGGAAGAGGAATGGGCGAAATTTTACGCGACCATTCGGCTAATATAGAAGACATCACAGCAGAGAGACCGGGTGCCGCCACTAAAATTTCCCTTAGGCATATTGAAGCGAATCCATTCCAGCCACGCAGAAATTTTAACGAAGAATCTTTGCTGGAACTTGCAGAAAACATAAAATTGCATGGAGTTTTGCAACCCATTTTATTGCGGAAAAATGCAGGCCGCTACCAGATAGTGAGCGGCGAACGCAGAGTAAGGGCAGCCAGAATAGCCGGCTTGAGCGAAATAGAAGCGCGAGTTTTTGATTTGCTATCAGACAAAACCATGGCAGAATGGGCAATTATTGAAAACATCCAACGCGAAGACCTCAGTGCCATAGAAACAGCAAATTCCTATCAGCAACTTTTAGAGATGCACAGCTACACCCACGAAGATTTAGCAACACGGCTCAATAAATCCAGAACTACTATTACAAATTCGCTCCGTTTGCTTAAATTGCCGGAGCAGGTAAAAAAATGGATTGAAGAAGGCAAGCTCTCTGCAGGAACAGCCCGCTCGCTGCTTTCACCAAATATAAAAGACCCGGAAAAAACAGCAAGAGAAATTATTGAAAAAGGACTCTCCTCCAGAGAAGCAGAATCCATTGCGCAAGAAAAGAAAAAAACGAGTGGTCCCGGCAAAACTGCAAATGCAATAGACCCGGACTTGCAAAACTTTTTGAATCTTTTGCAAAACACATTCGGGACAAAAGTGGAGTGCAAGGTTGGCAAAAAATCTCAAGAAGGTACCTTGGTAATACACTATTCCTCTTATGAAGATTTAACCCGTATCCAGCAGGCTATAAGCGCATCTATATGAAAAGGCTCTACACCATACAGATAATTCCGGAAGGCTCAACAAAGGTTAGCACATACCGCATTAACAGGCTTTGGATAAAATTATTTACTTGGGTCATTTGCCTTGCCGCAATCTTGCTTGGCATACTTATATGGAAATTCACAGAGATAAACATACAACTCGCAAGCTCTTGGAAACTCAAAGCAGATAACGAATGGCTTTTAAAACGCCACTCCGAATACGAATCTGCCTTTACCGACCTTGACTCCATTTACGCCATAGAAACGCAGATACAGAATATTTTGAACACCTATCTGGATAACGATTCAAATAAAATTCGTTCCATCTTGGATAAAAACCGCCTTATGCACACATCTTCCAAAAAGGTTCAGCAAGATACGGATTTTGAAGCAGAGGTAACTTTGAATAGGCAATATTTGGATGTATTCCCAAACATGCTTCCTGTTATAGGAGTAATAAGCAAACATTATGCAGAAGACCACAAAGGGGTTGATTTTGCAGCGGCTATGAATGAGCCGGTTTTTGCCACCGCAAGCGGCAAGGTTATTTTTGCAGGTGAAAAGCCCAACCTTGGGATAGTAGTTGAAGTTGACCACGACGGTGGATTTGTAACTCGCTATGCTCATCTATCAAGGTTTTCTGTGAAAAAGGGTACCTATGTACGCAAGGGCGAAATTATAGCTTTTGTAGGAAACACGGGCAATTCCAGCGGGGCACATTTGCATTATGAGATTGTTCTCAACGGAAATCAAGTAAATCCGGAAAAGTATTTTTAAAATTTTCTATATTATAGCCTGAGTTTTGATTTTTTGAGGTTTTGAAATGGCTTCTAAATCCAGCGGCGAAATTACGCACCTGAGTTCCTCTACCGTGGTAGAGGGTAATATAGCATTGGATAACGACATTCGCATTGCGGGTGCCGTTATTGGTAAAATAAACACAAAAGGCACGTTGATTGTTGAACAAACGGGCAAAATAAAGGGAGAAATAAAAGCAAGCGCTGCAACCATTGCAGGCAAAATCCAGGGCAACATAGAATGCGACGGCTTAATGATACTGGAAAGCCGCTCTTGTTTTATAGGCGACATAAAAACCCGCCAAATTGTGATAAACGAAAACGCAGAATTTCAAGGAAATTGCGCCATGCCTATTAGCGAAGCAGCAGACTAAATTTATACAATTTGTCTCCTCTTCTAACGGGTTCCTTTACGAGCATTGAAAATAAACTCGCCTTTTGGACTTTTGGAACGTTCTCCTTATTTTCTCGGAGTTCTTCTGCTTTTTGCTCCACTACTCCAGTGGTGGGGCCTATTATGAGTATATCTTCGCCAAGGGAGAGTTCTTCGCCGGTTTCAAATATTATTTCTGCAACTTTTATTTTTGAGAAGTAGTTTGTGACCTTGCCCAAATAAACTTTTGTTCTTGCGGCTTTGGTTCCGTGAGCATTTGACCATTCGCCTAGCCTTTGCCCTAGGTAATAGCCATCCCAAAAACCTCTGTTGAAAACCGTGGATAATTTTTCTTTTAGCATTTTTGCTTTTTGCATATTCCAGCTTTTGTCAAAATAACCGTTTACGGCTTGCTTGTAGCACTCAACCGTTGTTTTTACATATTCTGGGGCACGTGCCCTGCCTTCTATTTTTAATATGCTAATGCCGGCTTCTATTATTTTGTCTATAAATTCAATGGTGCATAAATCTTTTGGAGACATTATATATTTATTGTCTATTGCAAGCTCTTCGTCTGTTTCCAGATCCTTTGCTAGGTAGCTCCTGCGGCAAATTTGAAAGCAGTCCCCTCTATTTGCAGAATGGTTGTAGTGGTGCAAGCTCAAATAGCATTTCCCGGAAATGGCCATGCAAAGAGCGCCGTGGCAAAAAATTTCAATTTTCACCAAATTGCCGGAAGGCCCTTTTATTTGCCTTTTTTCTATTTCCTTTATTATTTCTGCTACTTGAAAAATTGAGAGTTCCCTTGCGGTTACAATTACATCGCAAAATTTTGAAAAAAATTCCACGGCATCTATATTGGAAATATTCAACTGCGTGGAAGCGTGAAGTTCAACTTCTTTTTTATGTGCATAATTCAGCACTGCCATATCAGAGGCTATTATCGCGTTTATTCCGTTTTGTGCAGCGGCATTTACTATTTGCTGCATTCTTTCTATTTCGCTATCGTAGATTACGGTGTTCAGCGTTAAATAGGATTTTATATTTTTCTCTTTGCAAATTGCGGTTATTTTTGCCAAATCTTCCAAGCTAAAATTTATTGAATTTCTGGCTCTCATATTTAAGTTTTCAACGCCAAAATAAACCGAGTTTGCACCGGCATTTATAGCTGCCATAAGAGACTCATAAGAGCCGGCAGGAGCCATTATTTCTATTTGCTTTTGAGGCATAACGCAAGCTCGTGTTTTTCTTTATACGGCCCTTGCAAGTTCCATATTTTTGCATTTGGGTATAAATCGCTTTTTAGGGTGGAAAAAAATTCCCCGCCAAAACATTTATAATATGCTTCTTTTTTTGTCCAGCAGGAATAAAATTTTTCCGCATTATTTGTTATTTCGCTAGGTGCAAAAAATCTTTTTGAAATAGCTTCAAAATTTCTTTCGCGGTAAAATTCCAAGTCTATTCCCACTTCGTTTTCTTTGGAATATGCAAGCAAGCATTCATTTTTGCTATTGCTCCAATTCACAAAACCAAGGCCTTCTGGCAGGCAAGGTTTGCCAAGAGAATTGAATGTTATTTCAATGCCGGGCACTTTCAAAATAAGCGAAAGAATTTCTACGGGCCACACCTTAGCATCTTTGCCCGCAGGCATTGCATATATAAAAACGGAGGCCCCTGGAACTCTCAAAATCAACCAAGGTTCTAAACTCATAATGGAGATAAGGGGATTCGAACCCCTGGCCTACGCATTGCGAACGCGTCGCTCTACCAACTGAGCTATATCCCCAAGGTGAAGGGTAATATAGAAAAAGTTTTGTAGTTTTATTTTCTATATTGCTTACAGATTGAAGAATTAATAGGAGCCTTCTATGCTTACTGTGCAAGGTATTTATGAAAAAGGAACAGTTCAAATAAAAGATTTTGTTCCTGATTTAGAAAGATGTGAGGTATTCGTCACATTTTTGCCTGTTGTGCATAGTGGTAAACATTTGATGTCGGAACCGAAATTAAAATCAGTAAATGAAAGAAGTAAAGCTATAGATGACCTGCTAGGTCTCTGCGAAGGAAACACTTTAACCTTAGACGATATAAAAAGGGAAAGATTATCAAGGCAATGAAAATACTTTTAGATACAAATATAGTTATGGATGTCATAGAAAAACGAGAGCCATATTACAAAGATGCTTTTGCTTTGCTTAAAGTGGTTTCTGTTATGGAAGCGGAATGCTATTTCAGCGCAAGTTCTGCTAAAGATGTTTTTTATTTGGTTAAACGGCATACCGGTAGTTTGGAAAAGGCAAAGAAAGCTATTGTTTCAATTTCAAAGTTTGCAATTTTCTGCGATACCACTAAACAAGATGTTCAGAACGCCTTGTTATCCGGCATGGCAGATTTTGAAGATGCAATTATTGTTTCCGGTGCAAAAAGAGAAAATATGGATTTCGTGGTAACAAGAAATGAAAAAGACTTTATCAATACTACGGTAAAAGTAATAACACCAGCTGAATTTTTGGGAATATATAACAATAATTGATAGATTCCCCCACCCTAACTACGTTATTTTATGACAAAACCCCTATTTTTATGACAAAAATGGCGTTTTTTTGACAAACGAAAAAATAACCATTTACAAATGATGGGAATTAGTATAAATTTAATACCATGGTAGTGCGAATCATCCAAATCTGTATTTTAGGGTTTGGCGTGGTAACGGTTTGAAAAACATTAGGAGATGCCTTATGATTAAGAAAATATCGCTCGTGCTAATAGCATTTTTAGGACTTTTTTTGTTGAATTGTTCCGACAATTCTTCAGATGACACATCATCGTCAGATGATGCCCCGCCATCTTCTTCATCGCAGGTAGATGCTTCCTCATCGTCATCAGGTGATACTCCCTTGTCTTCATCGTTGCAGGTATTTGCACTGAGAGCCGAACCTGTTGCGGCAGTGCCAGCCAACTCTCAACCTGATATATTATATTCTTGGACTGATGGAAGTAAAAATTACTACATAATTAATGCAGGTTATATTAAAAACTCGCTTTTGATGGAAAATGGATTTCACTATTCCGGATTCGGTCATATGGGGATAACAGTTACGGAAACGAGAGAATCTTCCATAGCTGAAAGTAGGACAAACACTGTTTCAAACAGCATTGTTGTCTCAACAGGTTCAACAAACACTACGACAAATACTATAGGCCTAAAGGAGGCTATTACGGTAGGAGTAAAAACTGGCGTTGAAACAGGTATTGAGACAGGGAGTTTTGTCAAAGGTAGCGTCAAAGCCAGTGTTGAGACTACTATTGAGGGAAGTACAGAAATAAGTGCTGAGACTAGTTCTCAAATATCAAAAAATTTAGAAACTTCCACAGGAAGAACAACAGAAACCTCAGAATCTTTTGAAACAGAACTTAGACAATCGTGGTCAAAAGAGACTTCACTTGCAGCCAACAGCGGTGACCCTGCGGGTTATTATCGTTATGCGTGGTATACTGTAAGCGATGTTTATTTTGTTATTTCTACGAGTTTAGGTAATCGGGAATTGTTAAGTTGGGAGGTAATATCTATCCCAAGAGAAAAATACGAACTGCATCAAGAGTACTCGCCAAAAATATTTGACAATTCTCCAATTCCCGGAACCGAAATAGTTTTTGCCGATGATTTTTATAAAAACTTGACGGGACCAACGGATACAATATCACAATGGTATACTCTCACAATTAATACCACGGAAGGCGGTAGTGTGTCACTTAACCCAAATCAGATAACCTACAATGCCGGGACACAGGTTACCGTAACGGCTATGCCGAATGCCGGTTATACGTTTAACGGTTGGACGGGTACGCCATCCGGGGTCAATGTTTCAAGTGCTTCCATAGAGTTTGTCATAAATGGCAATCTAACATTGACACCCAACTTTCACCGAGTAGCTGAAAAAAAAGAATTTACCGCTTCTGGTACATACACTCTTGACAAAGGTTTTCCCGCAATGATAGAAATTTATGCCATTGGCGGTGGTGGCGGTGGACAGGGCGGACATCATAGGGTACAGTGGTTTGGTATTGGTTCAGATCTTACAGGAAGTGGTGGATCTGGCGGCGGCGGAGCGGTGGCGTATATGAAATTGTCGGTAGAGCAACCTGTCACCATTAGCATAATCGTAGGCCGAGGCGGTTCCGGTGGCAGTGGCAAATACGTTTATAATGATCAATGGATATCGGGAGATCCTGGAGGTAATGGTGGAAATACATCTGTAACGGTGGCAGTGGCGGCAATGGCGCAGTTATAATTGTAGTCACATACGATGAAATCATACGTTGATTTAAAATGCATCATGATGGTGCGAACCATCCAAACCAATGTTCCCAGGGTTTGGCGGGATGAACTGGCGGGAAAATAGGAGTTCTTTTATGAGCAGAACGCTTTCAAATTTTGCATTGGTGGCAGGTTTGGCACTTGCCTTGTCATTCACATTTTCTTGCTCCTCAGATGATCCCGAAGAAGAGCATGGCAATGGAAATGCTTGGGCACAATCAAGTTCGAGTATTCCAAGTTCAAGTTCAGTTGCAAGCTCAAGTTCGGAATACAAATTAAGTTCCAGCTCAATCGCGTCAAGTTCAAGTTCGCTTAAACAAAGTTCTAGCTCAATCGCGTCAAGTTCCAGTTCGATTAAACAAAGTTCCAGTTCAAACGAAAGAAGTTCGAGTTCAATCGGGCAAAGTTCCTCGAGTTCGGAATATTATTGGCCGACAAGTTCAAGTTCCGAATATGTCCCGCAACAAAGTTCAAGTTCTTCGTGGGAATATATTCCTCCGTCCTCTTCAAGCGAGGCCGGTCAGGGCGGCGACGGCGGATGGAAATTGGTATCAAATAATGTTCGTGTAATTGATTCCAATACCAAGGAATATTTAATGACAACTTCGGCCTACTCAAAAAACGGTAAAGTTCCAATGAGCAATGCTGATACTTTAAAATTCACAAGTCCTGAAGATTATCGTGGCGAAACGCCTATTTATGGCAATATCCGTTCCTCTTTGTGCGGTCCGATTGCCGATAGCGGTCCTATGGCGGTGGTAATCAAATCACCTCCACCAACTCAAAATCTCCAAATAGTCCAAATCAAACTTGAACCAAATGACCCGGCGTGTTTGGATAAATAATTAAAAACGTGTTTCCCGTTTGCGGACAAACAAATAAAAACGGTTGACGAGGTTTGCATTTTTCATTATATTTATTAAATGGAACAAAGCGAAAAGATTATTGCTATGCTCATGCGGCAACTTGGCAAAAAGCCCGAGGACATGAGAAGCAAATATTGCTAGTTCTGTAAAAAACAGATTTCAACATAATTCCTCGCTTGGGCGAGGTGGGACTAACTGTGGCAATATGGCAACGTATCAATCCTTATCTTTCTTAGAATTCATTGCCGAGCAATGCCGAGTGGGATAAACTGTTCCGCCATGTTGATGGAACTACTGGAACGTCAAGTCCTTACACCAGTCCTACAGCAGGCAGATACTTAAAGGCGGTGAGTGGTTGGTATGGCAATGGCAACGGTACGGACGATTACGGCTTTTCCGCTTTGCCGGGCGGCATGGGCTATCCGGATGGTGATTTCTACGAGGCTGGCGATTTTTACGATGAAAGCGAAGATGGTACCTGGTGGACCGCCAGTGAGAGCAATAGCGACGATGCCTACCTCCGAGACATATACTACGAAGATGATTATGCTTTATGGGGTGACGGTGATAAGAGCCTCTTGTTTAGCGTTCGTTGTGTGAAGGACTAAGTGTGATATGGTGCCATAAGTTTTGTATATTGCGGGTAAAGAGAGGAAAGCATTATGGCGGCAATGACACAACCAGCGACGGAAATAACCGCAAACGAAACGGAAATAAAGCAGGCTATGAGTGCCCTGAGGCTTGACGGCTGGGTAGATGACCTAATGGACGAAATAGAACTCAACAGAAGGCTCAAAACCAGCCTGGAGCAGGCAGACAGGGGAGAAACCTACCCCATAGAAGAATTGAAGAAACAAGTAATGGAAAAATTTGCAAATGGATACTACGACAGAAAACAATCCTGAGAAAAAACACGCCAGATATACCATAGACTGTGCCGAAATGCTGGACGAGGCGATAGAATATCTAAGGGAAAGATCCCCAAGACAAGCAGAAATAATGGGCAACAAATTTTTCGAAATAATAAGTCTATTGGAAACTTTCCCAGAAATAGGAACCATCTGCCAAAATGGAATGAGAAAATTCAAGTTAGGCAAATTCCGTTACAATATATACTACAGAGAAAACGAAAACAACATAGACATCCTGGGCATCTGGCACACAAGCAGAGGAACAGAGTTCAAAGAACCCTAACTACGTTATTTTTATATATTACACACATGAAAACTTTGTTCCTCCTAACTCTCGCATCGGCTTTCTCTTTTGCCCAGCTTTCCGGGCAAAATGTTGAATTGCCCAAGCCCAATTTAGATAAAGGGCACTCAATTATGAAATCACTTTCTTTGAGAAAATCCGCAGCCATGCCGGATTTTCAAAAAGCAAAAGATTTGAGCCTTGCCGAAATTTCAGAACTGCTGTGGGCGGCAAATGGCGTTAATAGGGCAGACGAAGGCAAACGCACCGCGCCCTCTGCCATGAACGTTCAAGATGTGGATATTTATGTTGTTGCCAAAAATGGCACGTATTTGTACAATGCAAAAAACCATTCGCTCGGTTTGGCAGCAAGCGGCGATTTTAGAGCCTTGGTTGCAGGTGCTCAGGCAGATTTTGCCAAAGCTCCTATTATGCTGGTTCTCGTTTCCGATGTTTCCAAATTCCCTCGCGGAGATGATGCCTCTAGGCAAAGGCTTGGAGCACTTGATGCCGGCATTGTTTCTCAAAACATTTCGCTGTATTGCTCCGGCAGCGGGCTAATCACCAGAGTTCGTGCATTTATGGATTCAGAGGGCCTAGCCAAGGCTTTAAAGTTATCTGCTTCGCAAATTCCCATGCTCAATCATCCTGTAGGAAAATAGGTGATTTTTCTTTAAATGAAACAAATCCTCTGCACCCTAACTAACACCACTATTGAAAAAATAAATGCTCCGCTTTTCTTTGCTATAGAAAAGCACATAATAAATTCCGGTTTGGGTGAAGATAAAGATAGTTTTGAAACTATAAAAAAACGATTGCTTAAACCGCCTGTTTTGAATGCAAAGGAATTTGCAGAAGAATGTATTTATGTTATTTTGGCAGGTGGGTTCAGGCAAAAAATTGCGAAGAAAAAATTTGGAGAAATAATGGGCTTTATAAATGATGGCGGCACAGTTTGCGAAAAGAATTTGCTGGCTATTTTTGGAAATGTGAATAAGATAAGGGCAATAGTGAAAGTTTGGAATAACCGTGAAAATTTTAGAAATGGATTTTATGAATTGAAAAATGAAAGCGAAAAATTGAGCTACTTGGCAAAGCTGCCGCATATAGGGGACATAACCAAAAATCACCTGGCACGGAATTTGGGCATTAGCAATGTTAAATACGATGTTTGGATACAGCGGCTTGGAATTGCGCTCAGCAAATCGGATTTGCAAGAGGGTTTTCCATTGAACCAAGAAGTAAAAAAACTTTGCGACAAAATGTTTGCGCAAATAGAAAAAGAAACAGGATTGAATAAAGGCTATATAGACGTGGTTTTGTGGAAAGCCTGCCAAACAGAGATATTAAATTTTTTATATTAGCATCCATGCAATCAAATGAATTTGTTAATGTAAGGATGGGCAAGTTAGCAAAAATGCGTGAACTGGGTATAAATCCATACCCATACAAGTTCACCATAACGCATCATTCAGACGAACTAAGGGAAAAAGCCGAAGAATTAATAGCAAGCGGCGAAACTATCTCTTGGGCGGGGCGTATTGTGCGCTACAACCGCAAGGGCAAAATGTGCTTTATGCACTTAAAAGACTCCTGCGGCAAGTTCCAGGTTTTAGCAGTTTCTAGCGAACTCAGCGAAACGGAGTACGAAATTGTAAAAACCATGGATATAGGCGACTGGGTTGGCACCAGCGGCATAATTATGAAAACCAATAGTGGCGAATATACCCTGCAAGCCAAAAAAATAGAGATTATTTCAAAAGATATTTATCCCTTGCCTATCCCAAAAGAAAAAAGGGACGAAAACGGCAATATGGTAATCTTTGACGAATTCAAAGACATAGAAACCCGTTACAGAGAACGTTACATAGACCTAGCTTTGAACGATAATGTCCGGGAAGTATTCCGCAAAAGAGCACGCATAATACAATCCATAAGGGAATACCTTTTGGAAAAAGGCTTTTTGGAAGTGGAAACCCCAACGCTCCAGCCCATTTACGGCGGGGCAAACGCAAGGCCTTTTGCAACCCACCACAACGCTGCCGGCACAAATCTTTACCTGCGCATAGCCCCGGAACTTTACCTTAAAAGATGCATAGTTGGCGGTTTGGAAAAGGTTTTTGAGTTCACCAAAAATTTTCGCAACGAGGGTATGGACAAAAACCATAGCCCCGAATTTACCTCCCTTGAATTTTACGAAGCCTTTAGCGACTACAACGATATGATGGTTCATTTTGAAAATATTTGCGAGCAAGCCTGCATAGCCGCAAACGGAACCACCAAAGTGGAATATCAAGGAAAGGAAATAGATTTCAAAACCCCGTGGCAACGCCTTACAGTTTATGAGGCAATTCAAAAATACGCAGGAATTTCCGTAGAAGAACTCTCAGATGAGCAGTTGAAAAGCGAATTTGAAAAAAGGCATATAGAAAAGCCAGACGGTGCATGGTCAAGGGGCAGAGCAATTTTAGCTCTTTTTGAAGAGACCTGCGAACACCAGCTAATTCAGCCCACAATAATAAAAGATATGCCAAAAGAAAGCGCGCCGCTTTGCAAAGCGCACCGCACCAACCCGGATTTAATTGAGCAGTTTGAACCATACATAAACGGATGGGAAATAGGCAATGCTTACAGCGAACTAAACGACCCAATCCGGCAAAGGCAGCTCTTGGAAGAACAAGTTGCGCGGGGGCGCGGGGGCGAAGACGAAACTCACCCCATGGACGAGGACTTTTTACACGCCATTGAATGCGGAATGCCGCCCACGGGCGGCGCAGGCATTGGCATAGACCGCCTTGTTATGATTTTGACAAACCAAGCGACAATCAGGGATGTGCAGTTATTTCCCTTGATGAAGCAGGTGATACATACCTAAATCGGTTTTTTTGGATTTACGTGCTTGGGGCAAAGTTTCTGGCTTAATAGATGCAAGCGAACGTTTTGCCAAAGCCGTTCCGGGAAAACCTAAGGCTGCTTCTATTGCGGCATAATAAACTTCATTAGAAAATGGATCTACGGATATATCTGGCAGAATGCCAACTTCGTGGAAGGTTTGCCCATTAGGATAAAACGATTGAAGAGAAGTAATGGAAAAAAGCCCGTCTAAATAAGTAAATCCATAGCTTTGCCCTATTCCCTTTCCAAAAGTATTTTCCCCAATAAGAACTGTTTCCGGGCGGTTATATTTCACAGCAGCTATAAAACGCTCTGAGCAGCTAGCAGATCCTTCACTCATCAAAATAATCCAATTTATTCCAATTCCCGCACCATCGCTGTCCAAATAATTTCTTGCAAAATAAGGCATTTTGATTATTATGTTATAATTCGTGTCTGTTATTGCAGATATGTTTGTATGCTGCATATCATAAACCAACTCTTTATTTAAAGGAACCAATTCGGCAGCCATTGCAGTACAGTGATCTATGCTTCCGCCGCCATTCTCGCGAAGATCTATAATGGCTGTTTTTGCTCCTTTAATCTCTTCCAGATATTCTTTGAACTCATAGTAGGTTCCTTTGGGGTTATTTGTTACTTGAGTGAATTCTGTAACGGATATATATGGAATTCCATTCAAGGAATCCAAATATACAGTTGGTACCGGAACTTCTTCCTTTTGCATAGCCAGCAAAGGCAAACGCTCCGTTCCTCGCAAAACCTCAAAAACTGTTGTGTTTGCAAATAAAGAATCAGACATTATATATTCAAGAACCAGATCTGTATCGGTCATGCCGGTCAAAGAAGTATCGTTTGCAGAAAGAAGTATATCATGTTTTTTTAGCCCGGCATCGGTGGCAGGCGAAAAAGGATAAACGTATGTTACAATCAAATTATAATAAATAACACCATCCACGGTATCCCTCTTTACTCCTCGCTCAAAACCAAAGGAATAATACTTTTCGCTATTCTGGATATTACTGAAAATTTGTTCGGCTATATCGGGTGTGTAATACCTTGTGTACCTACCCCCCTTTAAATAATCATTCAGGCTGCTATACATGGCATCCACTTCTGTTAAATCTTTGTATTCGGAATAATTCTTTATTCTTTCCGGATGATAAAAAAGGGCTTTGAGCAACAGATAATTATGGAGAAGTTCTCGCTCGTCATCAGATAGCTTATTAAATCTATCACTATCAATTGGAAGATCTTGCCCACGGGAATGCTCCTGCCCACTATCAAGTTCGCCGCAGGCGATAAACATTAACGAAGAAAGTAAAATAATATATAACATGAACAAAATGTAGAAAACTAAAATAGGTAATACATCCCTAAATCTGTTTTTTTGGATTTACGCACTAAAGGCAAGGTTTCTTGCTGAGTATGGAAGAGCGAGCGTTTTGCCAGAGCCATTCCGGGAAAACTTTGGGCCGCAGCTTCTATTGCAGCAATATACTCAGCAGCAGGAGAGTTTAGGGCTACGTATCTATCTGGTGGAATGCCAACTTCGTGGAAGGTTTGTCCATTGGGATAAAACGATTGAAGAGAGGTAATGTACGCAAGCCCCTTTAAGTAGGTATATCCATAAGTTTGCCCAATTCCCTTTCCGTAGCTATTTTCACCAATAAGAACTGTTTCCGGGCGGTTATGTTTCACAGCTGCTATAAAACGCTCCGAGCAACTAGCAGAGAAGCGGCTCATCAAAATAATCCAATTTATTCCGATTCCTGCACCCTCTTTGTCCAAATAATCTTTTGCAAAATAATGTATTGTATCTATCGCGTTTTTTTCGTCCCTTCTCCGATGTCTCACATCATAAACCAACTCTTTATTTAATGGAACTAGTTCTGCGGCCATTTTTGAGCAGTGTCCGATATCTCCACCACGATTAGAGCGAAGATCTATAATAGCTGTCTTTGTTCCTTTAATCTCCTTTAGATATTCTGCAAACTCATAGTAAGTTCCTCTTGGGTTATTTGTTCTTTGAGTGAATTCAGTAACGGATATATATGGAATCCCAATCAAGGAATCCAAATACACGGTTGGTACCCGAACTTCTTCCTTTTGCATCGCTTGTAAAGTATAGACTTGTGTTCCCCGCAAAACCTTAAAGACTGTAAAGTTTGCAAATAGAGAATCAGATTCTAAATAATCGGTTGCTTGTTCGCCTGTCAAAGAGGTAGTATCATTTGCAAAAAGAAGTTTATCATATTTTTTTAACCCCGCATTGGTAGCAGGTGAAAAGGGATAAACTCTTGTAACAATCAAAGTATCACTATCTATTTTTCTCTGAAAACCAAAAGAATAATACCTTTCGCTATTCTGAATATTGCCAATGACCTCTTCAGAGGTATCTGGCTTGTAATATCTTGTGTATCTCCAGCCCCCTAGGGTATCATTCAGGCTGCTATACATGGAATCCACTTCCGGAACTCCTTCGTACTCGGAATATTCCTTTATCCTTTCTGGATGGTAAAAATATGCTTTGAGCAACAGATAATTATAACGGAATTCCTGCTCTTCATCGGGAAACTGCTTAATCCAGTCTCCACAAGCGATGAAAAGCAAAGGAAAAAACAAAATTACAAAACGCATACATAAAATGTAGAAAATTCGCGTTATTTAAAAGCATAGTTGAAAGCCAACTCAACACGGTTTATTGAACCGCTGGGAGTTTTGTCTCCATTTGCTGCTTTTGTGTAATCCGTGTTTATGCGCCAATACTCAATGCCAACAAATGCTTCTTTTATAAAGAAGTACCTCAAATTGGTGAATATCGACAAATTGTTGGAACGAGTACCTGGAACCAGATCGTCGTCATTGCTGATGGATTCTAATCCCACGCCGCCGTTGAAAGCGAGGTTGGCAGGGAGTTTAAGACCCAAATTAGCCCAGCCGCCTAGAGACTTCACGCCGTATCTTGATACGCCATCGTCCTTAAGCTTGGTTGGTTGGTCAGAAGTTGCCTTAGAATTTAAGCCTATGCTTCCGCTGGAATACTGGGAGAGGTCTTGGCCATAAAAGAATTCGCCGCTAAGGCTTAAAATGCTTATTATGGGCAAAAGCAAATCCGCATTTACTGAATAGGAGCTAGGCACTTTCACATAAGGCTGATCTTTTTGTGTGTCAGTGTTTTTTTCTTTTGCGAAATGTCCGGAAACGCCGAGTTCCAAATTTTGACCTTCGCCAGCCCAGCCTGCAGCAAATTTTGCTCCAAGGCGTCCCTGTATAGCTGGAGCTTTGGGCGCGCTTGCGCCACGGTCGTCTAATGCGGCAATGGCTATTTCCGCTGGCCCAAATGCTTGCGTTATGCGAATTTGCGGGCGGCGCGTGCCTATGTTACCGGAATAATTGTTGGTACCTTCGCTGAGTATGGAAGGGTCTCGCGGAGAAATTACGTCTCCGGTTTGCCCAAACAGAAGGCTTAGTCCAAGGTCGTTGAATTTCACCTGCCCAAACGAGTGCCTTATGCGAAATCCGCCAACTCCGTTGTTATTGCGGGAGTTACTGGCATTAAAATCAGACTCAAATTTTCCAGTTAGTGCAGGCCCACCTTCGCTTTGTGGGCCAGAAAAATTCACGCCAAACCTTGTGTGGTTTACGTTGATAAGAGTGCGGTTTCCGCCATCTTTATTATCTTTGGGTGCATAGTAAGACCAATTTGGAGCGGATGCATTTGTAACGCCATCTTCCCAAACCGCATTCAACTGTGCGTGTCCGTAAACGGAAACTTTTGCTGGTTCTTGCGCTATTGCAATAGAAGTGCCGGCGAGTAGAGCGGCAAAAGAAACGAGTCCCTTATGGACAGCGTACGTATCAAGGAGATACTTTTTCATAGTAACCTCATAGGTTGTTGGTTAAACGGAAATTCTACTTCTTTTATGGTGCGAAGCCCACCGTGAAATACGGATTCTTTTAGGAAATTTTAGCAACAACAACACAGTCTGTTGCTGGAGAACACTCGACAGCACAGGTGTTTGGAAGATAAAGTTATGTTACTCAAAGCCATAATCGGAACTAAATATAGAAAAATAAAAAACCCTTGTCAAGGGTTTTTTATGTTTTTTGTTTTTTATGTTAAAATTTATTATGAGTGGTTAGGATACAACCTCATAAGAGTACCAGCGTCTCGCTGCTTAGTCACGGATGCAACGAACACTAAAGAAGTAACCATTAGAGTTGATTTCATGCATTACGATTTCGTAGTCTCTGAAGGTATCGGGATATGCTAGATTGCTGAGAATAGCATAGGCTTGAATGGGATTATTACCGCCTTCTTCGGTGCTCCACCAATAGCCGATAGAGCCCGCACTGGAGCCGTTACTGACTAGCCTTGGCAAGGTAGAAGCATAACCGCCCGGCAAGGCAGAAAACCCATAGTCGTCCGTGCCGTTGCCGTTATTATCCCAGCCGCTGGTTGCTTTTAGCTTTGTTCCCTCAGTACCTCCATTACCATTAATATTACTAACAGTGCCAACACCGGTATGCATGATCATCTCATCCCAATCTCTTCGGCTTGGCAAATGCCATTGATCGGGGCAAACTCCCTGAACTTTTGGTCCATGAATATCGCCCGGAAAGCCCATAGCCGTATTCCAATCGTAAAGTCTGCCGTATTTCATGCAGTTGCCTTGGCTATCGCCACCGGTATTATCACCATAGCATCTGCTGTTAATGGCATTGTAATTTAAATTTTCTGCCATCCAAAACTTATAGTTTATTTTAACAAAAGCATATTGTTGGTTATCACGAGAATCAATGAAATATTGACATTGGTTTGTGGAGCAATATATGTCTTTGTAATTTGGGTTACTTTTCCATGAGCCATATTTGCAAACATAATTTTCTCCGCTTATATTGCCTGTTTTTATTTCTCCAACATTTGCATCGGAGCAAACCTCCCATTGGTAGGTATCTACTTCATATTCCGTAGCTACAACCCAGTTGCTGCTTTTGCAAATATAATTAACATCTCTATTGCTCTTCTGAATCTCGCCGTCATTTGAAGAATCGCAAGCATCTAAGCCGTAATTAGTTGTCCAATAAGCAGTCACGTATTTGCCAAAATCAGGAACATCCAAAGACAAACCCCAGCCCAATATATTGTTCTTTATGCCTGCCAAATTTGTTGTATATGCCCAGTCAGCTATAGCTGTTTTCACCCTTTCGTTATTCCACGTTCCATCGTTCTTAATCGCTTGGCTAAAGTTTGTTAACCGCTGGGAAAATTCACCTTCGCCCAAATTCCCCTGCAATAGAACGGATATAGCCAAAAGAGCGGCATCGCCTTCAGTATTTCCAAAAATGCTCATATCCTCGCTGTTCCCAAAATCATCTCCATTTATACCGAACACTGCCAGAATTTCTTCCTGAGCCTGCTTTTTTGCCTCTGCTAAGGTATCACCGCTTTCTACAAGATTAAGCACCCTGTAATACTCCAAATGCGTTAAAATATTGACGTTGATATTGTCTTTTTCTGTTATGTCTGCTATAGCAAGGAGGGTAATTGGAGCAGTGGATACTTGGCCTGTTACTTCGTTTCTGTAATAGCCACTCACCTCCAGCATGGCATAGGGCGAAATCAGCTCTATGCCTTTTATTTCAAAGGTCCCCTTGTTATCCGTTATTATACCCATGAAAGAACGTCCCGTTTGGCTGAAGTCATCGTTCAACTCGTATAAAGTAGCTGTGGAGCCTTCCACAAACGGCCCCTTTTGCGAGACTCCGCCTACCTGCTCTTTCTTTATTGAACCACCACTATTGCTTCCATCGATTGTAGAGCTGCTACTGCCGCCCTCATTTATTGAACTGCTGCTATCCCCGTTTATCTGGTTGCCACCCTCGTTTTCATTGCCTCCTTCTGAACAGGAAAGAGTGAATGTTGTGACAAGTGCAAAGACTACCGTGAATAGAATGAATTTGAGAGAATTTCTCATTAGTTGCCCCTCCGGCTTTGAATTATATGAAGAATGTAAATATAGTAAATGCAGATTAACTTACTTGGGCTTGGGGTATAGGGTTAAACTCCATATCCTTAAATCGGCATTTACCCTTGAAAAATGTCAAATTTTTTCCTGACTTAAAATTGGTTTTATTTTTTGTACTTCTTTATTTAATTTTAGGTTAATATAATTATTCTCCTTTTGAAAACAATATTCTGCGTGAACATTGCGCGTAGATAAAGAATCTATAGCGTATGATATGCTAATAAAAAAATAAAGAGTAGCAATAGGTATGTAGAATAAATTTCTCATTTTTTAGGTAAATTCCGTGAATATTTTTGAAGCGAATCAAGTCGATTATATTCTTCAATTTTCTCCAACTGTTCTTCATTGCACATTCCTGAGATGTAAATATAATGACTTCCCAATACGGGTATCTTTTCACCATCACATGAAATTTCCAATTCCATTTTTATGGGAAGATACGCATCAAATAAAAGTGATATTTTATCTATATCAATATTTTTGAAACAGGAATTTATATGAAAATCATTTATTCTATGATAAATGTAATGCTCTATGTAATGTTCTTTTTTTGTATTTATTTTACATTTATTATTTCTCCCTGCACAAGCCTCTTTGCTTCCAACACAAGTTTTAACACAACCTGCACTCATTCCACTGCCAAATTTCCTTTGAAATATTTCCCCAGTCTCTAAATTAATTGTTCCTGAAATAGAATAAACATCGCATTCTTTTTGTATTTCCGATACAGGCAAAGGAACAATTCGCTCATAAAGCAATAATTCCCAAGTACTGTCTTTCTTAGAATGCAAACAATGTTTGGCAATTACAGAGTCTTTTGTGGGATCTATTTTTGGAATTTTGCTTGCTTCATGCAAAAAATCAAACGATTCGCATGGCTTTGAACTAGAACGAGAATTATTACATTTATTTAATTCATCTGAATACGAAAAATCAACAGAAATGCAAAAACCTGTTATAAGTATTATCGGTAATTTCATATTGCATGGTTTCTTTTATGGCATACTAGGGCAATCAATGTTATAAACATATTGATACATTTCATTCAATTTTTGCTGCAAATCTATTCTCTCATGGGATATATTATTCTTATCATCGTCGTCCCATTTGTTCTGCGCATTTATCAAAGCTGTAAGTTTTGCTTCATATTCTGATCTAACTTCTTGCTTGTATCTAGAGCATATATTCTCATAGCTTTCGCAGTCGTAGTCGTCTATCTGTATAGTTTTCTCCCAATCAATATTCCCTAAAGAATTATATATTTCTATGTGTTTATTCTCATGGGCAATCAACAAAGAGTCGTTTTTATGCTCAATAATATTTATCACCGTTTTTAAAGATAAATATATCTTTAAACTAATTTCAGGCGTTTTTATCCAATCATAATTTGTAGAAAAAATATGCTCCGCATTAACATACCCATCCACGGTTGTTTTTAATGTAAACGAAACTGAGCCTAATAATTGAGGATTTTGTTCATAATCAAGCACATTCCTCTTAGGCAAAAACAAATACCTTCTGGTTTCGGGGTGTGTTTGGGTTCTTCTGCCCATGGCGTCATAGAAAAATTTTGAATTTTTGCGCCATACATAATCAGAACGGCTTCCGTCCGTCGGAATATTTTCGGAATCCCTGCCAAGAATGCTTTTTTTCAACAATGCATTGTCAGGACATTTATTTGAAGCGCCATTGCAAGAAATCTCCTTATACCACCAACCAATATTCCCTTCGCTGAAGCCAGTGTTCCAAAGCCAATTGTAGCCGCATTCCGCACCCCTGTCTGGATTGCACTTATAGCATTTTCCGTTTATAGCAAAACAGGCATTCAAAGGATCAGACGGCGTTGAAAATATAGGATATGGCGAACAAGTGCCATCGCTTGCACTGGAACTGCTTGGCAAACTACCGCCGCCATTGCAAGAAATCTCCTTATACCACCAGCCAACATTCCCTTCGCTGAAGCCAGTGTT
>LIUI01000011.1:27356-43456 GCA_001462235.1 Fibrobacteria bacterium GUT307
TCAAAGGATCAGACGGCGTTGAAAGCAGAGGGTATGCCAAACAAATATCGGAATTAGAAAAACTGGAGCTGTTGCCTTCGTATGGGCTGGAAGAGCTGGACTGCGGCAAGCTTGAGCTTGAAACCCCGCTGGAAGAACTAGTTTCCGAACACTCGCCTATGACGCACCAGCCTCTATTGGACAACTCCGCTCCGTGACCAGGTAGCCCTCCTAAAAGACTGCAGCCCAAGGCCGCTTCCGCAGCCGCTTCAAGCGCTTCGTCTTGGGTGCCGAAGCAGTCCTCGTCGTGGGGCACCCATTCGCCGCGGCAATATGCATGCATCTTGTCCAAGGATGGGAAGCTGGGGAGAGCTTTCAATACAATTTCTTCCAAATCGGAATAAAACACATTTGTCGGAAGAGAAAAACGATGCTCGAAATATTTATCAAATGTTCGCGGAGAGATGCCATCATCTCGCCAAACACCGAAGGTAGATGAATAATTATCAAAGGGATACAAATAATCATCGGCCATGCCATTTACCAGCCAATTATACCCAGACCTGTCCGTGTGGTAAATATTTGCGACGGAGCCTGAAAAATCACAGGTTGTTCCGCCATTCTCTATGCCATTGCACCAGTAGCCACGCGAATAGGAGCACAAAGAGAGGCTGTGGGGCAAATAATCGTGGACGTAATCGAAGTTCTGGACTCGGCAGTAAACCAATTCATCGCCAGAGCAGCCGCAGCCTGAAACATACATCTTGTCTTTGTTCAGCATATAAGGCAGCAAAGGATAAAGCGTTCTCTTGAAAATACCGTATTTTGACATATACTGCCAATAAGAATCGCCTATTTCGCAAGAGCCGCCTGAATAGCCTGAATAGGAAGACGAGCTGCCGCTTGAAGAACTGGATTCCTCTTCTTCGCTGCTCGACGAGCTGCCAGAATCGTATTTGCAGCCGCCTCTTATGCAAAAACCGTATTCTTCGGAATAGGAAATCTTAAAATCGTCTATTGCTCCGTCTTTCATAAGACATTCGAACATTAATTCTTCCAAAATAACTTGCGTTTCATTGACCGATGGGCGGCAGATGGAAAGAGCATCGCAGGAGCCGGCAAGGCACCAAAGATTGTCCTGGGGATGGGGAACAACCTCAAAACCAGAAATATCACCCCCTCGTTCGGCGCATTCAGCGCGCCTCATCAAGTTGGACATCATGGCATCCCCAAAGCTGGAAAAGCACTGGCCCAAATCATCGTCTTCATCGTTGCCAGAACTGGAAGAATCGCTACCACCATCGGAACTGCTGGAAGAACCATTGCCATCGCTACTGCTAGATTTTGCTTCCGCATTACTGGAACTGCTGGAAAAATCACCCGCACAAATACCACCAACCTGATCAGTGCAAAAATCAGAGACAGTAAAATTATAAAGAATTTGAGAGTAAGAAACGCCAATAGAGATACTGGGAGTATAACAAGTATAAGGTACAGAAAAACTTTGTCTAGGAGAAAGAGGAGTATCTAGAGAGCAACATTCATCATATGCAATATCAAACATATGAAGATTAACATAAGAAGAAGAACATACATTGCAAGTAGCAACTATACAATACTGACCTGCATATGGAGGATAAATTTGTGGGGCAACATTCCCAGAAAAAGACCCGCCTACAGGTTGACCGAGAAAAGTAAAATCTTCGCAAGACTTACGAGCCTTCCCTAGAAGAACCTGAGCTTCTGATTCTGTTGTCGCACAAATAGAAGACTGGGCAAACGTTGCAATAGACATTACAAGAAATAAAAGCAGTGTGGTGGTATATTTATTCATTCAAGTGGTAAACTCCTTAGAACATGATTGAGAGAATCAATACGAGAAATATAAAGAGACCTTAAATAAAGCAAATCAGATCCATTACCAGAAGAAACAGGTGGAAGCCCTGCAATAATTGCTTTGCCGTTAGGAATAAAAAGTAAACCTCCTCCATTAGCTAAAGAAGTTGGCAAATTATCCAAATCAACTGTATCGCCATTAGAAAGCGGACGTGATGGAAGAGGATTGCGAGAAGAATCGCGAGCTATACGAAAGGTATTTTCTACAATACGAATTGAATCCTCAATAATTTTAATCTCTCTCTCAACTCTAATTCGTTCTTTCTCTGCCTCGCTTTCGCAGGAAAAAACAAAAAGCAAGAGAGCGAGCCACGCTAAAATACATATTTTACTTACATTTTTTACCATAAATACCTCTTCGATATGAATATATAAAATATTTTTTTCTATCTTACCCGCCTATGGCAAAAATTCTAGAGACGGAGCAACTCTCAAGTGATGTTTACAAGTTTGTGGTGGAGGCACCCCTGATAGCCGAAGAAAGGCAGGCAGGGCAGTTTATCATTTTGCAAACAGACCCAGAACTGGGAGAGCGAATACCTTTAACAATAGCCGATGCAAACGAAGAAAAAGGAACAATAACGCTGATTTTTCAGGCGATAGGCAAAACAACCATAGACCTATCTAAGTTCAAAGTAGGCGACGATATTCCCGTGCTAACCGGCCCTCTTGGTTCGCCTACCCACATTGAGAATTTTGGCCATGCGGTTTGCGTGTGCGGAGGCATAGGCGCAGCTCCAATGTACCCTATAGTGCAGGCTCTCAAAAAAGCGGGCAATAAATTGACCATTATTCTAGGCGCAAGGCAAAAAGAGCTTATAGTTATGGAAAATGAGCTAAAAAGCCTAGCAGACGAACTCATTATTTGCACAGATGATGGCTCTTATGGGAGAAAATGCTTAGTAACCCAGCCTTTAAAAGAGCTTTGTGAGGGTGAAAAACCAAACTACGTCATAACCATAGGCCCCCCTATAATGATGAAATTTTGTGCAGAAACAACTAGACCTTATGGCGTAAAAACCTTTGCAAGCCTAAACAGCATAATGGTGGACGGCACAGGAATGTGCGGCGGTTGCAGGGTAACGGTAGGGGGAGTTGTTAAATTTGTGTGCGTGGACGGTCCGGAATTTGATGCGCACCAGGTTGATTGGGAAAGCATGTTAAAAAGAATGGGAACATATAAGCAACGTGAAGCACTTGCAAAGGAAAGAGCACTTGAAAAACTGAAAGGCGAGAATTGCAAGTGCGGAATTTAATATGAGTATCTATTGGGTTTTTCAAATAATTCTTGGGCTTTTAGGGCTAAGCATCCTTGTTTTTATTCATGAACTAGGGCATTTTTTAGCGGCGAAGTTTTGCGGCGTGCGAGTCTTGGCTTTTTCGATAGGCTTTGGGAAAAAACTTTTGAAGATACAGAAAAACGGAACTATTTACTGCATATCTGCTATTCCTTTTGGCGGCTATGTATCCATGGCCGGTGAAAACCCGGAGAATGTGCGTGAGAACAAACCTGATGATTTTCATGTGCAGCCCATTTGGAGACGAGCTTTGATAGCTTTTGCAGGGCCTGCATTCAACGTTATTTTTGCATATTTTTTGCTCACGGGAATTTATATGCTCGGTAATCCGGAGCCAATTTCAGACAGACTCGTGGTTGGCATTGTGGAGCCTGAGTCTGCAGCAGCAGAAGCTGGCATTGCAGGCGGAGACACAATTTTCACCATAGAGGGAGAAAAGGCAAAAGGCTGGGATAAACTGCGCGAAGAAATGGGCATTAGCATAGGTAGAAGCATTGCTCTGGAAATAGGAACAAAAGAGGGGAGAAAAAGCATTACCGTAATTCCTCGTGAGCTAGGCAACCTAGGCATAGGTTCTGTAGGCATTCACCCAAGGCACAGGGTTTTTGTGGCAGCAGAACCTTTGGAAGATTCTCCGGCAGGCAAAGCAGGCATAAAGCAGAATGATACTATTCTCAGTGTTAATGGTTACTTGATGGGTTATTATCAGGATATGATAAACATAATTTCTGCTTCGGAAGGGCAAGAAGTTGAGGTTGTATTTTTGCGGGATGGCGATACATTAAGCGCAGCAATGACCCCGCACTGGAACGAAGAAGCCGAGCGTTACTTGATTGGAATTCAAATGGGACTTGCACAGTTTGATGAATTGCAAATTGTTCACCAGCCGCTTGGCACAGCCCTTGTAATGGCGGCTCAAAAAAGCTATAGCATGGCAACCAGCGTATTTCGCTATGTTCACCGCATTATCAGAGGTGAGGTTAAGCTAAGAGCCATGAGCGGCCCCGTTGGCATTGTGCAGGTGATAGGCCTTGTGTGGCTTGAAAATTTGCAAAAAGCCGTATTTTTGCTCGCTTTGATAAGCATAAATCTGGGTGTTATGAATTTGCTGCCTATTGCCATAACAGATGGTGGCGTTCTTTTATTTTTGCTCATTGAAAAGCTACGTGGCAAACCAATTTCGCAAAAGAACCAATTCCGCATACAGCAAGCAGCTATGACATTCTTTATTATCCTATTCGTTTACATAACTTTTGTGGATTTGAACAGGGGTTCAATGCTAATGAAGTAACTGCCACAGTATGGCTTTTTGCGCGTGCAAACGGTTTTCTGCTTCTTCGTAGCATAAATTTACCTGCAAATTATCCATAACGCTATCGGTTATTTCTTCGCCTCTGTTTGCTGGCAAGCAATGCGTTACTTTGCAATGCATAGGAGCATTTTTTAGCAATTCGTCGTTAATTTGGAAAGGCAAAAAGTGTGATTGCTTTTCGTTTTTTTGCTCTTCTTGCCCCATGCTAATCCACACATCGCTGTAAAGAATGTCTGCATCTATTACGGCTTCTTTTGGATTATTGAACTGCCTATATTTGCCGCCGTTCTTTTTGAAGCTGGGTAGGCTGAGTTCTACTTCTTCTTTTTTCTGTTCATAACCTTTGGGGCAGGCAAGGGTAAAATTCATTCCCAGCTTGGCACATAGCACCATCAAGGAATTTGCCACATTATTGCCATCTCCTATAAAAGCCACGGTTTTCCCGCGTAAATCTTTGCCAAACTGTTCGGCCATAGTTTGCCCCAAAGCAAGTGCTTGGCAGGGGTGGTAGGTGTCTGAAAGGGCGTTTATAATTGGGATGCTGCCGTGTTCTGCAAGTTGTTCTACCAAATCTTGCTTAAAGCAGCGCACAACAAGCCCGTTTACCCAGCGAGAAAGGCAGCGGGCAATATCCTTAACACATTCCCTTTTGTCTATTCCTATGCTTTTTGGATCTAGCAATATAGGCATTCCGCCTAACTGGTACATTCCTATTTGGAAGGTGGTAATAGTCCTTAAAGAGGGTTTTTCAAAAAACATTCCTATGGTTTTACCCTTAAAACAATCCGAATATATTCCATTTTTAACCTCTTTTTTAAGACGAATAGCTATATCTATAGTATCCAAAATACGGACTGTGTCCCAGTCCTGCAAACGGAGCAAATGTTTTGTACGGTCCATAACGTTATCCTGTGAAAAAAGAAGCGAATAATTTAGAAAAATATATTATCTTTTCTAAATTCCCATCAATGCCTTTCCTGCTTATTTTATTTTTATGTACGCTTGCGTATTCGCAGGATATGTTACAATTTGAGCTGGAAGATAGGGAGCAGGCGGCAGATACAGCAGAAAATGCAAGCGGAATGTGGATGATAGATGGCAGTTCAAGCGATACTCTGGAATATAACGCGGTTGATTTGGAATATAATGTTTTGTCTAAAACTTTTAACCTTAATAGCAAAGCTCAATTGAAATATCGCACAGCAACGCTTAGAGGTGATACCCTTGTATACAGCCAAGAATATAAAACAATAGAGGTTATGGGAAATCCCGTTTTCAAAGAAGCTTCGCAACCCTCTCTTGCTTCTTATAAAATGAAGTACAATTTATCCACAAAAGTTGGCGAGATAGTTTACGGCACTAGCTATATGGATAACCAACAATTCAACGGAACGGTAATAAGAGCCGTAACAATCCAAAATTTAGACACATTAAAGGAACAGAGATTTTTGATTGAAAGAGGGGATTTCTCTACCTGCTCAAATCCAGAGCACCAGCACTATGCCTTTTACGGCAGGCGAATGGTGCTAAAACCAAAAGAAAGCGTGACGGCACGTCCTGTGGTTTTGAATATAGGCGAAGTTCCTGTTGCAGTTTTGCCCTTGATGGTTTCTCCTATGAAGGGTGGGCGGCGTTCCGGTCTTTTAACCCCGAAATTTGGCGGAGACCAGGCTCAGGGATTTTTTATGAATAATTTAGGTGCTTATTATGCTCCAAACGATTACTTGGATTGGCAACTCTATGCAAACGTTTTGGAAGGCAGCGAAGCGGATTTTAGCAAAAGCACTGTGAATTCCGAGTTTCGCTATAACGAAAGATATGTATTGGAAGGTTTTGTAAATGCCATAGGTTATTGGAACAACAGAACTATTTGGAAAGATTACGACATAAGTTTTAGACATGCGCAAAATATAACTCCAGACCGTAGCAAAACCTTGAACGGCGAAGGCTCATTTGTTTCTAGGCAAAATCTAAGGCAAGAAAACGGCCTGGACGAACAAACTGTTTTAAACCAGCAAGCAAATGCAGAAATGACCTATTACCAAAAGATAGGGGATAACAAAAATATCACCATAAAGGGGAGGCAAGAATATAGCTTGCTAACCGGGCTTTTGAGGCGGCAAACACCGGATATTCAATTCAGAACCTCTGGCCCTATATTTGAAAACGATATGTCTGGGGAAAATATAGACCCGCCATTTTGGGAAAAAATAAATTATTCCTATTCAAATCGCTTTAACCATTATATAGAAAGAGCCAAAGACACAGTATATGATGTGGACACAACCGCCTATTACACAGGTTTTTTGGATAATTTGGGGTTCAGTTATACAGGTACTCTTTTTGATGTTTTGAATATCACGCCTTCTTTGAGTTTTGTGGGAAACTGGACTGCAAAACAATATATTTCGCCAAATGATTCTATTAAAAAAAGCCGCTATGCCTTTGACCCTTCCAAGAGTGAATACGGGCAATATTATTTGAAAGGCAGCGGTTCGTTGGAGGCAGCTACAAAATTATATGGAATTTGGCTTCCTGAGTGGGGCAGGTTTACAGGGATTCGCCATACTCTTTCTCCAACCGTAGGTTACACTTATGCACCAGAACTAGACACGAATCATACATTTTTTCCACATCCGCTTTTGGGTCATGTACCTTATCAGTTTGAGCAAAAAGCCGTGACTTTTCGTTTAGGAAATGATTTTGATATGAAGTATTTGTTGGTAGATGCAGACACCGTAAATGAAGATGCGGATATGAGTGATTTTAGCAAAAACCTTAGAATTTTAAATAGTTCACATTCAACTTCATATAATTTTGCAGCGGATTCTTTTCATTGGGCACCGATAAATTCTTCTTTTGGATTTCAATTTATGGAAAATTATCTTTTTACAATATACACCACTCACGATTTTTACCATCGTTTTGAAGACAATAAAAAAAAGGTTCGTTTTCCACAACTCACAAGATGGAATTATGGTTTAAACCGCCGATTTTCTTGGTATGGTGATTTTAACGCTGGGCTTCCGTCAAAGAATGAGAAATATGAAACTAAATCTTGGAGTGCCGGAGTTGATTACACATACTCATTTTCCAGCATCCGTGTAGGCAAAGATTTATTCCAGGACACTCACACTCATTACGCATCTTTCTCGGCTTCTATTTATCCTAGCAGAAAATGGAACTTGCAGTATTCTTCGCAATATTCGTTTGAAGAAGGTCAATTTACATCTCATTCATTGCAGTTTAACAGGGAGCTTCATTGCTGGAAAATGGATTTCACTTGGCGCCCAGCCGGAGCTGCTCCGGGTTGGAGTTTTAGCATTTACGTTGTGGACTTGCCAGACGTAAAGTTGAGCGCCGCAAATACTAAGAGTAGTTATTAGGTATTGATTTTTCTACATTAACCTTCCCGTGAGAATCCAGAAGTTAAAAATACAGGGTTTCAAGTCCTTTGAGCAAAAGGTGGAAATTCTATTTGAAGGAAATGGACTTACCGCCATTGTTGGGCCTAATGGCTGCGGCAAATCCAATATAGTAGATGCTATCCGCTGGGTTATGGGGGAACAACGAGCAGGTTTGCTAAGAATGGATAAAATGCAGGGAGTAATTTTTTCCGGAACTGCAGAAAGGCCGGCAAAAAGCATGGCAGAAGTTTCCCTTGTGATAGAAAACGATAGAGGGCTTTTACCCTCCGAATATTCCGAAGTAATGGTGACCCGTAAAATTTCCAGCGATGGGGATTCCGAGTATTTGGTAAACAATCAAAAATGCCATTTGGCAGACATAAAAAATCTTTTTGCAGATACCGGCATGGGTGCAGGCTCCTACTCGCAAATGGACGATAGAATGGTAAAAGCCCTGCTCAGCGATAAAGCAGACGAACGCAGGACTATTTTTGAAGAAGCCGCAGGCGTAAGCAGGTATAAAAAACGAAGAAAAGAAGCCTCTGCCCAACTAGAGCGTGTTCAGGCAGATATGGAACGCATAGCTACCGATTTGCAATATGCAAAAAACCAGTTCCGGCAACAGGAAAGAATGCTAGCACGTGCGCAAGAACTCCGCAAATTAAAAAACCGCCTTAAGGAAATTGATGTTTCCATAAACCTTGAAAAATACGCAGAAGGCAAAGCCTCCCTGCATGCCCTTTCCACAGATAAAACCAAAGGCCAAACAGAACTGGAAACATTGCGAACAAGATTAACCGAACTGGAAACCAAAATAGAAGAAAAACGCCTTTTAATAGCCGGAGACGAAGAAAACTTAAGAGAATGCGAAAACGAAGTCTCTGCAACCACCACAGAAATAGCAAAACTCAACGAGGCATATATTCACCTGCAAAACAGAGAAAAGGAACTGGAAGAAAATAAAATTCGCTGCGAACGTGAAATCAGTGAGAATGAACGCGGGATTTTAGCCTTTAAAGACGAGATGCAAGGTTTGGAAAAAGAAACCGAAACTTTGCAGGATTTACGGGATTCGGTAAAAGATTTACGCACCCGGCATAGGGAACTTTCAAACAAAAGGCTGCAGTTTGTTCAATCTGCCGGGAAATTGAAAAGCCAGTGGCAAAGAACAGATACAGAGATTGAAATGCTCAGCGAGAGAATAAACCAAGCTACGGCAGAAATTCAAAACTTTGATTCCAAAATACAGGAACTGGAACTTTTAAAGAATAGCAAAGAAACAGAAATAGATGAAAGCCAAAATAAAAGCGAAATTCTCGCAGAACGCCAAAATGTTATGGCAAACGAAAAGGAAACGCTAAACGAAAATTTGAGTTCTTTGCTCAACCGGAGAATGGATGCCATTGGCGAAAAAGCGCGCTTGGAATCTCGCTTGGAAACCCTGCAAAGCATAAGCGAAAATGCAGAAAATCTGGAAGGCAACAAATGGCTCTTAAATCAAAAAGCCGCAGAAGGAACGATTTTGCTTTCTAGCCAAATAGAAGTTTTAGACAGTAAATATACGGCCTTGGCAGAGTTTTGCTTAGGCTCTTCTGTGCACGCTCTTTTGGTGCAAAATCAAGAATCGGTTTTAAGCTATGCACAAGCATTGAACAGCGAAAATTTTGGACGAGCCTTGCTAGCATGGAACACAAATCAATCCCAAGAAGAAATAAACTTAAACGAACCGGGCATTATTCCCTTAACCACCCTTGTAAAATGCAGCGTAAATTCCCTGCTCTCAAAATACTTCTTGGCAAAGGATTTTGAAACCGCCGCAATACTCGCTAAAAAGTACGCGGGCAAAGACCTATGGTTTTGCACCGAGGATTGCCAAGCAATAAATTCGCTTGGCATGGCAAAAATTGGCAAAGAGCAAAAAGAGAATGTTGGCATTTTACAGCAAAACGCAGAGATAAAAAACTTAAAAACTGCCATTATTTCTCTAAATGAAAAGATAGAGAGCATAAATTCCCAAATTACCGCAACTAAAGAAAAGATACAGGAAATTTCCATTCTCATTTCAAATGCCGCAGAAGAAAAGCAAAGCGCAGACGCCTGCATAATAAAGGCAAGCTCGGAAGCAGAAATTGCAAAAGCGAATATTGCCGCCCTCAATAGCCAAAAAGAAAAAGCAGAACAGGAAATCTCAAATTTTGAGAACCGTCTCAAAGAATTGAAAGATTCTAGAGACTCAAATGCCGAGCTAAATACCGCCGAACTTGAACTTGAGCAGGTAGAAAGCGAATTTGGACGTGTGGACAGTGAGATAACGGAACAGGAACAAGCCCTAACAAGACTCACTCAAAAAGAGAACAGGCTGAACGTTGTAAAAGAGCAAATTCAAACCATGAACAACGCTTTTATTGTACGTAACGAAGAACTTGCGGGCATAAGCGGCAAAAAAGAACTTTTGCAAAGGGATATTGAAGATAAGGCCTTGCAAATAGAGAAACAGCAGGAAATTTTAACAAAAAAAGAGCATTTGCGAGATGCAGCAAGAGAAAAATACAGCGTCATGGCAGGCGATGTAGAAGAATGGCGAAGCGAAGTAAGAGAAATAAACCATTCCCTGCGTGAAAAGGAAAAAAATGCCCACGAGCTAGAGCTAACTATACAAGCCTCCGGAACTTCCCTAGAAAGAACTAGGGAAAGGATTTTCCAAGAATACGAATTTGATTTGGAAAAAGAACCCGGTGAACAGAATTTTGCCCCTATTAGCATTGAAGAACGCGATGCCAATATTGAAATGCACGAATTGCGTGAAAAAATAAAGGTGATAGGCCCCGTGAACGCTACCGCAGCAGAGGATTTTGAAACAGAAAAGGAAAGAGTGCTCTCTATAGAAACCCAGTATAACGATTTGGACAAAGCGAAAAATAGCCTGCTTACCGCTATGGAAAGGCTAGACCTGGTAGCTCGCGACCGTTTTTTAGATACCTTTCGCAAAATACAGAACAATTACCAAGATGTTTTCACAAGCCTTATGCCTGGGGGTGAGGCATTGCTCACCATGCAAGGAGACTTAGACCCGCTGGAAGCGGAAATAGAGATAAACGCCTGCCCACCCGGTAAAAAAATGCGGGGAGTCAAGGCTTTATCTGCGGGGGAACAGGCTTTAACCGCCACTTCCTTGCTCTTTGCCCTTTACATGGTAAAACCCTCCCCTTACTGCATACTAGACGAAATTGACGGCCCCCTGGACGATGCCAATATAGGGCGTTTTATGGGGCTTTTGCGGCGTTTTAGCCACCAAACGCAGTTTGTGGTTATTACCCACAACAAAAGAACAATGGCCGCCTCTGACCGGCTTTACGGAGTGACCCAAGAGACAAAGGGCGTGAGCAAAGTTGGCTCGGTGCGTTTAGAAGATATAAACGGCTAAAAAAATTTCTATATTAGTGCCATAGATACTTTTAATGGAGAAGTTCAATGAAAACTTTACGTCTTGCCGTCATAGCATTAGCTGCAATGGGTAGCATAGCCTTTGCAACCAATGCACGCGTAGAATCTATGGGAAAAAGTTCCACCTTTATTATGGATGATATTTCCATATTTGACAATCCCGCTAATATTAACCTTTACCCGAATTTTTTAATCGGAGAATTGGGTAATTATGTACATCCCAACTCTAAAGGAGTAAAAATTGGCGAAAACCAAGACCCATGGGGTCCCTGGTTTGGCGGCATTTTTTCGCTTAACCTAAATGCAAACAGTTCCGTTTCCATTGCCGGCGTTTTAAACCGCCAAGACGAAAGGCTATTAAAATACTTCCCAACCAGCATAACATCAGATGTATCTGTCCCTGTTAAAACTCCAGACCCTATAACCAATTTTGACGGATTTTTGGGCTTAAATCTAGACAATAAAGCCTTTGGTTTGCACATATACGTGGCTCACCAAGAAGGCTTAGACGGCAATGGAATAATATCTCAAAATGCCTTTGCCTCTGCTCTTCAATTAGACGCAGGTACAAATATTGAAATTTCAACCGATTATTCCATAGAGGTAACCGTAGGTACGGCTCGCATTCAGTTTGGCCCAACCGATTGGGATTTTTTTAGCTCTAAATTATTCTCACTCTTTGGTAGCGCTCGTTTATTTTCCAGAGTTCCAGCTATAAACGGGCATCTAATTCCTGTGGCTACTTTCCGCAACATGAGAGTGCCGGGCCGTGATGAAATGGATATTGGCGGAGGTATAGGTGTAGATGCTGCCTTTGACAGAGGATTCTTTTGGCTTGGCTTAAAGGGTTTTTACAATGAGCAACGTGCAGGAGATACTTGGACAAAGAGCCTTAATGAGAAAGGTGAGGTGGAAGTTAGATACTACGATGAAGGCAAAGACAACTTCTGGGGTAATGAAAGAGCTAGCTTGTGGCAGGTTGGCGGAACCATCAGCTTTGGTATTGAAAGAAATATCTGGTGGGATTGGTTTGTTCTCCGTGTTGGTGGGCAAAAAACCATTGCTTACGCAAGTTACGACGCTATAAGTACTACTGGCAAACAAAATAATGTTTTATGCCCTGTTAAAAATCCAGGACAAACTGGATGTTATACAAGCGGAAAGTACTTTGTAACCAATCCGATTAACGATGGCACAAGAGACGACCACGTAGGCTTTGGCATTGGCATAAACATAGAAGAGAAACTAAAAGTGGATTTCTCCGTTGCCGAAGACCTTCTGTTCCGCAATCCGTTCCAAGGTGAAGGCCGTTTAATAAGCAGGGTTTCTGCTACTTATTCGTTCTAATGTATAGAGTATTTCTAGCTGCGGCATTCTTTCTCATTTCTTGCGCAGACCCTCCTTTTAGAGTTCATGAGCGTTTGGAGAGTGCCTTGCAACAAGACTTAGAAAGCATGGTGGCTCAGATAATCAAGGGTTCCAGCAAGGAAAATGTTTTGGATACCCCTTATTTTGTAATCAGGGATTTAAGGGAGTTTCGCGGAGATACTGCCAAAATTTATTCGGCTTATGCAGAGGTTGATTTTTATTACTTCAAAGACATAAAAATAGCCGAGAAACGTAAATTCCGCTATGATGCAAACCGCCATTACTGGGATAGATATTTCAAAGAACTTTTTTATTACTAAACTTTTTTCTACTTTATGCCGATATATAGGGTAGAGGTAAAATTATGCAGATTTCCAATACTTACGTGCAAAGCGGCACAGCCGAGTGGGCCAAAAAGGTTTCCGCAGGAGATTCTCACGCCAAAAAAGAAGTTGCACCCAAAGCCGGGGCAAGTTCAGACAAGGTTTCCATATCCCCAGATGCCGGAAAAAGCTCCTCTTCGGAAGCATTGGTTAAAGCAAGAGCAAATGCCCTGCCAGAAGTAAGAGAAGAAAAAATAGGCGTTGCCAGAGAGCGTATTGAAAATGGTCATTATAACACAGCGGAATTCAGCAAGGAACTTGCTGATAACTTGGTGGAAGGTTAAAAAATTGCCCTTTGTAATCTGCCTTTTAGCTTTGGTTATCTTAGCAAGGGCAGATGATGCTTGGTTTTCTGCAAAACTCCCTATAGGTGGCAAACTTTACCCCGTAACAGCAAGAATTCACTCAAAAAAAACAGGGGACAGCATTCATTTTTCATCGGAATTGCAATATCGCGCAGTGGATACCTCTTTTTCAATGCACACAACAGGAATTTACAATGCGGCAAAAGAAAGCCCTATTTGGCAAAATTCCATAAGGGACGGTTTATACACAGTTGAATGGAGTTTTAGGGATTACACAGAAAAGCCCGCCGCCATTTATTGGAGGAACAGCCAAAGCAACGGCACTACAACCTTTGAAAACGATGCCATCCCGGAAGAATTCCTGTACTTTTTAACAGAAAAGGTAGATTCCATTAACGTTTACAAAGACTTAAAAATACTTTCCCCTGTTTGGGAAATTCCGTTTGTGCCTGCTATTTGGACTGCAAATGCCAAATACACGGGGCAAAAAATGCGTTTCAAAGGGGTTGACTGCTACCATGTTCTCTACACAAGAGACGATGGTGCAACTGCAGAATTTTATGTAACAATAAGGGGTAAACAGGTATGGAAGTTTCAAACATTCAGAGGCGTGTGGTTTGAGAGGATACAATAATGGATTATAAACGAAAGCCTGTGGTTAAAAGCATTCCGCAGGGAAATTTAGACCCACTTAGCGTGTTTAAGATTTTGAAAAACTTAAGCCGCCAGTGTTTTATTTTGGAAAGTTTAGAAGACAAGGAAAAATGGGGGCGCTATACATTTTTGGGCTATGACCCCAAGTTGGAAATTTCTTGCCTAAATGGTAAACTAACCATAAAAAACGGAACCGATTTGGAAATAAGCACGGAAAATCCCGGCGAATACATAAATCGCATAATAGAGGAAAACAAAACCCCAAAAATAGAGGGTTTGCCGCCTTTCACGGGTGGGCTTGTGGGTTATTTTTCTTACGATTATATAAAGTATTCCGAGCCGTCATTGAATTTGGATGCACAAGACAGCGAGCATTTTAAAGATGTGGATTTAATGCTTTTTGAAAAAGTTGTGGTATTTGATTTATTAAAACAAGAAATTATACTCATAGCAAACATAAAAACGGATAATTTAGAAGAGAACCAGCACCGTGCTATGAGCGAACTGGATTATTTAGCAAACTTGCTGCAAAACGGCGAACCTGCGAAAATCTTGCCCTTATCCATAAAAAGCGAATTCAGGGCATTGTTTGGCAAAGAGGAATATTGCGCAATGGTTGAGCGTGCCCGCAAATATATTTACGAGGGGGATATTTTCCAGGTTGTGCTTTCTAACAGGCTTGAGGCAGATATTGAGGGCAGTTTGTTTGATACCTACGGCATTTTGCGTAAAATAAATCCTTCTCCTTATATGTTCTATTTTTCCAGCAACGATATAGAAATTGCAGGTGCAAGTCCGGAAACTTTGGTAAAACTTCAAGATGGAATTTTACACACCTTTCCCCTTGCAGGTTCAAGACCTAGGGGAAAAACCGAGCAAGAAGACAAGGATTTGGAAGCGGATTTGCTCTCTGACCCAAAGGAACTTTCCGAACACAATATGCTTGTGGATTTGGGGCGCAATGATTTAGGGAAAATAAGCAAGTTTGGTTCGGTGAAAGTTGAAAAATATAAATCGATAGAGAGATTTTCTCATATAATGCACATAGGTTCAACGGTACGTGGGGAAATTTTGCCAAACAAGAATGCTTTGGATGCAATAAATGCGGTGCTACCGGCCGGCACTCTTTCTGGTGCGCCTAAAATAAGGGCTTGCGAGATAATAAACGAGTTGGAAAACAACAAAAGAGGAATTTACGGCGGCGCGGTTGGCTATATGGATTTTTCCGGCAATATGGATACCTGCATTGCAATTCGCCTTGCATTCAAAAAGAACGGAAAGGTTTTTGTGCGTTCCGGCGCGGGTATTGTTGCAGACAGCATTCCGGAAAAGGAATTTATTGAATGCGAAAATAAAATGAAAGCCGTTTTGAATGCCTTAAAGCAAGCATCGGAGGCAAAGTGATTTTATTGATAGACAATTACGATAGTTTTTCTTATAATTTATTTCAGTTGATAGGAAGCATAAACCCGGATATAAAGGTGATAAGAAACGATACGATGAGCGTTCATGAAATTGAGAAACTTGCACCGTCTCATATTTTTATTTCTCCGGGGCCGGGCAAGCCTGGGGACGCGGGTATATGCGTTGAAGCAAGCCGTTATTTTGCCGGCAAAATTCCATTATTCGGCGTGTGTTTGGGGCATCAGGCTATGTGCGAGGCTTACGGAGCCACCGTGAGCTATGCAAAAACCCTTATGCACGGAAAATCCTCCATTATTTCTCTTGATACCACCTGTAAAATTTTTGAAGGTTTGCCAAAAAAAATCTCTGCGGCACGCTATCATTCTCTTGCAGCAGTAGAGAGTACAATGCCGGAATGTTTAACAATAACAGCAAGAACAGAAGACGGCGAGATAATGGGAATTAAGCACAAAGATTTTCACATTTACGGCGTGCAATTCCATCCCGAATCCATACTAACAAGTGAGGGAGAAAGGATGGTTAGGAATTTTTTAGGTTAGGGCTGGGTTAAAAATTTCCACTCCTTCACATTCCTTTCCTCTTTCCCAAAAACAACGCCTATTTTGAAAACATTGCACCCTTTTTCCAAA
>LIUI01000012.1 GCA_001462235.1 Fibrobacteria bacterium GUT307
GCCTTGCACCCGTAACCGAAATGCCGGAAATGTCATCAAAACAAGTATATATACCCTCATTTTTAGCCCAAATTCAAGCCCAGAGAATTACAAAAAAATTACAAAGAATTTACAATTCTATAAAAGATTAGTTGCAAAAATTCTTTTAGCTCAAATTTTTTCCCCAAATTTAACAATGGAGGCTATATGCGAATAGCAATCATATTTCTTATTTTCTTTGCTTCTTTTGCGTTTGCACAAAGGCAAAGCGTAGTTGTGCTGCCTTCTCTTGCTACCCAAGAGGCAAATCTCACTCCCAAGCAAAAAGAACTTTTAACGGAGGAAGTTCGCACTATTGCGGCTAAACTGCCCTCTGCGAATTTCTTTTTAGTGAAACAAGATGAGGTGAACGAAGTTCTTGGAGACGAGGCCGTTTTCAATGCCTGCGAAGAAGGCACCTGCGTAGGGCAATTGGTTAAGCAGCTTCAAGCCACTTTCGGTGCTAGGTGCGATGTGTACACCGTAGAAAAACAGATGTACCTCAAGTTTGAGTTATACGGCACTTTGAAAGGTTTGAGCGAGGCTCAAACTATTGACCAATTCAACGAACCTGTCAAGGATTTTGCAGAAATGCAAACGGTGATAAAGGCAAAAGTCCCAATCATATTCGACATAATCACAAAACCACCCCAAGAAGTTTGCGAAGCCGAAGGCAACGCATGGGTGAACGGAGTTTGCAAAACGCAGGCATCGATAGCAAAGGAGACTTGCGAAGCCGGAGGAAAAACTTGGATAGGCGGTGCTTGCAAATCTTCTGCGCAAATAGCTTGCGAGGCAACACCGGGGCAAAAATGGACCGGCGAGGATTGCAAAAGCGATGAGCATATAGCCTGCGAGAGTGAAGGGAAAATTTGGGAGAGCGGAGTTTGCAAATCTCCGTTTGTTGCACCTGCCGCACCGGCTTATGCACAGGGCACTCAAGTAGAAGCAGAGCCGGACTGGGCATCTTTGACAACTTACGACAGAGTTTATTTAGGTTTCAAAGTAGGCTTAGTTTATCCAAGCATGAGCTACAGCGATGAAGGTTTGGATGCCTATTCGTCTTCTGTTTATGCAAATAGCTTCTTTGAGCTATTTGGCGAATATATGCTTACTCCTTCGCTTTCACTGCGCCCCGGGTTTAAGTTCCTAACACGCGGCCAGCATATAGACGAAGCTGGGTTCACTTATGAATTTGATGCCAAATACACCGAAATTACCGTGCCTGTAGCTTATACATTTGGAGCCATAAAGAAAAAAGTATATCCTTATGTGCTTGGCGGCCCTGTATTTGGCATTGCACGTGGCGGAGACATTTATTACAGACGAGATTACGAAATAGGACAACCCTACAAAACGGATGTAAGCGAGAGCAGTTTGAGTTCTTTCTCATTTGGCTTATATTTGGGTGCAGGTGCAAAATATCCTTTGGCAATCAATAAATTTAACATCGGTAAATATACCGTCAATAAATTTTTCATTATTCCGGGTTTAGAAATTGGCTACCATCTTGGATTAACCAATACTTACGGAGATAAGGAACTTTCCGAAGACGCCACTGCTTTGAACGCATTATATTACAATATTAGCGGAAGCCGCCGCAATCGCGGCTTTGAATGGGGAGTAACGCTTGCCGTTCCTCTGGGGAATTTCAAAAGAATTAAAAAACAGGATCCGCCTCCTGCAACGCCCCCGCCGCCCCCTCCACCCCCGGAACCAGAACCGGAACCAACACCGGAACCGGAAAAGCTGTGCTACACCATAGACGAGATGAAAGAGCTTATCCGCAACAAACAGGATATACAGGGCAAAAAGATTTGCGCCGTAAAGCAGGTAAGCTTCCAGACCGGAAGCCACATACTTACTTCGCAAGATAAGGTTTATCTGGACGAGATGGTAATCCTTATGCAAACGAACGAATTGATAAAGGTAAGGGTAAATGGCCATACAGACAATGTTGGCAACGAAGAGTTCAACACAAATCTCTCTCGCGAGCGGGCAAAAGCCGTTCACGATTATCTGAAATCAAAGGGAATAGACGCTTCACGCTTGTCGTTTGCATATTTTGGCCCAACACGCCCAATAGCAGACAACAATACGGAAGAAGGCAGAGCTATTAACCGCCGTGTAGAATTTGAGATCATTAACCAGTAAAAAGGAGCAGTTTATGAAATACTTTTTTCGCCTATCGCTTTTTGTCCTTGTGTCCTTCTTCTTTGGCTGCATGTCAGACGGCGGGGACACAATCGTTTTGCCGAATGCTAAACCTCCTACGAGCGTGATACCCAGCCAGGTTTTGTCTCAGTTGGGGATACCCGTATATAGCGGCACCACTCCGCCGCAAGTTATTGGCCAAACCCGGGTTGGCAATACGAACGTTAATTTTTACAGAGGGGATAATGGGCAAATCTATTATTCCGGCCCGGGAGGCGATTATGTTCCTGTAGATATTACCGGAAACGGCAAAAATTTTACGGCTTATTTTATAACAGAAAGTGAAATCAGCGGCATTAAAACCAAGAGTTCCGTCATTATTTCCGGCACGATTACAGACGAGGGCGGCATTACGGATGTTCATTATGCCACTATTCTGCTGGAAAAAGGCGACGACCCCGATAACAAATTATTGCCGGTAAATCAATACAATACATCCGAAGACGGGAAAGACCTTGCATCGATGTTCAACTGGAGAGATTATACGGACCAGCCTCCGTCAACTGTTATTCCCGATGCAATTAGGGATAAATTTGAAACATCAATGCCTATATATTCCGGCGCTACACCGCCGGATATTGTTGGCCAGTACTGGGCTAATGATTATACATTAGTCGGCAGTAGCATGAGCAATGATATAATAGGTGAAAAATATTCGGATAGGTACGTTGCTTTTATTAGGGGGGCAAATGGGAAACTTTCATTCCGAGGGAAACAGGGAAATTCGGAATCAGGAAGCGATGATGTAACCGTAGAAATTGTTGGAAGTGGTAATAATTTTACCGCGTATTTTGTGGCAACCGGTGTGTCCAGTGGTATCAGTAACACGCAATCTGTAGTTATCTCCGGTAAGTTGACAAGCGATGGCATAAGTGATTTTCATTATGCTTTTGTTATGCTTGAAAAAAGCTCCGACCCATCAAATCAATTAATGGCCGTAAATACTTACCGCATATTTACTGATGCCGATGGTTTGGCAGAAAGGTATAACTGGTATGCAACAACTGGCGTTTCATCGTCTAGCTTTTTACCAAGCAGCAGCTCGAGCAGAGCAGTTAGCAGTTCATCTATTCTGCTGAGTTCGTCTAGCATTGCTCTGAGCAGTTCAAGTTCGTCTGCCTTACCGAGTTCATCAAGCATTTCATCAAGTAGCTCTAGCAGCAGCTCGTCAAGCAGTTCGAGTAGCAGTAGCTCGTCAAGTAGTTCTAGTAGCAGCAGCAGTTCGTCAGAGCAGTCAAGTTCGTCTGTTCAATGTTCCGATTATGGTAACGGTATTTTCCAAGATCCCCGTGATGGCCAATCATATAACTATGTGACTATATGTTCTCAAACTTGGATGGCAAAGAATTTGAATTACGAAGCAGGCGGTAGCAAATGCTACGAAAATGACGAAGATTACTGCACTCAATACGGTCGCTTATATACTTGGGCAACGGCTTTGACAGCTTGTCCATACGGTTGGCGTTTGCCAAACAATGCGGAATGGGATATTCTTATAAATTTTATAAATAATGCCGGTTCTTCTTTGGCAGGCAAGCACTTAAAGGCCGTAGTAGGCTGGGATAATGGCATAGAAAATTTGGACACATACGGTTTTTCTGCTCTGCCAGGTGGTAGTGGTTATGTGGACCTGGCTTTCGTCAATGCCGGCTTATACGGCAATTGGTGGAGCAGTACTCAGTTAGATGAAGACAGTGCCTACTATACGTATATGAATTTCAACAGCGATGATACGTATTCGAATGACAACGGTAAGTTCAGCTTGCTTAGCGTTCGTTGTGTGAAGGATAACAACTAAGCATCATTTAATTCTGGGCGTTGCGTGAGCAACACATATATTGGGCGAGGCACACACGCCATTGCCCTTATTCATCTAATCCAAAGTAAATTTATTTTTTCTCTGCTTTTAACAATATCAAATTCATGATGGTCTGCTGTAACACCGATGTAATCTTCGTTTACTAAAACTTCTGCTAAAAAAATAGAGTCTGCTAAAGATATTCTATAGCTTGATTTTAATCGCCCTGCCTCAAAGAATACCGGTTTCTCTATCGTTTCTATAATTTTTATGGGAAAACCGGTAATTTCCTGCAAAAAATTTTTGGCTTCGACTTCTCCTTCAGATTTATATATGTCATAAAAAACTTCAAATAAATTTATTTTTGAAATTGAAATTTCACTTTCTTCAAAATACGCTTTACTGATAATATCTTGAACCAAATCTGCTCCTTCTTCATCTGCATAGTATGCTATTAAAGCACAAGCATCAAGTATGTATTTATCCATATTATCTTTCCAATTCAAGATCTTTATATTTTTGCTCTAAAAATTTTTTCACAGATATTTTTCCAGAATATTTTCCACGTAATTTTAAAAAGTCCGCTGAACTGATTTTCTTTTGAGCATTCTCAAAAAATACAACCACGACTTTATTACCGTCTTGCATTCCAACTGGTTCTTCGTCCAGTTCTACTATACCGCTTTTATATATACCATATACGGCCGCTTGCATAAATTTTCCTCAGTTAAAACCTTTTGTATAATTTAGAAAATATCCAAGCAATGCCGCGTCCAGTTTTTCCAATGCCTTTTTCACATCACTCTTAGTGATTATCAAAGGCGGTAAAAACCGGAGAACATTTGTGCCTGCACGCAAAACAATCAAGCCTTGCTTTCTGCAAGCTACTACTAAATCTGCAACGGGTTTTTTGGTTTCTATGCCTAGCAGCAAGCCCTCTCCCCGGATTTCACCTAGGAATTTGTGCTTTTTTGCAAGAGCTTCCAAACCTGCTTTTAATTGGGTGGAACGCTCCTTGACATTTGCTAAGAATTTTGGTTTTGATATTATTTCCAAAACAGCAAGACCTGCGGCACAAGCAGCGGGATTGCCGCCAAAGGTGGTTCCGTGGTCGCCGGGTTTTAGGCATTCCGCAATCTTTGCGTTTATGAGTGCCATGCCAAGCGGCAGGCCGCCGCCTATTGCTTTTGCCCATGTTGTGATGTCTGCTTTAAGCCCAAACAGTTTTGAGCAAGATATAGCTCCGCTCCTGCCAAAGCCCGCTTGAATTTCGTCTGCTATGATTAAACAACCCTTCTGCTTTTGGAGTTCGTTTATGGTTTTTATAAAATCTTTAGAGGGCATTAAAATTCCGCCCTCTGCGGCTATAGGCTCCAGTATTATTGCGGCGGTGTTTGGGCCAACGGCTTTTTTTAATTCTTCTGCATTGTTCCATTCCACGTGCTTAAAACCTGCAAGCATTTCGCCAAAGCCTGTTTTTAGTTTTTCTTGACCCGTGGCAGATAATGCCCCATAAGTGCGGCCATGAAAGCTATTTACAAAAGCTATGATTTCTACTCTGTTGCCTTCGCCTTTGTTAAAGAAATATTTTCTGGCAAATTTTATTGCTGCCTCGTTTGCTTCCGTGCCGGAGTTGCAAAAAAAGGCTTTGCTGAATTTTGTAAGCGAGAGCATTTTTTTTGCAAGTTCTATTTGCGGCAGGTTTGGGTATAGGTTTGATATGTGCAGGAATTTTTCGCTTTGCTTTTTTATGGCTTTGGTTATGGCAGGGTGCGAGTGCCCGAGTGCATTGACGGCAAGCCCGCCTGCAAAATCTAAATATGCCTTGCCTTTTGAGTCAAAAAGCCAAACACCTTTTCCTTTGACAAAATCCACATCAGCTTTTGCATAAGTAGAGGCTATGATGGCAGCGTCTTGCGATAAGAAAGATTTTTTCATTTTGGGAAGATAGAAAATTTACTATATTCCACAAATAGCCGCAATGTCTTTTTCCGTTTTCCAAACATCCACCCAATCAAAAGCCCGCCTTGGGCTTTTAAAAACTGCTCATGGCGATATTCCTACTCCTATCTTTATGCCCGTTGGGACCACCGCAAGCGTAAAAGCTGTTTCTCCCCGCAACTTGCAAGAAATGGGGGCAAAAATAATTTTGGCAAATACTTATCATTTGCACTTGCGCCCCGGCACGCCCTTAATCGCAAAAATGGGTGGCATACACAAATTCAGCGGATGGCACGGACCTGTTTTAACGGATAGCGGCGGATTTCAGGTTTGGAGCTTAAAAGAACTTCGCAAAATAAAGGAAAACGGAGTTGAGTTTCGCAGCCATCTTGACGGTAGCAAACACTTTTTTTCACCGGAAAGCGTAATGCAAGCACAACGCGAAATTGGCGCAGACATAATAATGGCATTTGACGAATGCACTCCTTTTCCAAGCACAACAGAAGAAGCGCAAAAATCCCTGAACTACACCAAACGCTGGACAAGAACCGCAAAAGAATGGCTTTGCGAAAATTTGCCCTTGCATGGCTACCCGCAAAATTTTTTTGGCATTGTTCAAGGTGGAATGCATGAGGAACTTCGCTTGCAGGCTATTGAGGAGCTAAAGGAAATTGACCCGGACGGTTATGCACTGGGCGGGCTTTCTGTTGGCGAACCTGCGGAAGTTATGTATAAGATAGCGGATCTTTGCACGGAGCATTTACCGCCGGATAAACCACGTTATATTATGGGGGTTGGAACGCCGTGGAATTTGCTTGAGTTGATTTTACGAGGCATAGACATGTTTGATTGCGTTATGCCAACTCGGAATGCGAGGAACGGAATGTTGTTCACAAGCCAAGGTGTTTTGCATTATAAATCTGCAAGGCATAAGGAAGAGGATATTCCCCCAGACGAAAATTGCAATTGCTATACTTGCAAAAATTTTAGCCGTGCATATTTGCGGCATTTAATCCATTCCGGCGAACTTTTGGCTTTGCAACTTGCAAGCATTCATAATTTGCATTTTTATTTGCATTTAATGGAGCAGGCAAGGGAAAAGATTGCCTCCGGGGATTTTGAGGCGTGGGCGGCAGAGCAAATTTCTTTTCTATCTTCAATACGATGAATTTCAGGAACATTCTTTTTTTAGTTGCATTTTGCTTTGCAGGGATATTTGCTCAAGATTATCCGGGCTATAGTTCAAACCGCCCTTATACGTTGCGAACTTTGGATTATTCGCCGCTTCTTTATAGGTATCATGATGTAACTCTAGGGGATTTGCCGCAATCGTTTTATTATCCTGTGCAATCGCAGAGTAGGGGCAGACACGTAGGTCTGCCTCTACTGGGGTGGCTTTCTGCGGATAGTTCTGCTATGCTGGCTGTTAGCCCTTTGTTGGCTTTTGACATGCGTGGCGGGAAAGATTTGGGCGATACCATTCAGGGTTTTGAGGGGGGTTTGTTTATTAGGGGATATAAGGATTCCATTGATTTTTGGTTGGATGCCCGTATGTTTACAGAAAGGCATTCTGCAGACCCTCCAAAATCGTGGGATAGGGAGTTTTTGGAAAATCAAGGGAATAAAGATATAGAAGGTGAGGTTAAATATTCCAGCTATTCCAGATATAGAGGAAATTTGAATATTCGCATGGGGTTTGGAAATTTGAGTTTTGCACGAGACGTTCCGCATTGGGGTCCCGGATATTTTAGCAATCTTTCGCTAAACCAAAATGCGGTTCCTTTTAATCAAATGAATTTTTCCACTACTGTAGGCCCCTTGACTGTTACCAGCCTTTATGGCGATTTGCGGATAGACAGTGCTTCTTCTATGAGCACGGCTAATCTTAAAAGCAGAAATCTTTATGCACACCGTTATGAATTGAATTTTGCAAATACTCAAATTGGCATAAGCGAAATCACCGTTCTGTATGATTTGAATAAACCTTGGCTTTTTGTGCCCATAGTTCCCTTGTTTATTGAAAAAGGAAATTACACGGAAAATAACAATAATGGCACTTTGAGCCTTGATTTTAGCCAACGCTTGCCTTTTGGTTTTAGAGTCTATTCCGAATTTTTGCTGGACGATATGGAAAGCCCCACAAGTTTAATTCGCAACGATAACATTGAAGCAAAGTGGGCGTGGATGGCGGGTTTGGCTTATGCAGGAAACTTCGGTGATTTTAAGGCGGGAAGCATTGCAGAATATTCAAGAGTTGAGCCTTACGTGTATTCCCACTTTTACCGCAATACCGCTCAAATTGCGCATCATGGATACCCCCTTGGTGCACCGAATGGCCCTAACAGCCAAACAATAAACTGGCTCATTTACGCAAAGCATAAAGAGGCTTTTCAATTCCAGCTTGGGCAGGAATGGGCTTGGAAAGGCACAGATCACGGCAGTGCTGTTAATGATACAACGCCCGTTGCAGACCACATGAAAATTTCAAAACATTTTTTGAAAGGTGCAAAAATGAAATATTCGCTAACCCCGGTAATATCTTATAGTGCATCGCATTATGCAATTAGCGTTGAATATTCATTCTTTGATAAAAATGCTTTTTGCTCAAGGGCAATGCTTTTATTTTGACTAAGGTTGCCAGCTTACTGCGTTTTCTTGCTCTTCTACAATTTTTTGCTCGCGATGGGATTTCCACAGCGCAAGTTCTTCCAAAAGACGGGACTTAATTTTTTCTATGCCTATGTTTTCCAAAGCACTCACTTGTATTGCCTCGGGACATTCTGTAGTTAATTCGTCCTTACGTTCGTCAGAGGCTATGTCTATTTTGTTGAATACCCGCAAACGAAGTATGGAAGTGCTTAGCAATTCATCCAGAATTTGGTTTGTAATTTTAATGTGCTCTTTATAATCTGCGGCGGTGGCATCTATAATTTCTAAAATGCAATCTGCATGGGCGGCTACTCCTAGCGTGCTTTTGAATGTTTCTACCAAATGGTGAGGCAATTTGCGAATAAAGCCAACCGTGTCGCTCAATATTATGTTTTGGCCTTCTGCCAGGTGCATTTTACGAGTTGTGCTGTCTAAGGTGGCAAATAATTTATTTTCAACATACACGCCTGCTCCGGTTAAGCGGTTTGTTAGGGAACTTTTTCCGGCATTTGTATAGCCAACTATTCCAACATGGAAAATATTTTCGCGATGTTTTGCTTGCAAGGTTCTGTCTCTGTCTATCTTTTTGAGTTTTGCTTTGAGTTCTTGAATGCGTTTGTGCACCAAGCGGCGGTCTGTTTCTAACTGGGTTTCTCCGGGGCCTCTCATTCCTATGCCGGGAGTTCCGCCGCCTGTGCCCACTTGCCTGGAAAGATGCACCCAGGCACGGGTTAAGCGTGGCATTAAATACTGCATTTGAGCGGTTTCTACCATAAGGCGGCTCTCTGCTGTTTTGGCATGTTTTGCAAAAATATCTAAAATAAGGCCGGTTCTATCCAGCACTTTTATTCCGGGCAAAAGCCGCTCCAAATTTCGCACTTGGGAGCCGCTCAAATCCTCATCAAAAATCACCATATTTGCTTCATGGCGTTCCGTGGACAAACGCACCTCTTCCACTTTGCCCCCGCCAACAAGCGTTGCCGGATTAAACGCATTAACACGCTGAAGAAAAATTTCTGCAACCGCCGCACCGGCTGTTTCTGCCAAACGCTGCAATTCCTGCAAATGCTCCTGTGCCTGCAACGGCGGCACCTTGGGAGTGGAAATGCCTACTAGGATGGCTTTTTCTGGTGTGGTCATATTGAGAATATAGGAATTTTATTTTTCTATATTACCCCTCAAATGCCCCTTTTTCGCAAAATAACACTCCCCGCTAGAGCCTC
>LIUI01000013.1 GCA_001462235.1 Fibrobacteria bacterium GUT307
TCATGATGCGATTGATGATGTGGAATTTTTTGGGTTGACAAGTATACCTATCAAAAAAGTAGTTAACCTTTATAACTCCGTAAATAAAACTCATCAAAATTTAACCATAGCGGGAGCTAAAGCAGAGAAAGTTACAACTAATTCTTTTTTGACCGATGGCAGTATATGGCCGGATTTCCCAACTGTAGAATATTTGGAAACCAGTTCTTTTAGAACTACTGCTGTCTTAGCTGGCCTTCCAGATATAAGTACAAAACAGCTGATTTACAAAAGTCATTATGGGGAAAACCAACATTGGCATTCAATGTGCCCAAAACTAGCTAAAATCCCAACAAACGCAGAAGTAAGAGAGAGTATATTATACCAAGCTGAATTTTGGTATTCACGAGCTATCGTAATGAAAAGAGAAAATAAGATAGATGAAAGTCTTTTTGAAATAGGCAAATTATGCCACATGGTTCAAGACAGTTTTGTTTTAGCTCATTGTTGGCGCAGATATGTTGGTGACGAAAAATTTATAGAAGAAAATGAAATTAAAAAAGAAGATAATGGAAAAATCTGGACTTTTCAAGATTATGCAGTTCAAGATAGTGATTACCATTCATTGGCAGACTGCCCTACGCAAAAATTTGATATTCAAACTATAGGTTACAAGAGTGCAGAAAATGCCACGAAAGAAATTATGGCAAGATATGCAAGAGATTTAGAATGGCATGAAAAATATTCCGCATTAAATAGTCTCAAAGACTATGTAAGCAAGATATACAGAATATGCAGTGGCAGAAATGACTGGTCAAGCGGTGGAAGTCATCCTTGGTTCATAAAATACAATCCTTTTTCAAGGGAAGATGTTCAAAATTTCTTAACAAAATTCAGCATGGAGATAGAAAAATGCTAGAAAAACCCAAAAAAAAGCGAAGCGATTTCGTTCGTGCATTTTGGCTTTCATGGGCCATATACTTTGCCATTTTTTTACTTTCTTGTCTTTATTATTATTCTTTTTCACATAAATGAGGTAATTATTATGCATCCTATGGAAATTGGCCTAGACGAATTCTTTATGTTTTCTTTTGTAATAGCTGTAATTGCTTTTATAGTAGTTTATTCAATAATACGGGTTATAACTGTAATATATTTATTATTCAAAAAAAAACCATGGAAAGATGATACCCGTGCTTTTTATATTACCATAAAACTCTTCCTTGCAAGTAATATATGTGCATTTATTATAGCAGCAATGTCTATTTTGTTGGGACAAGATTTTTCTATAATTGGGGAAGCTATTGGTATTGCATTTGTAATTTCCCTTGGAACCATGCCTTTTTTCATAATATTTCTATTAACATGGCTTTCTATAAAGGCACCTCAAGATGATGTTAAGGAAGAGAAAGAGAAATTGGAAATTGGAAAAACGGGGGAAGATTGGCTAAGATAACGGTTGAAAAAACAATAAAGTAAGGATATAGCAGCTTATTGCTTGGTGCGGGGGTTGCGGTGCATATTTGGGTTTGGTGATTTCTATATTTTGCGACGATGGCTTTTTTAATAATTTTGCTCTTTTTACTTGTTGGCTGTGTCTCCCACCCAACACCGCCTGCCGAACGGCCTGTAGAAACCGCCACCGGCAAGGACCTAGGCAAAGCTAAGGAAGTGCTTATTGAAAAACTACCCTCCGCCGAATTTTTTGGCGAATGGGAAAAAAAACTCAAAGGATGGGTACCTCTATGCGTAAGCTTGTAAAAAAAATGGATCAAACATACTCTTGACAACAAGAAAAAAATTTACTAAATTTACACTGCCCGGGGTTATAGCTCAGTTGGTAGAGCATCACGCTGGCAGCGTGAGGGTCAGGAGTTCGAATCTCCTTAGCTCCATATTTCTAGATTTTGCCAATGCTAGGTCTTACTCCATTCAAGTACTTGCCAAAGCCAATGAAGGCAATCCTTATTGCGAACCTGGCTGTTTATCTGCTCACATGGTTAGATGGTTATAATATTTTATTCTTTGGAGCCTTTATCCCAAGCAGAGCCTCCGAACTCTGGCGCTTTTTAAGCTACGCATTTGTGCATTTCAATTTTATGCACATCCTCTTCAATATGCTTATGTTTTGGATGTTTGCAACCGAGGTTTGCAAAAGCATAGGGGAAAAAAATTTCACAACCCTTTATTTAACATCCGCAATATTCGCAAGCGTATTCAGCCTTCCTCTCTACACCCTTGGGCTTATAGGAAACAACCCTGTGGTGGGGGCTTCCGGTGCGCTCTTTGGCGTTATGGTGGCTTATGCATTCCTATTCCCAGAACAAACCATTCTGATGTTCTTTATAATCCCAATGAAAATAAAGCACGCTATATGGATATTCATAGCCATAGACCTATTCATGGCAAATAGCGGAGATGGCGTAGCACACTTCACGCATTTGGGCGGAGTGCTTTCCGGCTACCTATTCATGCTGCTCTGGTCTAAAAACATTCCCCTAAAATCATTCTTTGTTAGGCAAAAAAAGCAGGAAACATATTCAAAGGAATATTTTAGAGAACAAGCAAAACGGCAGCCTTCCAGCCCCCTAGAAGGCGAATTGCACAAAGGCTCCGCAAGCGCAAAAGAAGAACGCTTAAACGAAATCTTGGAAAAAATAAACCTTACAGGCCTTCAATCCCTAACCCAAGAAGAACGTGACTACCTGCAATGGTTTGGACGCCAGAATAAGAAGTAAGGGCAAGGCGAGCCTTGCCCTGCCCTGCTGCAAGGCGAGCCTTGCCCTGCTTTTTTTCTATATTTTCTCCTGAGGATTTTTGAATGAAACAAATAGTCGGTGTTGGAGCAGCGTTAATAGACTTGGTAACTTCGGTTAGCGAAGGCTGGATAGTCCGGCATAAAAAGCCAAAAGGTGGCATGAACCAGGTAAATTGGGGCGAAATGGGGCTTATTTTTGGCGATGTTGAGCATCTTTCTACCATGCCCGGCGGCTCTGCAAGCAATACCATGATTGGCCTATCTAGGCTAGGTGGCAAAGCACGCTTTGTGTGCAAGGTAGGCAACGACGATTTAGGCGATGTATATTCCCTAAACCTCTACCACAACGGAGTAGATGGCTATGTGCGCAAAAGCACAACCCCCACAGGGCGGGTCCTCTCTGCTGTAACCCCAGATGCCCAACGCACCATGTTCACCTATATGGGCGCATCTGCAGAACTCTTGCCCTCGGAAATCAGCGAAACCTCTTTTCACGATGTTCAAGCCCTTTACCTAGAGGGTTACCTTGCATATAATCCAACCATAATTTTGCATTGCATCAATGTAGCCAAGAGTAATAATGTAGAAGTAGTTTTAGACTGCGGCTCCTTTGGGGTTATACAAGATTGCCGCTTTATAATAGACAAATTAATATCGGAACGGGCAATAGACATCTTAATAGCAAACGAAGACGAAGCCCGTGCTTTAACCAAAGTAGAAGAAGACCTAGCCTGCATGGAAATAGCCAAGATGGCAAAAATCGCTATTGTTAAACTCGGCAAAAGAGGCGCAATAATAGGCATGAGAGATGAAATTATTAGAATAGACGCTCACGATGTTGAGGCAGTTGACAGCACCGGAGCAGGAGACTATTGGGCAGCAGGTTTTTTATACGGCTACTTAAACGATTGGCCGCTGGAAAAATGCGGAGAGCTGGCATCTGCCATAGCCGCAGAAGCAGTGCAAATAATGGGCCCCGTTATCCCAGACGAAGGCTACGAAAGGCTCATAAAAATTCGCGATAAAATTGTAGGAGAATTAAAATAATAAATAGGTAAACTAAAATAATTATGGCAAAGAAAATACTGATACTCGCAACTATGTTACTCACGGGCTTGTGTGCCGCTCAAGACAGCACTGCTCAAGAAGCTCAGGTACCCCAAGTAACCAATTCCGGCTTTTTGTCAATCCAAAGTTCCGTTCCCGCAGGGGTGTGGCTCAACGGGTTGGCATTTGGCAACACGCCGCTTTCAATGGAAATTCCAGCCGGATGGACGGTTTATTCTGTGCGTGCTCCGGGTTATTGGACAGAAGTTTCCTTGGTAAACCTTCTGCCAGGCACAAAAATCTCGCAAGAGGTCCAGCTCAAAAAGTACGACGGGCAATCCCTAATAAGTTTGCCAGAAATGTCTAGCATAAACGAGCTTAGAACCTTAGAATCCATGTACGATAGTCTATCTGGGAAAAAAGACGTTAGCACCCCAGACTCTGTTTGCTTGGCTTATTTTGTAAAAGATTATCCATTGCTAATAAACCCGCCAGAGCCGTTAGGCGAAGATTCTAGCGAGTATCGCAAGTATTATGAATTTTATAGCGAAGAAAGGCAACTCTCTTTTAACGAATTTTACAAAACTTGTTCTGGCTCTGCCCAGCAAAGCCTTGATGCCATTTTGCTCCGCGTAAAAGAACTCGGAAATACGCAGGTGAGCGGTTATGTCCCTGTTGTAGGCGGTGAATTTGAACCAACTCAGTCAAACGGATTAAAAGGCATTTTAACCCTTTATTTCCGTTCTCCAGATGGCCGTGCAGAGGTTGCTTGGAGAGGCCCTTGGGAAAATGAGTTTTTAACAGGCGATGCCCTTGTTTTGGCTTTAACAAGCACCTCGGCGGCTACGGCTTTTTTAACAACGCAAAATCAGGCGGTTTGGATTCCAGTAGAAAGCGGCTATTCAAGGCATTTTTATAAATACTCAGAGCTTAATATAGTTTGGAACGCCTTGCTCTTCCCAATGAAGGGAGAATTCCTTTTGCCAAATTATATTCGCACCCAGCCGGAAGTACTGGCATGGCTTGAAGGCCCGCCAAGCATTCCAAGTATTCCAAGCATCCCTATTGTACAAGATACCGCTAAACAGGATTCGGCTAAAAAACAGATTTTAGAATGGGTTATGTTAACAGACATTCCCGCAGGGCAACTAAACTACAAAGGCAAGAATATTCAAATGAGGCCTTTTACAATGAACACAAGGGAAATAGATCAACGCGTATATAAAGCCAAATGCGGGCAAAAGGATTTTGGCAAATTCATAGGCGATTCTCTCCCTGCCCACAGTGTAAGCTGGAACGAGGCAAACTCTTGCTGCATAAAACTCGGCGGTGAACTCCCAACAGAAGCGGAATGGGAATATGCTGCCCGTGCAGGCAATCCTGCAAAATATGTATGGCCAAGCAATTCAAGCGCAAAAGATTACGCTGAGTTCAAAGGAGATAAACCCGTGATTCCGGCAAAGAAAGCCCCCAATGACTGGGGCCTTTACGATATGTTTGGCAATGTAACCGAATGGGTTAAAGACGACGGCTTTTGGTATGGCAAATATAAATTCTTAAAAGGCGGCAGTTGGAAATCCAAAGAAAGCGACTTAAGCGTTGAACGCAGCGAAGAAGAAGACGCAAGATATTGGGGAACCCACGTGGGATTTAGATGCGTGTATAAGTAATCTAATTTTCCATTATCATTCTATCTTGCAAAATTGCTTTTTTAACTCGGTCTGGAATTCCGGCTACGCTTTTCATAAGGTATTTTTCTGCTCTGTCAAAATATTTATTAGGCATATATAATTTTAGATATATATTCCGCACATAATCGCGCTCGCCACCCAGCATTCCAGCTAAAAATACATGGCGCAGCAAAAATTCATCAGATTTTTCTAAGTCGTAGTTTTCGCTTATCAAAGGAATTAATTTTGCCGCCTCTTTATATTTTTTGTGCATAAGCAAATCCATAAATTCTATTTCTACGGCTATTGGCACAGGAAGTTCCCCTGCATAAAATATTTCCCTTAATTCCGCATAAAGAGGAATGCTATCGCGTGCCTCAGAGAAGGGTGCTTCAATAGACCAGTTGCGATAATCCGTCCAAAAACGTGTCCAATCAAAATTTTTGCCTCTATTTTTAAGGGATAAAAGCAAATTATTTTCCAAATATAAATTTCTGGGCAAATGCGGGGCAAGTGAATCCAAAAAGGCTCTTCTGGGAGCATAATCGGCAGAATCCAAGAAACTGGGCCAGCAAATTTGGCAACTGTCAAAAGCAGATATAAAGCCCACGTATGTGTTCACAAAACGTGCTTCTTCTGCTTTATTATCCACAACGGGAATGTACTCGCTATTTGCATCAACCATTTCTAAAACGGGCCTGATGCTCGCAGCGTTAAATAAAAAGTTCTGTTCCCCAAAGAAATACCAAGGATGGTGAATAGTTTCAAATTCTTTTACAAGCACAGGGTCTGTTCTAAATCTATCTATATGTTTTTGAAATACCGGCTCATCGCTTGCAATTATAATAACATCCGGTTCTTCCGGGGCACGATAAACGCTTACATACTTAAAAGATTCGTCCAAGGCTCTTATTATGTGGAGCAAAAGCTCGTTGTTAAATTCGTAAAGCTGCAGCCATTGCACAAGCTGCCCACCTTGATTTAAGTAGCGTTTTATATGGTGGTAAAATTCCAAACTGAAAAGGCTTGCCACTCCGCTCACCCAAGGGTTTGAGGGAACACTTACTATTAAATCGTAGGAGCGGTTTTGCGTGTGGAAAAATGTGCGGGCATCTCCAATATGCAAAAACATTCTGGGGTCATCAAAGCTGCGATGGTTGTATGGATAAAACCCCTTTTTTGCGAGTTTCACCATTTCTTCTTCTATCTCTATGCAATCCAATCGCTCTAAAAGAGGGTCTGCTAAAAGATAATGCGAGCCCATTCCGCTGCCAAGCCCAATCATGGCGGCGTTGTATGGAGAGTTGCGCATTGCTATAGGCATAAATGCGGTTGCACTTTGGGTAAGTTCATCGCCGCTTACAGGTTGAGTGCGGTCCATTGCCAAACTTGCGTCTGCTTTGCCATTTGTTTTTACATACACACCGCCTTCACTTTCATGTAAACTTATGGTTGCTGTTTTTCCGTTGCGAACATCAATTCTTTCTTTACCCACCTTCCCTTGGTAAGAACGGAAAATACCGCTGGTTATTCTCTCCGGGCTAAAGTCTATAAATAAACTTGGCACAAAAGCCAAAACGCAAACAGTTATAAATATTAAATTTTTTCTATAAACTGGGAAAAATTTAAATATAATAATCAAGCCCAAAATCAAATCCAAAAACACGCCGATTAACAATGCGCCTTTCAGTTGAAAAACCGGAAGCAGCAAAAGCCCAGTGCCAACAGATCCCAGAATTGCACCTATGGTATTCCAGCCATAAACGCTACCAACATAACCCTCTGAGCCTGTTTTTTTTATAAGGTAATAAGTTAAAACAGGGAGAGTCATCCCTGCAAAAAAACTTGTGGGAACCATCCATAAAACCGCAAGCGCATACTTAAAAAAACTCCAGAAAATATAGCCCGTAGAGGTTTGATTAAAAATCTGGTGAGCCTCATTCATGGCCGCCCAAAACGGGACGTGAAAATAAAGCGTGCAAACAGCAAAGAAAGCCATTAAAATTTGAGCAAAAGCCAGGAGTTTAAGCGGCTCAAAATCCCTAGCCAAAAGTTTTTTGCAAGCCAGCCCACCAAGCGCAAGCCCCAAAATAAACGCAGAGAGCATCTGGTCAAAACTATGGGAAGAACTACCCATCAAAAGCGAAAGAAGCCGAATCCAAACAATTTCATAAATAAACGATGTTAATCCGGTGATAACAGAAAATAATAACCACAATTTTACGTCCAAACCCACCGTAGTGGTTGTAGCGGCAGACCTACGTGTCTGCCCCTCATCCCGCAATTCACAGCCAACACCAACAATATTTTTTCCAATTCGCCAAAAAAACACAAACAAAATAAAATTAATAAGCCCGGCAATCCGCAATGTATTCGCATTCCCAAGCGTTGGGATTAAAACATAGCTAGCAAATAAAATTCCAAAACAAGCTCCGAGCGAATTTGTAAAATAAAGAAGAGGGAGCGAGGTTTTTCCGCTATCCCCGTCTCGCCTGGAAAGCCCTGCTGCTATAAACGGGAATGTCATTCCCAAAAGAATAGCAATGGGGAGCGTTGAGAATACGGCAATTACAACCTTAATCCCCTCTGCTCCATTTGTGCCAAGAGTTCTGCTCCACTGGGAATCATAAAATAAATTTGTGGCAAAAATATAAAGCGGGTGGTAAAGCATTCCCCCAATACCAATGAAAAGTTCTGTTATGCCATAAGCCAAGAGCGGCCTTTTAATGCGGGCGGTGAGTTTGCCTGCTATAAAGCTCCCCAGCGCAAGCCCACCCATGTAAATACAGAGCGTTAAAATTTGCCCATAGCTGGAATGCCCCAAAAACAACTTTAGGTAGCGTGCCCAAGTACCTTCGTATATTAGGCCAGAAATTCCAGAAAGAGCAAAAAGAAGATAGATTGGAATATTAGACAAATCACTCTGCCCTCATCCAACCGAATTTTTTATCAGCATGATAACGCATAAACGTTTCCTCTTGAGAACTTGCCTGCCCGCCAGAAGTAAAGCAGCCTTTGTATGGCAAATCAACACGGTCTATCTTTAATATATAAACCCCGTTGCCAAAGCGGCGCCCGTTTGCAGAGAAAGGATAAATATTTACATTGACTTTTATAAAGCCGTTTATAGTCATGGTATTAGGCTTTCCGTAATTTCCATTCGGACCCGGACCCGCAACCGGAGCCAGGCAAGAATAGGTAGAATCTGTGCTATTATGGATAGGGTCTATTTTCTCAATTCCGGAACCGCTTACAAAACTGGGCCCCTGCACAACACTGCGGAATTCTTGTTCATTCACTTCCTCGCGATACTGAGTTACAAAACTGCCCAATTGATCGTAAACAGTGACCACTATTCTAAAAGGCTGCTTTGCTATCAAGCTAAAATTAAGGCAGTTGATACGCGGTTTTTCCGGGTCTTCTCTGTTTGAAACACAGCGAGTTGGAACTACTTGCATTCTGCCACCAACGGAACTTTCCCCTGGGAAGCCGTTTTTAACAAACATATATCCTCCCTCTGCGGTTTGAACGGTGGGGTCTGCTAAGCCATAAGGAAGGTCTAAGCTATCTAAGACTTCCGGAGGCAAACCGAATAACTTTTGCAATTCTTTGTTTTTTTCCCAATCCGAATATGGCATTCCCTTCACAGGTTCTCCCGTGTAGGGATAGGCCGTTAAGAGTAATTCGCCGGCTCTTTGAGGAGGAATTGCGGTTCCCTTTGTGCCAAAGCCATGAACTTCGGTATTCCTATCGGGAATTGGTTCCATTTCTTTTGTTGCTGGGTTCCAAACAGTATTTATCTGGGGAAATTTCCCGCTGCCTTCTACACGGCCCACAGAACCGCCCATTATTCCACCCCCAGAGTTACCGCCTTTAGGGTCTCCGGTGAACCACTTGTTAACATCAAATACTGGTTTACGGGGGTTGTCATCGGCAACCTCTGGCTTAAACTCAATATCTGGCGAAGTGCTTGTATTTAGTGCCCATTGTATTTGATCTGCTTTTCTTCCATTTGTTGCTTTTATATACAAAGTATCGCTAGGCAAAGCAAAACTGCTTGCACCTGAATAACGCGTGCCATTAACGGTGTAATCTGCCTGCGTTACATTGAAAGAAAGGGAATCTCCGGAATTGATTACGGCTGTTGAATCGCAACTTTTGTTTTTGCACGCCTGCCCTTCTATTACATAGGCAAAACCATTTGAACCCCCCTTATTCGTAGGTTCAGAAATAGATTCAAGTTTAAAGCCATAGACGTTTCGATTTTCCGGATTTGCTGTTGTTATTATTATGGGGAAATTGCCGGAACCTATGAAGCTTTCCATTTGCTCCTTATTTATCTTGGTATTAACATAAATTACGGTTTCGCTGGTGCCATCTGAATTTTGAGTTGTTTCAGCTTTTAAAATGCGAGGCCCTACAAATGCAGAAGAAGATATTCCATTAAGCCTAACTTGCAACTTGAGATTAGCTTCGCTTGTTTGCCTTTCAAGATAGAAGAAATTAATTGCATGCATAGAATCTTTTGGTGTCCAGCCCCTTTTTTGCGCTAATTTGTCTATATCTACTTTAGTCGGAGCCGCCACATGAACCCCGCCCAAATCCGCAACCAGCTCTCCATCTATGAAAATCCACATATCATCATCGCCTAAAAACTCAAATTTATCTCCGTTGGGACCTAACCACTTAAAGGAAGCCGAGCCCATCATTGAAAAGCCATAGTTGTGATCTCTGCTGTTGCCATATTTATCGAGAGGAAAATAGCCGTTTTCATTTATTAAAAGAGTTCCATCTGCTTGTTCTGTCATTGTTATGGTATCTTGGTAAACTTTTATTGTGGGGCTTTCATCTTTAAACCAACTTTCCACACCATCTCCATAGCAGGCACCATTTCCTTTTTGGGGGCTAGCGCAATAGCGGTACCTTATGTAATCATGGTCCGTGGAATCTCCTTGTACAAGTCCATCGCGCTCACAATTTGCCTTAATATATTTCAAGTCTTCTTTAACCATGCCTCTGGTTACATAAACATAATTGCTGTATTTATCATCTCTAAGATGTTGAGGACAGCTGGGGTTACCAGTTGCCTCAGTAATGCAGGAAGGAAATCCAAGGTCTTCGCAATAGCCATATTCCCTGTTATCTCCACTACCGGTAAAACATATCGCGTTACTGCTGTTATTTAGGGGATTGCTTTTACTTTTTCCATTTCCGGCGCATTTGGCACTACTTCCTTGCTTATCGTAGTCAAATTCTTCGAAGCCGGGAGTACTGCTATTAAAATCGCGGAGAATCACATCTATGGTAACTTTGTCACCAACGCGGGCAAAAGCACTAGAAACTAGTGCTACAAGCACAAAGGCCAAAAGAGAGAGGATCCTTTTTAGCATAGCGACTCCTACATTTTTAATACTATCTACTTATAAATTAGAATTTTTTTTTGCTTTTGTAAAGGTTTTCAGGTAAAATAGGGGTAAAATTCGTAAATTTTGCGTTTTTCTGTGATTTTTAGGGGGGTCTTATTAAAATCCATCAAAAATAAACATTTATATTCGCTGTAAGCAGTGTTAAGAATATATCTTTGGCATTGAGAGATTTTTCGTTATTTATAGGATTTTTTGGAAAGACTTTCCCAAAAGGAATTACAAAGGGCTTTTGAATGCCGTATTGCAAAAAGATTTCGCTGAGCTTTATTTTCTTTGAATTTAGACCTATTACCCCAAACACAAGCCCGCTATTCTTGAAATACAAGGTGTTTATTGAGTCTAAAACTTCATCTGTGCCGTAAAATTTTCTGTACTTGTAATGCATATTCCCATTCATTTTGCCATTTATTGCAAGCACGCTACCGAATTTTAAGCCGTAATTTGCAAATTTAGATTCAAAATTCAAATCTGCCATTCCATAAACCGCCTTGACATTTAAGTATCCGGCTGCATTGTAAAAATTATAAGGGAACAAAAAATAACCTTGATTTTGCGCAGTCAATGCACCATACGTTTCCATATTTGCAGATGCAAAACCCGTGAGCAAATTGAAATAAGTTTTGGGAGTGTATTTGTAAAAAGCATTGCAAAGATAAAAATCAGAATTAAACAATTCTTCATCGCCTTGGTTGTTCAAAAGTTTTGCATTGCCAAAATAATAGCTTACACTCAACAGATGAATAAAGTGATAAGATAAGGATATTTCAAAGCCGTTTATATTAGGCAAATCCGGCTTTCCGTAAAAATACTCAAAGTCGCCTTTTTCCCATTTTCCCATTCCGTATAAAAACGAGGGAGTTAAAGAGAAAGAACCCAAATCAAAAGAATATCCTGCTTGTAACAGAAAAATTTTTCCGCCATCGCTTGTTATTTTTGTGGAGTCCCAATCTAGAGAGAGCGGGTTTTGAAATAACATTTTGGCATTTAAATTTATGCTCTGCGATTTGTGTTCTATATCAAGCATTTTTCCGTAATCATAAATAAAATAAGCACCTGCCCCACCGGAGGCAAGTGCTGGATTTGCAAATAATGCAATTGTTAAGAATGCTTTAAGGATAGTACTTTTCAAAAACCGCCTTTGCTACATCCCTATGAAGACCAATTTCCACAAACTCCGGCAATTCATTGCCCATATCGCTAGCTGCGTTTATGTAAGATGTTTTGAAGGCCAATTGCAAATATCCGCCCTGATCTATAAGAGCAGAATAATTTCCTTTGGTCAGTTTTTGCTCATTCAAATAAAACACAGGCTTTCCATTGCTTTCTGTTTCAAATATTTCTTGCAATGAAAAATAACCCGGAGTAAAGAAGCGTCCAAGTTCAATAGAACCAATAACATCCTCTCCCTTTGATGTGGGCCAAGTACCTTTTGTTGGATCTTCCGGAATGTAGAATTTACCGCCGTCTCTAATCGCTTCTATAAGCTTTCCAAAGCCGTCATTGACTGTGGCGTATGCATCTTTTGCCTCATCTGGATAAAGTTCGCTGCTTTGGATTGAGGCATAAGAAGCCCGCAAACCCTCTATAGCTTTTATATAATCAGCTTTTGCAATGTCCATTTTACCGGGGCGAGCTTTCAAGAAATTATTGTTGAATGGCAGTCTGCTCGCATCTGCGTTTTTGAAGTGATTAACCATGTCTGCCGGGTCGTCTTTCCAAGCATATTTTAACCAGCTCAAGTCCATATTTAAATCGTAAGAAGCAACCCATTCCAAAGATGCCTTTACTGCAAGCATGGCAGATAAAACAGCATTAACTTCTGCCCAGCCGATTTTATCGTACTTATCAAAAACGTCTTCCAAATCAAGTTTCTCTATAAAATAAGGGTCTAAGCTAATTCTTTCTTCTTTTCTGTTTTCCAATTTTTTAAGCCGGTTTACCGCTTCATTGTAAGAAGTTCCAAACACCCCGTCTATAACGCCATCGAGCAAGTTATTCAAGCCAGAACTGTTTTTGTCCAAGATATTTGCCAATAGAGATATTGCCCAAGCTTCTGAATTAAAAACATTGCCGCTAAATAAAGCATCATTATAAACAGAACCTTTGCCACCCTTAACCCAATCAGGAATTTTTATGGCAGGCAAATAGACAGAATCGTATTGCGGAGTTGAAGATAGCAGCGTGCAGTTATAGTTTCCACTGTTATAACCGCAACTGTAGTATCCTACTTTGTCTAGATCGTACCATTCCAATTCGTATTCATCATACCAATACCCGCAAGTATTTCCATTACAATATTCGTATTCAATATAATCAGAATTAGGAACTTTCTCAAGCCAATCTTTGCTAAACAAGGCGTTTAGCCTGTTTGGGTATTTAGTAAACCCAAAATTCTCTTTTATTAAAGAAACTACCTTATCATCTACGCTTATTTTTGCCAAGTTAGCAAGCACGGAATAAATTATCGCTTTTGCATCGTTGTTATCATTTTCGTAAGCAGCATCGTAATACGCTACAGCCTCTTCCCATTTCTCGGCTTCAAGCGATTTCACGCCATCTGCTAAAAGGTCATCTACAGATTTCCCTTCTGTATCAATACAATCAGCACCATCACAGTCTGATTCCGTAGTGCAAGAAAAAGTGAATATTGTGGCAAGCGAAATGCTTACCGCCAAAAAAGCCAATTTAACCTTGTTCATAATAATCTCCCGATTTGATACTTACGCCCCAAATATAGAAATTTTTATGACAAATGTCAAGGTTCTGTCAATTTTTTATCAAAAATTCCTCGCATTCAAGGGCTGCCAAGCAACCTGAGCCTGCGGCTATCACCGCTTGCCGGTGGTGCGGGTTTTGAACATCGCCTGCGGCAAAAACCCCATCAATGCTGGTTTTTGTGCTACCCGCTTGCGTCACTATAAAGCCTTGTCCGTCTAGTTGCAACTGGCCGTCTAAGAATTCCGTGTTGGGGTTATGCCCAATGGCATAAAAAAGCCCGGAAATCTCTAGCTCTGTATTTTCGCCTGTTAAGGTATTTTGCAAAATGGCGGATTCCAGAAGTTTGCTTCCCTTTAATTCCACGGGAATGCTGTTCCACATAACTTTTATTTTTGGGTTGGCTTTTATTCTGTCTTGCAAAATCTGGCTTGCTCTGAATTTATCTCTGCGATGGATTATAACGACTTCTTTTGCGAATTTGGCAAGATGCTCTGCCTCGCCCATTGCGGTATCTCCACCGCCAATAACGGCTAGGGTTTTATTTCTAAAAATGGGAAGAGCGCCATCGCACACCGCACACGCAGAAATTCCTTTTTGCCAAAATTCCTTGCTGCCAAGAATGTTCAAAGTTTTTGCCGTTGCGCCCGTTGCAACTATAACGCTTTTTGTTTCCACAGTTTCGCCGCTTTCTAATGTTAATATAAACGGACGCTTTGAAAAATCCACGGAGCAAACCGTTTCCGTAACTATGCGAACAGAGTTTTTCAACGATTGCTCCCGCATTTGCTCCATAAGCTCGCTCCCGGTAATTCCGTTTGCAAAACCGGGGAAATTCTCTATGGTATCTGTGGTGGTGAGCTGCCCGCCTGCGGCAATGCCGCCAGCCATAAAGCCCTCAAACATAAGGGGATTTCTCTCTGCCCTGCCCAAATAAATAGCCGCAGTATGGCCCGCGGGCCCCGAACCTATAATTGTTACATCTTCCAACATTTGGGTTAATGTAGAAAATGCCTGTAGAGACGGATAATTATCCGTCTCTACAGGCCATGCGAATAACTCAAGCTGAACATCCTGCCGGGCGTGGGGTAGGCATCGTAAATGTTTTGATATTCGCCGCCGCTTAGGTTTTTTGCGTAAAAAAAGAATTTTGTTTTTGGGGTTGGCTTATAACTAAGCCCGGCGTGGTAAAATGAGTTTATCGGGATATTTTTTCTTTGTGCCTTGTCTCGGTAAAAAAGGCCGTGAGCTTCGCCGTCTAGCGTTAATTCAAAGGAATACGGAAGCACAAAGAGCATAGAGGCATAATATTGTTCTTTTGGTTCGTTTGGCAAATTTTTGGGGTTTTGGAAAGTTGCGTTTGCATTTATTTTAAGCCAACTGAAAAGCTCACTCGCAAGCTCGTTCTCAATTCCATACACCTTGCCCGCCTCTGCATTTATGGGCTTTGTGACCATGCCGCTTGTGTGATAAATTATGCGGTCTCTAATGCTATTTGCAAAAAGCGTGGCAGAAAGTTTGCTTTTCTTAGTTTTGTAAGCAACACCCGCTTCAATTTGCTCACCCTGCTCAGGCTTCAAATTTGGGTTAGATACAATTCCAAAAGCCGTGCTAAAAAGTTCATAAACAGATGGGTCTCTAAAATAATGCCCAAGCGCAAAAAAACTGCTCCACTTGGAATCCGTTTTCCCAAAATTCAACGATACCCTGCCAGACCGCAAATCTTTGGAACGTTCCTTAAATTCGCCATCCATGTAAAAAGTGCGAACATAGCCGCTTTCCAGCTTTTGCCTGCTGTGCCTGCTAGCTGCATTTAACCTTACATTGAAAAAATCAATGGGTGCAAAAGTCCCCGCAAATGAAGCCTGAAAAACAGTGTTTGAAAGTTCGTAATCCGAGAGTATCACGGATTTATTTCTGGATTCAAGGTATTGGTAGCTGAGATAAGCGTGAAGTTCTGTTTTCAAAAAAATATTTTCAAAATAAAAAGAACCCTGCCCCCCCACATTCTTCGCCAAAAGCCCAACTTCCGTGCGTTCCTCTTCGCCATAGCCCATTTTATCAATAGGCTCATGCCATACGCTCATATTTTTATCTATGCCTGTGAAACCTTGAAATCCAAAATCGATATTTTTATCTTTGGGTTCAATTTCCAAACTGGCAAGAATTCCATCATTTGCAGAACGTGCTGTTTTTATCACTTGGTGTTCCCTCCCGGAAATACCGCCTTCTTCCGAATGATGCTCTGCTCTTAAAACAATATTTCTTTTTTGCACGAATGTCCAAGAATGATTGCCGGATATTTGCGAGTAACCTGCGTTTTCTCGCTTTGTCCAAAAATCGTCTTCTGTGTTGTATTGCGTGCCATTGCGGTTTAGGTAAGAGAAATCGTTGTCTGAGGCACGGTAGTTTATGTTGCTTGTCCAAAACAGGGAATCGGTAAGGGGTGCGCTTGCCTGCATGGAGAGAATTCTGCTGTTGTGGCTTCCGTAAGAGGCATAAAACCTGCCGCCCTTTGCCGCCGCATCTTTTGAAACCAAGTTTATAACCCCGCCCATTCCGTTGGCGGCGAATTTTGCAGGTATAAAACCCTTATATACTTCCACTTTCTCATACTGGTTCAAATCTATGCTGCCTAAGTCTGCCACTCCAAAACTTTGCAAAACCACGCCATCTATTGCCAAAGCTATTTGCTTGCCCGGCATTCCCCTTATGGATATGCTTTGAAAGCTCCCCATCCCGCCCATTTGCCTTGTTTGAATTCCAGCGTATGTAGCAAGCACATCGGCTAGAGACAAATTTTTGCCTTCCCAATCGGAGCTTTTTATTTCAAGCATTCTTTCATTGTTTTCTATTTCTTCGCCCACAACCACGCTTCCCGGCAAAGTATAAACCGCTTCTTCTGCGGCAGCTGCAAAAAAGCAAAAAAGAATAAACGGAATTATAAATAAAAGAATTTTCTCGGCCATAGTTCTACCTCGGAACGTGTTGCAAAACGCCTTATGGCGTTCTGATTTCTATGATCCCACAACCAAGCAAACCTACCACTACGGAGGTATCTATGTAAGCACGCTGTTTCATAAGACATAATATAGCAAAAATTAGAACCGTTCCCTACTCCCAGTTCCTCCCCGCCGGCCACGGAAATCCATCCGCACCTGTGACCCATGTGCCAGCGGCGCTTGTGTAACATCAAGTTACATTATGTATAAACGCATTCAATTTTTTATCAAAAGTGAAAATATCGTATTGATTTGAGTTAGCATAAAGAACACAATCTACAAAGTCAAAATCAGTTTCGCTAAATGTTTTTAAGGCTAATCGCAAAATTTCATTTTTATCGTTTGTCTCATTCAAAAAATTAATTATGTTTTCAACAGTTTCTTTTCGCTCAATATTGTAGTATTTTGTTAGAATATAAATAACCTCAGCAATAACTTCCAGCAACACCAAAGTTTCTCGTTCTTTTATTGCTTCTTCCACAATATCAGCTTGTTCTGGTATGTCATCAAGAATATACCGTAATATGGCATTGGCATCAAAAATCAATTTATTGTTTGGCATATTTTTCGACAACTGCTTTTTCCCAAGTTCCTTTTTCAAATGGGATTAAATTTGGATTTGCATATTTACGCAGGCCACCTCGTGCTTTAGCTAAACCTGCTTTTGGTAGCTCTGCCGTGGTTGGCAGGTTTTTTAATAGATCAAGAGCAATATTATTCTTAATTTCAACAGTGGCAGTAGTCATAGTAAATAATATAGTAATTTCGCAAAATGGCAACCCTACTCCCAACTCCTCCCCGCCGGCCAAGGGAATCCATCCGCACTTGTGTTAAGCTATGTTTTTTTATTTTTCTATATTATTGCTTGGGCATTGATTTTGGATAGAGGTCATGAGTAAGGAAAAAAGCGGAAAACTTGACAAAGAGTTTTCTTATTATCTTGAGCACCAGAATGAATTGGTGGAGAAGTACCGCAATCGTTTTTTAACCATTGTGGGCGAGAAAGTGGTGGGCGATTACGACACCTACGAGCAAGCTGTTATTCAATCAAAGAAAAACTATGAACGCGGAACTTTCCTTATACAGGAATGCACCGAGGGCGATAGTGCTTACACAATGCGGCTTTATTCAAGCGTGGCTTTTAGGTAATTTTTATGGATTCTAAATCTTTCACTATTGAATACAATGGTATTCTTGACACTTTAATGACTACGTGCCATGTTTGCGAAGCATTTGGCGATGAGGATTTGCAGAAGGGATTAAAACCTCCTCTTATGAAGGAATTTGTGGCGTTGTGGGACACGGGGGCAACAGCATCCGTTATATCCGAGAATGTAGCTCGTTTGCTGGATTTAGAACCCACGGGCAGGGAGATAATGTATCACGCCAATGGAAGCTCCCCCGTGAACGCACATTCGGTCAATATATTATTGCCCAATAATGTGGGCTTTTCATATTTGAAAGTGACGGAATGTATTTTGAACGGAATAGACATCCTTATAGGGATGGACATTATTTCGAAAGGTGATTTTGCGATAACTTCTTTTTGCGGAAACACTAAATTTTCGTTCAATATGCCTTCAACCCATAACATAGATTTCAGGCAAGCTACTCCCACGTCCTCCCCGCCAGCCAAGGGAATCCATCCGCACCAGTGATCCATGTGCCAGCCGCACCTGTGTTAAGCGTAGGCCGCTTGTCTTTTAAATCTCGGTTTTAACAATATTCGCTATATTTTTTGCAAAATCCAGATAAGTTTTGGCTTTTTCCTTAGTAGGTAGAGTGCCATCTGATAAAAGCCCAATATTGCTAGGATAACGAATTTCTACATATAAATCTCTGATATCTTTTAATAAAATTTCATCTATGCCCCAATCCTTTACTCCCTTAGCTATATGATACAATTCTACTAAATCGTGACTTTTCTTAAACGGAATTTTAAATTTTGCAAGATAACCTTTTAGGTATTTTTCAATTGCTTGTTGGCAATGAAAAGCCAATTCACCTGTAAATTCGGGACGGTTAGCAATAAACTCTGCAAGAGCTAAATCTTTTTCAGCAAAAAACGTCCATGCATGTGGATTTGACACGCTATTTTCCATAGAGTTCCTTTCCTGTTTCTTCAATTTCTCGTGCAAAAAAATCTTCTCTGCTTTTCAAATAATCAAACTCTCCTTTTGAATAAACTATGATATCCATAGCAAATTGATAGTTTATTTCCAATAACGCTGTGGATATAGGGCGCCTTCTATCCATTCTTTCGTCAAAAGTTTTGGCAAATTCTTCGGTGTCTAAAATCACAACCAAATCTATGTCGCTGTCTTCTGTTGCTGTGCCGGTTGCATAAGAACCGAATAAAATAATTTTATAGACATTCAAACCCATAAGGCTTTGAACTATCCTAGAAATTATATCTGCAGACAGAGACATGAAGGTAATATAGAAAAGTATTTGCGGGGATTTGCTACTCCCAACTCCTCCCCGCCGGCCAAGGGAATCCATCCGCACCAGTGACCCATGTGCCGGCGGCGCCTGTGTTGAGCGTAGTGTGTTATTTCCTGACTTCGACACATTTAATTTTTTATAAATGTAACTTGTTATATTTCAACTAGTTATGGATTTTGCGTCATCAGATTTATCAAAATCCAAAATCAAGCACGAATAAAGACGGAAAATTATTTTTCTATATTAAATATCATGAGAACTTCCAAACGTCAAGCAAATGATGATTTGCCCAAGAATCTAAAAGAAGATGGGTTGGTGTCTGCGATACTTCGGTTGCAGGTTTCTTGTCCTGAAAATTGGGATTGGAAGGAGGATTATGCAACAGCTTTAAAGGAAAGAATATACAGCAAAAGAACGTAAGGAACTTTTATTAGGTATATTGGAATATGTAGATATAGTTACAGTTGGGAAACATCAAATAGTTCAAGCTCTAAAAAATGATACTATAGATGATTTTGAAGATGCTTTGCAACTGGAATGTGCAAAGGAATTTAATGCGGATTATATAGTAACTCGTAACTTACTTGATTTCACCAATTCAGAGGTTCCTGTTATTTCCCCAGAGGAATTCATAAGAGAATTTGAAGAATCTGGGTAAAGCAACGCCTTACCCAGCCTTTCGCTTACTCCCACGCTCTCCCCGCCGGCCAAGGGAATCCATCCGCGCCAGTGATCCATGTGCCGGGCGCGCTTGTGTTAATGGCTCCTCTACGAGAGGATTTGTTATTTACTATACTGTTCTGTATTTGGAGGAATTTTTAAATATTCGCTAAGTTCCTGAAAATTCATGTTGAAAGTTTCCAAGCTGATTTTTTCTTTAATCGCTCGAATTTTGTCCATAATTCCAGGAATTATTTGCGGTTGCTCAATTGCTGCTGGCATATAATAATACCTCCTTTGGCGTTCTGATTTCTATGATTCCATAACCAAGCAAACTATTAATGCCATTGTAACCTTTTATTCGCATAATATTGACTATATGCTTAAAATTCCAACTTACAAGAACATCCGCTTTGCAGAGCGTGGCTATGGCTATATGTCGGCAATCATCTAAACTGGCATTGCCCACTACTTTTGCTTCAATATATTTTCTGGCAAGAATTTCGGCATCCGGACTCATATACACTTGTTCTTGAGATTCTTCTGGAATGGTCGTTAACAAATCTTTAACCGGTTGCGGTGCGCTTTCAAGTTCTTTTTTTAATATGTCGGAAACGAGTAAAATTCGCTCATTTCTACGAGCTTCATCAAAAAATAACCGAGTACTTTCAAGAAATTCCGTTTCAAAATAACCTCCCACTACGGAGGTATCTATGTAAGCACGCTGTTTCATAAGACATAATATAGCAAAAATTAGAACCTCGCCCTACTCCCACGTCCTCCCCGCCGGCCAAGGGAATCCATCCGCACCAGTGATCCATGTGCCAGCCGTGCCTGTGTTACGTAGTCCCGCATGCATATAAGTAATCCGTATTGGGTTTATCCACCACCTTAATATTTTCGATACTCCGGCCGTCTGTCTGCAGGCTAAGGCCCACGACCCCATCGTGAATATCATAGGACGGTAACGGCCGGGGGGGTGCCAAGAAACATTCCGTGAAAAAAAGAGTAAGATTTTTTACCTGTCCACCGTTAATACTGGGGAACAAAATTGCGCCGGGTATCATAACCGTAAAACTGTTTCCGTCTAAAACTGAGGTATAGTTTGTTGTGGTTACTAGTTGGTAATACCAAGTATAAGTAAAAGGACTCGGCCATCCTCTATCACTTGTTCCGGCGGTGAATCTTGACTTATACCCCCTCAAATCTATATTGTTCATCAGCGTGGCAGGCTGATCGCCGTCAATTGCAGCCAAAAATTCATCGGCACTATATACCGGATTGGGAATGGATGCGTTTACCGCTATTGTTGCCTGGGCACGCTGCCACACCTGTACATCCTTCCCGGCAATGTCTTTAAAGGTGATTTGGCGGTAGCCGTACAAAACGGCGATGCCGCTGTCTTGAACAGGATAGATGTAGTTTTCTTTAGGAGCAAGCGAAAGACTAAACGCATTGCTGGACAGTGCCCATGTAAAGTTGTATATTTCATCTTGAATGTCGGGGAACAGTTCTTCCAGCGACATAATTTGGTCGTGGCCCTGGCCGGTGAATTGGTAATTGCTGCCGAAAATAACCTCCGCATCTATGCTGTTGTGCTCACCGAAGTTCATCACATACACAAAAAAGCTGGTTATGCTCCTTTCGGTGCTCACAACTACCCGTGCAATGCCGGGCGAGGAAGCATAAACCGCTCCACCATTCACAGTCACGACAGACGTATTGTAGGAAGTAAGCTTGTAACTCGTCGCTGACTTGTGCCGCACAACGGGCGTAAAGCTCTGCCCCGGTGCAAGAAGCACCAAATCCTTTTGCACCGTTGCCATATCCGCATCGGTTTTTAAGACGGCGTGTGCGGCTGTGGTTCCCTGCGTGTAAAAGCACACATAATCATCGAGTGTTTTGCCGCTCGGAATGATGCAATCCGTTTCTTTCTGCTCACGTGCCAGTATGTATTCTGCTTTGGACGTGGTTTTTGTGGGGTCGCCATATAAATAATAGAGTACAGCAATATATTTTTGTTGCAGTTGCCGCATCATCTCTGCTATATCGCTTTTAACCCCAGAATTGTCCTGTTGCTCCAACTCAAATTTCATAGCCCCGCTGCATATCAAAACACCCAGAGAAAAATCGATAAACATACGGTTTATGAAATTGTTGTATCCTATAAGCGCCTGCGTGTTGTTCTCCGAAAAAACCGCTTCAAGCGAATACCGCGCTATGCCGGGAGCATCAACGGTTGCGTAGCTTCCAGAACCCATAATTGCATCTCCCATTTGGAGGAGCGTGTTAAATTTATTGGGGCTATCGACCCTAAACCAACTGTGCATGATGTTTGCAAGCCCTTCGTTATACTTCTCATTCGTCATTTTTCCTGCCAGCACATCAGCGTAATTGCTATTGTAGCTGAGCAGCCGATTCAATAAGCTGTTGTTGTCGGTTTGCACATTGCCGAAACTCGTGGAAAAGGTATTGAGACTGCCCTGTGCTAGCTGCCATTGGGTGGTTTTTTCTAACAAGTTTTTCAATTCGGTTATTTGAGCGCTAATAAAATCTAATTTTTGGTCAATGACATGGACTTCATCTAAAAGCTGGTCCAACTTCGCGTTCATTTGATCCAAAGTTTGCTCTATAGCACTATTGGAACTAGTCAAGCCCAAAAACTCCGCCACCGACCCAAGCCCTGCCTCCTGCAAAGCCTTGCCCGCAAGCGAAACTCCGATTTTGCCGGCTATGCCTGAGATAATGCCGCTGGTTGCAGCGTCCACGTAAGCATTTGAAAGTGCTGGTGCCCCTATTACTTGTGGTTCTTGTATCACAGGCGGTTCTTCCGGTTCCTGAGAATTGTTTCCCGAGTCGCTGCAACCGGGCATTGAGATTATCACCGCAAGGGCGAGTGCAAAAAAAGACTTGTTCATTTTAAAGCTCCTCCGTCATAAGGGCGGGAAAAAGTGAATTTCATATCTGCGTTTAGTCCTTTCAAACAACGAACACTACGCAAGAGGTTTTTACCGTCGTAGTAGTAGTACAAGCCCTCAATGATGTAGTCCATGAACCTGTAGTGGGCGAGGCCGCTACTGAACTCGTTGGCACTCCTTGGCAAAGTTTTGTAGCATCTCCTTCTAAGGGTAGCATTCACGCTTATGGAATGGCATTGGATATAGGTTTGCTCAATGAAAAGGGGGAACTTGTGGATATGGGGCTCCCTTATGATTCCTTTGCTTTTTACGCAGGCAAAAACGGAGAAAAACAAGCTTTGGAACAGGGCTTGCTAACCGAAGTCCAAATTGAAAATCGCAATTTTTTACGCTATGTTATGGGGCGAGGCGGGTGGATAAATTTGCCTAGCGAGTGGTGGCATTTTAACGCCGCCCCCGGAGATTCAATCAGAGCAAAATATGTTCAACCCCTCCCGCTTCCGCAGTAATACCAGATAGAAAACAAACTTCCGTGGAGACTGAGGTCTTTTTTTCAAAAGCAAATTGTTAGCTGACCTCGCCCTACTCCAAAACCTTTTGTTGCCAGATATAAATTCTGTTGGAACCGCTGACACCTCTGTTCATTTCGGCTGCACCATCGACGTCATAATTCCCCCACTGAACTGTAGTCCAACCGTTTCCGCTATTAGGAGCTGGCTGGCTGGCTCTCCCCTGGTTTTCTACCTTCAGATCCCTTATGGCGATTGCAGGAGCATTGCCCTTATTTTTTTCCTTTGTATAAAAAAGATATATATCAGGGCCGCCGTTGTCCCTGTTTGCATCGCCTCCAAGTGCGTAAGGGTATGTTCCGTATTTACCTGTCACAGTTGACGCATCTCTTCCCCACTTAAAAAAAGCGACTAAATCCGTTACGGCTTCATCCAAATTGGACGTTACAGTATATCCCAAATATACATAGTAGCCTTTAGTATCATCATTTATGTCTCCGCCAACTTGATACATTGCATATCCAACGGGAGCTTTATGGAGCAAATCAGAAGTCGCCTCACTGCTACTCTTTCCCTGCCCCATATAAATATCTTTTATATAAAAAACCTCCGGTGCCAAATCTTTCAGCATACCTTGCGCATCAGCCAACTGTTTTAAAAATTCGTTCCTGATTGCCTCGCGCCGTGCAAGCCCCTCTTTTGTGCTTGTATTAACAAACATCCAAATAGGGTACATTTCATTAATGTTGTCTTGATATGTAGAGTCGATAACCCCTCCATCGATAACCGACAGATTCTCATTGGCCTGAACGCTTTTCACCCACTGATCATAGGTACTTTGGGCATCGTCCCAACTTAACATTCTTCCGCTGGTATTTCCACCATATGCGTACGCCGAAAACGTGCTG
>LIUI01000014.1:0-251 GCA_001462235.1 Fibrobacteria bacterium GUT307
GGCGCGAAAGCAACTTCTGCTGAGGAAGGAGTAAAACATATCCGCAAGCTGTATAATCTTGAAGATGAAATACGCAGCCAGAATCTGGACGAGCAACAATTCCTGGCTGAACGGAAAGCCAATGCCGGGCCTATACTTGAAATGTTTAAATCGTGGCTACTGAAAAGAGTGGAAGAGGTTCCGCCGAGCTTATTATTGGGCGGTGCAATTTCCTATACACTGGAACAATGGGACAAGCTGGTCATGTATCT
>LIUI01000014.1:508-4432 GCA_001462235.1 Fibrobacteria bacterium GUT307
ATTGAAACGGCCAAGCAGAACGACATTGTTCCCTCCCACTACCTGACAGCTCTTTTTGAAAAAGCGCCCCTCGCTTCTTCAGTCGAAGACTGGGAAAAACTCCTTCCATGGAACATTTTCACCGCTTAATTTGACGGATACGCTTAATTTGACGGATACATACATTTAAACCGTTAAATTTTACGGATATAAACATTGAAGCTTTTCTTACCTGTGAAACGTGGTTATCTGCGTCGTTCTTAATTTTTGACAATTCCGGCTATTCTATATTTTTACTAAAATATGTGTTAACAAAACGAAAATCAAAAAATGGATCTAGTTTTACACGTAGATTTTTATAACGCTGTTTTGGAATAAAATTATGTTCAACTTTATCTATAGTTACAATTTCATCATCACAAATCAAGGAATAATCCACATGATTATATTTAATAAATAAATTTTGCTCTATCTCTTCAATATAATATTCTGATTCAGTTTCAAAACCACCTCTGGCTTTTATGTTTTCTTTTACAAAGATGCCATTAATATTTGTTGTTTTTGAATAAAAAATGCCATCAATGTCGGTTCTGTTTTCTTCAATAAAAATCAAATTTTCATTATATTTGTATTCTTCAACAATTGTTGCTAAATTACTTTCATTGGCTTCATATCGTTGAATTTTCGAACCTTCATATCTATAATTTTCTATCAATTTAACTGTTTGCATAGTACCATTGACGCTACTAACTATTACTGTTTCATTATAGAGTGGGAAATACTTGTCATCGCATAGTTGATTTGAAATTAAGTGCAATGATACCAATGTATTTTTAAGATATCTATTGGCTTTAAGGATTATTATGTTATTTATATAAACTATTTCAATTACAGAACGAAATACAAAATCATCACTTGCGCATTCAGCAACCAATGATATCAATCTTTTATTTTTATCATAAATATAGTTTATCTCGTAAATAATGTCATTATTACTGTCAAAATATTTTGATGATTCTATATTATTGTCTGCATTAATAATGTCCACAAATTTTATTATATCTGTATTATAGTAATATCCGATAATATTTTTTTCTTTGTTATCATCTACCATGATATACTTAAAATAGGAGACCCCCCTTTTTTCTTCAATATTTGCAATATAATAACTGCCATTAATATTTCTTATGTAATAATTATAGTTTTGCTCTGGATAAATATTGTAAATCCGACAAATAAATATTAATATTAGCAAAACGATTTGTTTCATATCTTCCTTTTGATAATGATTTACTTAAAGTTTATTTCAATATCCTTATAAACAGGACTTGAAGCTTTGACTCTTTCTGCAGTACGCTTTACGGTATCAGAATAGGCATTATCCACAGCCTTAAAGTTCATAATAAACCCACCTTTTTCATATTCAGGATAACCAACTGTTACACCACTTTCTTTTGATAAAGCGTCCCTTAGATCTTTTGTATAACTTTGCTCAATAGCAATTTTTGCCAATTCCGTTGCTTGACTTAATGAAATATCTAAATTGTTGTTCCGAGCAACTTCAAGTATAGATGGAGCAAGAGCATTTGCAATATCTAATCCTTCTCCTAAAGCTTTAGTTATTGGATGCTTGGAATTTTTCAAAATCTCAACGGCTATTCCAACACCAACAGATGCACCCTCTGCCGTATCCATATTTTCTAGAGCATTGATGGCTGAAGCAATGGAAGTAGGAAGGAGGCCGATTTTTCCTGTAAATAACGATATAACCCCTATAGCAACAGTGAGTCCTAAAACTATATCATTAGCCATTTGTTGTTCTTTAGTATATCCTCCTCCATATGGTATTAGTGTGTATGTTGTAATTCCAAGACCAACCGTTTTACCCATGGTTTGTGATGTAATAGTAATTCTTCCCTCCGGGTCAACTAACTTCACCGGATTATTCCCCGCATAATGATACACGTGCATATTCACGTAGTTAAACACGCCTCCCATCCCCGGCAGGTTCTTGTTGCGTTTTTTCGCTTCGTCATTCACCGGCGCTTGCGGAATATACTCTGCCATAGCGGGGTCGGCGCTGATCCACCGGGATGTTTTTCCGTCGAGGTATTGAACACCGAAAGAGACCCTCGCTAGCCCCGAATTGGCGGTTTTTGTGGCAGTGTACTGTACCTTTTCCGGTAAAAGACTCTGGTTGGGGGGTCTTTTTACCGCATAGGACTGCATAAGGAGAGTATATACCGGCTGATGGGTGGAATGCAAGAGGTATTTTATTGCCACTACGGGGCAGAAAGTTCCTACGGCATTTACACGCAGATAGAAATGGCCAGGCAGAACGGCCGTGTACCCGCCCACTACCTGCCAACCCTTTTTGAAAAAGTGCAACTCGCTTCTTCAGCCGAAGACTGGAAAAACTGCTTCCCTGGAACATTAGCACCACTTAAATTGACGGATATGATACAAACCGTATACATTGAGAAACAAAAAAAAAGCATCGGCAGGGTAGGGATTTGCAAAAAACACGTTGTTATTACCACCCCTTTTCCGAGCAATTTTATCGTTCAAATTGATGGATACCTATAGTCAAAAAAAGCGAAGTTGCTCTTAAATTTCCACTCATTGTTCTTCTCTTTCCATTCCACGGCCATTTTCATAACACATGGTTCCATCCAGTATATTATATTTTGATATATATCCCAAGCCATATGAAAAATAGTCCATTCGCAAATATTCTTGCTGAAATTCAAATGTAATTTCAAAAATTGCCCCCTTACTTCTTAAGTTCATGTGTTCTTGCCACGTTTTAGCATCTGTAGCATGAAAAACATATAGACTATTACCTCCTTCCTGCTTTATTTCAAGCAGAGTATATTTGATGCCTTCAATCTCAAAGTCAAAATAGTTTTTATCGGGAGTTTTAGAAAGTGTAACTAAAATGTTCTCTGTAGTTACAGGTATTTCATATTGGGTAGAACTCCATATACTATCAGTGTTATCTGGGATACTCTTACATGAAAAAAGAAAAATACTAAACAAGAGACTAAAAAAGATCGCTTTGAATTTTCGTACTTGCATCTGGTTTCCACTCCTCTGGCGTTCCATCCTTAAACACGGCAAAAAACTCACCTATACGAGTTAGCAAGTCATTTTTAGCACGTCCCCTGTTACTGGATATTTCTTCGCTAGAAAAATAAAATAGATCCGTTGTCGTTCCATCTATAGTCATACTCAGTAAATAATAAGGATTATTATTATCGTCTAGCTTGCCTTCAATAAGTGTCGTGTTAAAAACAATATCTTTATTATTTTCTTTTGCCTCAATATAATTATTTACAACAGCTAAAAACTTATTAAATTCTGGTCCCATTACTTTCCGATTATTCTCTATTTTGCTTAGTGTATAATTTCTGGTAATCGTATCATATAACTCCATTGATGTTCGACGCCTAGGTCCTAGGTAAATAATCATTGAGGAATACATAAGCGGAGTTTTATTCGCTATTCTTATATGTCCACTATCACGACTAAATAGTTTCTTTGCATTTGCGGTTGCTATTATTGCTTCTCCATCCGGATCAACCAGCTTAACCGGATTATTCCCCGCATAATGATACACGTGCATATTCACGTAGTTAAACACGCCTCCCATCCCCGGCAGGTTCTTGTTGCGTTTTTTCGCTTCGTCATTCACCGGCGCTTGCGGAATATACTCTGCCATAGCGGGGTCGGCGCTGATCCACCGGGATGTTTTTCCGTCGAGGTATTGGACACCGTAATAGACCCTCGCTAGCCCAGAATTGGCGGTTTTTGTGGCGGCGTGCTGTACTTTTTCCAGCAAAAGGCCCTGTTTGGGGGGTCGTTTTACCGCAGTTGGATGCATAACCCCAGTTTACACCGCTTTTAGGGCTTATGCAACTATTCGCATTGTCTCACGTAAAATCT
>LIUI01000015.1 GCA_001462235.1 Fibrobacteria bacterium GUT307
CCTATACCAACTCATTAGCGGTTGTGTGATGCTTTTCCAAAATTTCTTTTAGCCTTTCTATAAGCAGTGGGTATTTTGTCTGTATCTCGGCAACGTCTCCGTTATTGCCGCATGCTTCGAGTTCTTCTGCGAGTTTTGATGCTTCTTCCTCGTTTAGGTTTGCACAAGCGGATTTAACTGCACGTGCGGTTATTGTGAAAAGTTTTAAGTCGCCTCGCTCAATGGTTTCTTTGAGTTTTACTATGGATTTCTCAATATCTCGCTTAAACATTTCTAAAATTTTCTCGTTTATTCTAAAGGTATTTATTTCCGAATTTTTTTCTCCGTCTGTTTCTGGGTGGCTTTTTGACTTATTGCTAACATATCTTTTTATAATGGCATCCAATTTTTTTATGTCAATAGGCTTTGAAATAAAATCGTCAAATCCGTTTTCTTTGAACATTTTATCTGCACCAACTACGGCGTTTGCAGTAAGCACAACTATTGTGCCTTTGTAGCCTAGTTCACGGACAATCTTTGTTGTTTCTATACCGTCCATCCCGGGCATCATATAATCCATAAATATTATATCGTAATCTTCTTCGCATTCTTTTACCTTGTCTAATGCCTCGTAGCCGTTCATGGCGGTTTCTATGTGCATTTTATAAGGCTCCATAAGCCGCCTTGCAACTTCAAGATTTGTAATAACATCGTCAACTATGAGTATTCGCCCGTAAGGCATTTCTTCAAATATAAAATTTCCTTCTTTGCGAATTGGCTTTACATATTTTAAAGACATCAGATTATTTGCAACTTTTTTGCCTATAGGTTTTTCATCTATAACTTTTACTTTTATTTGGAACGAAAATTTAGAACCCTTGTTCAATTTGCTCTCAACCAATATTTTGCCGCCCATCATCTCAATAAGTCTTTTACAAATAGCAAGGCCAAGGCCGGTTCCTTCTGAATTGCGGTGGGCAAGCTGGTTTACCGTCTGGTAATCGCCAAATAATTTTGGCAAGTCTTCTTCTGAAATGCCTATGCCCGTATCTTGGACATAGCAGCTCAAACAGCAAAGGGTTTCGGTTTCTGATGTTTTTTCCAGTTCGGACTTTACGGAGAAAGTTATGGTTCCGCTGTTTGAATATTTTATGGCATTGGAAAGCAGGTTGTTGAAAATTTGCCTGAGCCGTAAATCGTCTCCAAAAAGTTTTTGTGGGATATTTTCGTCAACAATAAGGTTTAACCTTAAAGGTTTGTTTCCTATGCGTACCAGATTTATATTTATGGAATCACTTATAACGCTTGGCAAATCGTATTCCACAGGGTCTAATTGAATTTTGCCGGATTCTATTTTTGATATGTCTAGAATATCGTTTATTATGTTTAGCAATGTTTTGCCGGAAGTGTAAATGTTCTCTAAACTTTCTACAGTGCTCGGCGGCAGTTTGTTCATGAGTTCCAGTTCTGCAAAGCCTATTATGGCATTCAGTGGGGTGCGTATTTCGTGGCTCATATTTGCTAGGAATACGCTTTTTGCCTTGGTTGCATCCTGTGCTTTTTGCAATGCTTCCGTAAGTTCTTCTTGTGCTTTTATAAGGCGATTATTTTGCTCTTCTACAATTAGGTTCCGTTTTTCAATTTCCGTTACATCAAAAGATTCCACCATATAACCGATTTTCAAATTGTTGCTGTCTAAAAGTGGCATAACTTTGCCTTTTAGGTATAAATCATTTTCTTTGTCGTGATATACAAGGGTTTCTGTTCCGTTTTCGTAGGCATAGAATGGGTCGTATTCGGTTTTTTCCGGATAGATGCTGTATTTTGAGTAGGGTTTGTCTTCCAGCATATCAAAAGTTTCGCCTTTGTGAAAATATAGGCCAATGCGGTTCATATAAACTATGTTTTTTTCCAAATTTGTTATGACAATGGCATGATAGATGCTTTTCTCTATGTTTTCTGCAAGCATATCAAAGGCTTTTGCAAGTTCGCCGAATTCATCGGTGCGTTCCGAATTGAAGCGAAATTGGCGATGCCCTACACTATATTTTGCTATGCCCTGCAAAAGAGTATTTATGCTTGTAGAAAGCCAGCTAGACATTGCAAAGGAAACGAGCAAGGTTATTACCAGCAGTATAAAGAGTGATATGAGTGCGTATTTTATGGTATTAGATATTGCATTTTCAAGGAAAACATCCATGTTTTTTGCAGATTCAACTGCCGGCTCTGTAAAACTCTCTATGCCGGAACCTATGGCAACAAATCCAAATCCGACTTTTGAATAGTTATTAGCTTTGTTGGGTGCATAACGCCCTGTGTAATAGGGAATAGCAGCTGCGGTGTTCAGTTTGTAAATTCCGCTCCAAAGAATATATAGAGAACCAGACCCCCCCTGCCGGGTTAAGTCTAGCCAGCCCGTGCATTGCGGTGCATTGTTCAAATACCTGCCATCCAAACCTACATAGCCAAGCCGCGTTAAATCTCCTGCGGGTGTATGGTCGGGGTCTGGATTATCCGGATTGGGATCTTTTCTTCGTTGGTTTTTGAAAGTTGGAATGCCGTTTATCAAATCATAAACAGGTTTGCCTGTTTTGTCTGCATTTTTGTTTATTAAGTTTTTCCAATTGCTTTTTAATGCGGTAAATCTTTGTTCCGGCGCCATTTCATTTGCCTGTTCTGCAGATACACCGCTCTTTTCCAAAAGCTGGTTGTATTCCGTTGTCATTAGCCAGGGGATTTCTTCTTCTCCTGTTTCCGGGTCAAAGCCGTAGATTGAATGATGGCGCGGGTGGGCTATGCTTCTGCTTTGGTAATCCCATATAAACGAATAATTGCCTTCGTAGGCACTTGGCAGTTCTGTGTATCTATCTTTCATGGGAGTTTTATGGTCCACAAATTCCATTATGTGGTCTTGGCTCAGGGCAAGGGTTACATAGCCGATTTTCACGCCATTAGCATAAACCGGGCTTGCCCAGCGCACAATGCCTTCAAATCTTTTCCCCACAGGATTTTCTTCGCCGGCAAAGGCTTGTTTTTCCGGTGCATATTCTATATCGTAGCCAAGTTTTTTAGCGGCGGCTTCCAGATTAGGCTTTGTGTACATACCTATATAGTTAGACCCGGTATATGCGCCTATTACATCTGAAACGTAAATATCATTGCCTTCTCTATTGGTTAATTCTGCCAAGGCGGGGTAATATGTTTCTGCGTGTATAAAGGTATTTTTTTTATCTGATACGTCTTTTAGGTTGCCTGTTTTAAAGTAATCTGCATAGCGAACTTTGCGGGAGTTTGGAATATCCGTAGTTCCTATTTTGATTTTTTCCATGCCATCAAGCCCTATGAATGTGACTTCGTCGTACAGGGGTACATCTACGTATTCCAGCCCGTCTGCGGGTACAGGGTTGAATGTTGCGCCGTTTACTTTATCGTTATTGCTTTCGTTGCTGCTTTTGCCTATTGTGCCAGACGTATTGGGAACATTCCAGCGAACCCAGCGGTTGCCGTCTTTGGATATAACCCAGCGTTTTTGCAAAACTGCTCTTTTGGTTTTTGAGCGAACAAAGGTGGAATAGATTTTTTCGATTGATTTTATATCTCCGTTCATGGAATTTGCCGTTTTTGCAAGGTAGCGGATATCGTCGTCCCTTGCGTAAAGGAAATCTGCGAGGCTTTTTGCAATATCCGTGGACATTCTCTCTATGCTTTCCACGGCCCCTGCATTCAGAGAATGAATAGAGTTTTCCAGCGAGGCATGCTTAGCCTGCTGGATAACGTTTTTATTTTGCAGCAGCGAATATACTGCAAAAACAAAAAGCGGCAGTGTAGCTAAGGCTATGAGAATAACTATTAGCTTAGTATGTATATTCCACATCTTTTTATTTTGACTTGCCATGGGGGGTAATATAGAAAACGCTGGTTTTTTCGTTTAGGTATAGGGTACATCCTAGATTTTCTACTTTATGCCTAAGATTAGGAGTTTTTATGGTTAGAACAATATGCAAAGCGGAAAGAGAGCAAATAACCTTGCCTATACCCAAGGATTATATAGGCACAACCGTTGAAATATTGGTTTTTCCCATTGAAGAACAATATCACAGTCCCGTTACAGACATAGAAGAACCAAAAACCGGATTTGGGTGTTTAAAAGGGCAAATTTGGATGGCAGATGATTTTGATGCTCCATTGGATTGTTTTAAGGAGTATATGGAATGAGATATCTTGTAGATACGCATGCACTTATTTGGTTTTTCAATGGGGATAAGCAACTATCACAAACAGCAAAACAAATTCTATCAGATGAACAATACCAAAAATTTGTTAGCATAGCTTCTGTCTGGGAATTGGCAATAAAAATTAATTTAGATAAATTAAAATTTCCAAATAATGCTAAAGGGTTCGTTAAAGTTATTATTGAGAATAAATTTAAATTATGCGATGTGAAACCTGAGCACATTTTCAATTTAGAGCAATTAGAAAACTTTCACAAAGATCCTTTTGACAGGATTTTAACAGCAACAGCGATTTTTGAAAGTATGAAATTTATAACCCACGATGAGAATATTCGTTCATACCCTGTTGAAAGTGTTTGGTAAATGACATTTCTATATTCCTACTAACATACAGTATGTCAAAAATCGAAGCGCGAATCCGGGAACTTACCTCAAAACTCAATGAGGCAAATAGTTTGTATTATCAGGGCAAAACAACCCTCTTTTCTGATTTTGAATTTGATGCAAACTATAAGGAACTGGAGGCTTTGGAAAAGGAGTATCCGGAATTTAGGCAGGCCAATTCTCCAACGCAAACGGTTGGGAAAGAAACTTCCGGCGATTTTACTCGCATTGCTCACAAAATCCCAATGCTGTCTATTGCCAATACATACAACGAAACAGAAGTTCTGGACTGGGAACGCCAGCTTCATGGATTTATTGAAGGGCAAATAGAGTATGTGTGCGAAATAAAAATAGACGGTTTAAGCATGTCTCTTTTGTATAATGACGGGAAATTAGTCCGGGGGCTTACACGCGGAGATGGCGAAGCAGGCGATGATGTAACCGCAAACATAAAAACCATAAAAGACATTCCCCATATCTTGGCAAACGCCCCAGAGGGCGAACTTGAAGTTCGTGGCGAAGTGTATATGGAACACTCCACTTTTGAAAAATTAAACGAAGAATTGCTCTTGCAAGGCAAAATTTCTTACGCAAATCCCAGAAATACCGCAGCCGGCAGCTTAAAACTCAAAGACCCCAAAGAAACCGCAAAAAGAAATCTAAGATTCTTTGCATATCAAAAACTCGGAGCTCTCAATTCTCCACTCTCAACTCATAGCGATGACTTAGTGCTTTTAAAAAAACTCGGTTTCAGGGTTTTTGAATATTTTGTCAAGGATTCTGTGCAGGGAATTTTGGAGGCAAGGGATTATTTTGATAATTTGAAAAAAACTTTGCCCTTTGATATAGATGGAATGGTGGTAAAGGTGAATAGCATTTCTCAGCAGAAAGAAGCAGGCAGAACATCAAAGGCACCTCGCTGGGCAATAGCTTATAAATTCAAAGCAGAACGGGTTTATTCGGAAATTTTGAGCGTTGATATACAAGTTGGGCGCACCGGAAAAATTACTCCGGTTGCAAACTTAAAACCGGTTTTGCTAGGCGGAACAACTGTAAAAAGGGCAACCCTTCACAACTTTGACGAAATAAAAAGATTGGATTTGCGAATAGGCGATTTAGTTGGAGTAGAAAAAGCCGGCGAAATAATCCCGCAGATTGTTGACATTAAAACCGACCAAAGACCTTGTGATGCAAAGCCTATAGAAGAACCTGAATTTTGCCCGGTGTGCGGAGAAAAACTGCTAAAAGAGGATGTGGATTTGCGTTGCGAAAATTTGCAATGCAAAGCGCAGTTGCAACGTTTTTTGGAATATTTTGTTTCTCGTAAAGTTATGGAAATTGAAAATATGGGAGCGGCTCTTATAAAAATGCTTTTAAGCCAAGGCATGGTAAAAGAAGTGTGGGATATTTACAGCCTTAAAAAAGAGGAATTGGCTGCTCTGGAAGGAATGGGAGATAAAAGCGCGTTAATTGTAACGGACGGCATTGAAAAGAGCAAGGGCAATAGTTTGGAAAGATTGCTGGCGGCGCTTGGCATTCGCTATGTTGGGGCAAATGGAGCAAAAATTTTGGCAAGGCATTTCAAAAATCTGGATGCTGTGGCGAATGCAGAAAAAAAGGAATTGGAAAACATAAATGGAATTGGCGAAACTATTGCAGAGAGCATTTACGAATTTTTCCATTCGCAGTTGGGTGAAGACTGGTTAAAAAAAATAAAAGAGATAGGCATAAACACGGAATACAAAGGCACAAGTGGCACCCTTTTTGCCGGGCAAACTGTGGTGTTAACGGGAACTTTGCCAAGCATGGATAGGGAAGAGGCAAAAACGATTTTGGAAACGAATGGTGCAAAAGTGAGCAGTGCCGTGAGCAAAAAAACATCATGGATATTGGCAGGCGAAAATGCGGGGAGCAAATTGGAAAAAGCAAAGGAACTGGGAGTTCCTATTTATGGCGAGGAGTGGTTTAGAGGGATGTTAACTTGAAAGCGAGAATAACAGCGAGAGTTCTTACTCCAGACAGGAGCAAGCCCGGAAAATTGAATGTTTGCCCGCCAAGCGAGCGAGCGCCTTTTTTATTGAGAAGCGATTACTCCCCCGCAGGCGACCAACCGCAGGCAATTGAAGAAATAACCAGAGAATTCCAAAACGGTGAAAAATTTCAGGTTCTTCTTGGGGTAACGGGGAGCGGAAAAACTTTCACAATGGCTAATGTGATTAAAAATCTGGAAAAGCCAACCTTGATTTTAACCCATAACAAAACTCTCGCCGCGCAACTATATCAGGAATTCAAAACATTTTTCCCGGAAAATGCCGTTGAGTATTTTGTAAGCTATTACGATTACTATCAACCTGAGGCATACATTGTGTCTAGCGATGTATTTATAGACAAGGATGCCTCAATAAACGATGAAATAGACAAACTGCGGTTAAGGGCAACCAAAAACCTCCTTACCAGAAGGGATACCATAATCATAGCATCGGTAAGCTGTATTTACGGCTTGGGAAGCCCTGCGGAATATTTTGAGCTTATGGTGCGTTTAAAAGTAGGGGAGGAACGGGATAGGGATAGCATTTTGCGGGATTTGGTTTCTATTCAGTACGACCGCAACGATTTTGCTCTGGAACGCGGAACTTTTAGGGTGCGTGGCGACCGCATAGATATTTATCCGAGCTATGATGATACCGGGCTTAGAATAGAACTTTTTGGCGATACAATAGAAAAACTATCGTGGTTTCATATAGTAACCGGTGAAACAATAAAGAGCGTTGGGGAAATTATGGTTGCGCCGGCAAAGCATTTTGTAACAAGGGAAAATAGCCGGGAGAGAATAGTTGGGGAAATAGAAAGAGAATTAAACAGAAGAATAATTGAATTGCAAGAAGAAGGCAAAGAGCTGGAAGTGGCTCGGCTCAAAAGCCGCGTTCGCTATGATATGGAATTGATAAGGGAAACAGGAATTTGCCCGGGAATAGAAAATTATTCCCGCATTGTAGAAAACAGAATGCCCGGGACGCGTCCCTATACGCTTTGGGATTATTTTGGCAAGGACTGGCTTTTGATTATAGATGAGTCTCACGCTAGCATTCCTCAGGTTAGCGGTATGAGTGCAGGTGATAAAGCCCGCAAAAGCACTCTTGTGGATTACGGTTGGCGTTTGCCTTGTGCTCTTGACAATCGCCCTATGAATTTTATGGAATTTGAGTATGAATATCCTCCGAATGTGCTTTTTGTAAGTGCAACGCCTGTGGATTACGAACTCAAAAAAACAGGCGGGAAAATAGTTGAGCAGATTAACCGCCCAACCGGTTTGCTAGACCCAAAAATAGATGTTAAGCCCATAGAAGGGCAAATGATGGACTTGCTTGCCCGTGTAAGGGAAACAGTTGCAGATGGAAACCGAATTTTGGTGACTACGCTTACAAAAAAAATGGCACAGGATTTAACCGATTATCTGCTGGAAAAAGGAGTTAAAGCCAGATATTTGCACAGCGATATTAAAACCCTTGATAGGCACGAGATTATACGAGAACTCAGAATGGGAAAATTTGATGTCCTTGTTGGCATAAATCTTTTGCGAGAGGGCTTGGATATACCGGAAGTTGCTTTGGTTGCAGTTCTGGACGCAGACAAAGAAGGGTTTTTAAGAAATTATAAGAGCTTAATCCAAACTATGGGACGTGCAAGCAGAAATGTGAAGGGCAGGGTTATTCTCTATGCAGATAAAATGACCGATTCTATAAAAAAAGCAATTTTGGAAACAAATCGCCGCAGAAACAAGCAAATTGAATTTAACAGGAAAAACAATATAATACCCAGAAATGTTCAGAGAAAATTGGAAGATGTGCTAGAAATCCAAGACCCGCTAATGGAAGTGAGGGGTAAAAATAAAAAAGGCAAAGCCATTAACAACAAGAAGCTAGGGCCCGGCGAAGGAAAGGATAATCGTTCTATTGAAGAATTGGAAACAGCTATGAAAGAGGCTGCGGCACAGCTCGATTTTGAAGAAGCGGCTAGGTTAAGAGATTTGATTAGAAAAAAGCACAGATAGAAAATAATCCCTTGACAAGCCCCAAAAATTTTTCTACATTTGTGTTCGTGATGTTGTACAACGCCCCCAATACGGCAACCGGAGCTTTAAGTGCAGGCCAAGCCTTGCACCCGTAACCGAAATGCTGCAAATGTCATCAGAACAAGTATATACACATTCAACTTTTCCCCATATTTAAGCCCATTTAGCTCAGAAAATGACAAGAAATTTACAAAGGGATTGCGATTCTGTGAGAAATTAGTTACAAAGATCATTTTTTCATCAAATTTCAACATGGAGGTCTATTATGGCTAGAAACCAGCCAAAATGCTTTCTTTTTTCAATTGCTTTTGCAATTATGGCGTTCACCCCTTCCTGCTCTGACGGTGAAAACAACAAGCCGTCTGCATTGGTTGGGCAATGGGAATATGCAAGCGGAGACTATTATGAAGAAAGAGGTATTAAACCAGACAATGTGGAATTGTTTAAGGATGGAACTGGAGTGATTGACAAGATGACCATTTCGTGGAAAGTGGAGAATAAACGTCTTGTGATACTATCAACCTTTAAGGGCTTTTCATGTAATTATGAAGTATCAGGCTATGGGCTTGCTCTTACTTATGACGATGGACGCAGTGCGATATTTGTGAGAAAAGGCAAATTGGAGGAATTTAAGGCGGAACTGGTTACGGAATTTGCGAAACAGATAGCTGCTTGTGCTAATAAAGGCTACAAAACGGTTAAAATAGGCAGGCAAACTTGGATGGCTGAGAATTTTAATTGCAATATAGGCAACAGTATATGCTATAACAACAACGAAGCCAACTGCAAGAAATACGGCAGGCTGTATGACTGGAAAACGGCTATGTCTGTATGCCCTAAAGGGTGGCATTTACCGAGCAAAAGCGAGTGGGAAGAGTTGGATAAGGCAGTTGGCGGTGAAGAAGTTGCAGGTAAAAAACTGAAAGCCAAGAGCGGTTGGAATAGCAACGGCAATGGCACGGACGAATTTGGATTTTCGGCTCTTCCGGGCGGTGGCGGCAAGTCAAGCGGCAGTTTCGACTATGTAGGTGATATTGGCTACTGGTGGAGTGCAAACGAGGGCAATAGAGACTACGCCTACAGCCGGAGCATGGAGTACGACGGCGAGTATGCGGACTGGAGCAGCTATGAGAAGTCTTACTTACATAGCGTTCGTTGTTTGAAAGACTGAGACACAAAGCACCATAAAGGTGCAACTCACCAAGTCCTGTATTCCCAAGGGTTTGGCGGGGTAACAACGGGAAAAACATTAGGAGATGCCTTATGATTAAAAAAATACCGCTCGTGCTAATAGCGTTGTTTTTCGGATTTTTTTTGTTGAATTGCTCCGACAGTTCCTTTAATGATCCGAATTCGTCCTCGTCTTCCTCGTTGCAGGCAGATGTCCCCTCGTCATCGTCAATTGATGCCCCATCGTCTTCCTCGTCGCAGGCAGATACACCTTCATCATCGTCAGGTGATGCTTCTTCGTCATCATCGCTTGGAGGAACGACTTTGAAAGCTGAACCTAGTGTAGCTTCCGATAACCCCTCATCACCAAAAATAGTGGCTTCTTGGACGAATGGAGGAAAAAACTATTATGTAATTGATGCTGGTGTAATTCGTAAAATCTTTATATCGGCAATTTTTGGACCTGAACATTATGATGGCTATCATCAAGTGCCAGTGACAACAAAAACTATAAATACAAGTACCGTAACTACAAGTACTACCGAAACCGTTTCAAAAAGTATTGCTATTTCAAATACATTAGGAGTTAAATTAGGTTTAGAAGAAGCTATTAAAGCGGGAATTCCCGGTATTGGTGATCTTTCAGTTAAGCTTAATTTGGAAGTGTCAGAGACTGTTAATGTTAGCAATGGAAAAACAACAAGTACTTCGGTAACTGACATAACAACATACGTCCAATCGCAAGAAGATACTAGAAGCATGACATTTGGCAGTAATGGTGCACCTGCAGGTTATTATCGTTATGGTTTGTACGGTGTAAGTGATGTTTATTTTGTTATTGTAACGAGTTCGGATAATCAAACTTTGCTAAGTTGGGATGTTGTATCTTGCGTAAGACCTGGGGATTACTTACGCCATAATGACTACTCACCTGACGGTGATTTTGATAATTCTCCTTCAATTGAAAACCAAATAATTTTTGCCGAAGGTTTCTATAAAACATTGCCAAAACCAGCACCGCCGCCACCACCAAAAACTGAAAAAACCGAAACAAAAGAATTTACAATTCCCAACACAACAGATACTTATATTTTTGACAAAAGTTTTCCCGCAACGATAGAGATTTATGCAGTCGGTGGTGGCGGAGGCGGACAAGGTGGGAATAGTTGGGAATGGTTCGGAACAAGATGGGGAACCGGTGGAGGCGGTGGCGGTGGTGCAACAGCTTACATAAAAATTGATGTAAATGAAAGGATCACATTTGGGATAAAGGTAGGTGAAGGTGGTTATGGGGGTGCTCGCAGACATTACAATAATTCTACCGAAAATCCTGGTTATCCAGGAGATAATGGAGGTGAAACAACAGTATCTTGGTCTGCTTATACCCTTACGGTTGCTGGTGGTACTGGTGGTGGTACATCCGGTAAAAACGGTGGTTCTGGTGCAGGAGCACCAAAAATACCTTCTATATCCTACTTGGACTGGGGTAGTGCCAATGGTGGGACTGGTACTTCAGGAGAAAAGGGGGGACAGAATGGACCATCTAATAATTCGCCTGCAGGTGGATCTGCTGGTAAATTAAGCAAAGGTTATTTGGGCACTTTTCCCTCTTCTTCTGTAGGAAACGGCGGAAATGGCGGAGGTGGAAACAATAGTGACGGAGCTTGGTCAGGTGCACAGGGAAATTCCGGTCAAGTTAAAATTGTAGTAAAATATCATGAATAATCATACGAAAAATGCACCATAATGGTGCGAACCTGCCAAGCCTTGTATTCCCAAGGGTTTGGCGTGGTGAACTAGCGGGAAAAAAGGAGTTTTTGCATGAAAAAGAGAAACCGTATCATAAAAGCGATCGCGATTGCCGCATTGTGTTTTGTGCAGAGTATTTGGGCACAGAAGGTTTGGAGTGGAAAAATTGATTCCGAGTGGTATTGGAACAACACTTCACAAACGGAATTTACTATCACGACAGCCGAGCAATTGGCGGGGTTGGCACAATTGGTGAATGGCGGAAATGATTTTTCGGGCAAAACGATAAAGCTAGGTGCAAATATTGTGCTTAATGATACGGTGAGTTGGCATCTTTGGGGTCAAACTCAGCCGCTTAATAATAGGATGTCGGGTTCAGCCGGGTATGATACAACTAAACCAACAAATATTTGGACTCCTATAGGTTTATATGAAGGTGAAGGCAAAAATAGTAATCGTCCGTTTTCTGGAACATTTGATGGCGGCAACTATATAGTGAGCGGTATTTATACCAGCACTTCAAATGATTATCAAGGATTATTTGGATATGCTACTTCAAGCGTAACCATAAGAAATTTCGGTGTTACGGCGTCATTTATAAATCGTGGCGGTGGCTTGGTGGGAAGGAATGAAGGCACAATAACGGATAGTTATGCTACGGGAAATGTGAGATATGGTGGCGGACTTGCGAAAGAGAATAAAGGTACAATAACAAATAGTTACGCTACAGGAAATGTGAATGATGGTGGTGGATTGGTGGAAAAGAATGAAGGTGGCACGATAACGAATTGCTATGCTACAGGAAATGTGAAGGGTGGTGGTGGATTGGTGAATGAGAACGAAGGCACAATAATGAATTGCTACGCCACGGGAAATGTGAAGAGTGGTGGTGGATTGGTAAGAAGTAACAAAGGCGGCACGATAACGAATTGCTATGCCACGGGAAATGTGAAGAATGGTGGTGGATTAGTAGAAGAAAACAGTAGCCGCAAAGTAATAATAGATTGTATGCCGTCTCATGCCTTGGGTCCTTGCGAAATAAAAGGCAGCACAATAACGAATAGTTACGCCACGGGAAATGTGAGCGGTGGGGGCTTGGTGGAAAAGAATTTTAAGGGTAGTACAATAACGAATAGCTATGCTACTGGAAATATGACGCATGGCGGTGGCTTGGTAAGAGAAAACAGTGGCACAATAACAGATAGTTATGCTGCGGGAAATGTAAACACAAGGGGCGGCTATAATGGTGGCTTGGTAGGAAGGAATAGTGGCATAATAACTAATTGTAATGCTATGGGGAATGTAAATGGAAATGGAAAAGAAGATTTTATCGGCGGCTTGGTGGGATATAATTTGTGGGGCGGTACAATAACGAATAGCTATGCCACAGGAGACGTAAGCGGTGGTACTGTCGGTGGATTAGTGGGAAGTAATGAGAGTGAGGGTAGCAATACAATAACGAATTGCTATGCTATGGGAAATGTGAATGGTTCTACAGTTGGTGGCTTGGTAGGAAAAAATAAAGGTAGTACAATAACAAATTGTTACGCTATAGGAAGTGTATCCGGTTCAGGAACTTCTGTTGGTGGTTTGGTGGGTAGCGAAGCTCCATCGGAAGGCCACCGTGTTGTTTATAACCCTAAAACTATAAATTCCTACTATAACCGTCAAACAAGCGGACAAAGCGACATAGTTAAAGGCGAACCGAAATCAACTGCAGAAATGAAACAGGAATCTACATTTGAAGGATGGGATTTTGGCAATATTTGGATGATTAATGCCGATAAAAACAATGGATATCCGTATTTGCAATCCAGCAAAAATTTAACCGAACCAATAAAATATAAATATACGCATAAGGTTCAAGAAGGGAAAGTTTTAGCTGATAAGAGGGACGGCAAAAAATATAAAACTGTAATTATAGGAACGCAAACATGGATGGCAGAGAACCTAAATTACAATGCAAAGGGTTCAAAATGCTATAGAAATGACCCAACATACTGCAAAAATTACGGAAGGCTTTATGATTGGACCACAGCCATGAAATCCTGTCCAAGCGGCTGGCATTTACCAACAATTATGGAATGGTATGAATTATATCGTTATGTGGACGACCTAGAGGGGGATGTGGAATCAAATTTGCGAGCTAAGGACAAGTTCGGTTTTTCGGCTGTGTCGGCTGGTTATGTCAATCCGTATGGCGATTTCTCTAATTCTTTCGGCAACTGGTGGTGGAGTGCAAGCGAGAATCTTACACTTTGCAACAACTGTAGCACGAACTTGCTTTACATGGGTGATAAGACTAGTGGTAAGTCTAACTTGATTTCAGTTCGTTGCCTGCAAAATTGAGACAAAAAAATGTACCGTAGCGGTGCAAACCTGCCAAGCCCTGTATTCCCAAAGGTTTGGCGGAGTGAACTAGCGGGAAATAAGGAGTTTAGAAAAATGAAAAAAGCAACAATAGCATTGCTGTTAATCTGCACAGTAGTCTTCGCCCAGCAAAAAGGTACTTTCACCGATTCAAGGGATGGCAAAAAATACAAAACCGTGAAAATAGGTAGCCAAACTTGGATGGCAGAAAATTTGAATTACGATGCAAAAGGCAGCAAATGTTACGATAACAAGCCAGTCAACTGTGCAAAATACGGCAGGCTGTATGATTGGAAAACGGCTATGACTGTGTGTCCCAAAGGGTGGCATTTGCCAAGTAATGAAGAATGGGATTATTTGTATAATGCTGTTATCAACTCGACAGGCAGTTTCCTAAATGTTGAGCGTCGCGGCGACTGGTGGAGTGCCACTGAAGCTACTAAGTATGGTAGCGACTACGCCTACTACTGGCTCATGGGCTACGACGACGAAAATATGTACTACGGTCACGGTAAGAGCACCTTGTTTAGTGTTCGTTGTTTGCAAATCGATAAAGAGTTGGAAAATGCTGCAAAGAAAAAAGCAGAAATGGAGGCAATAGAAAAAGCAGAAAAAGTAGCAAAAGAAAAAGCAGAAATAGAAGCACGAAAAGCAGCTGCACAAAGTTCTTTCATCGACTCAAGGGACGGCAAAAATTACAAAACCGTGAAAATAGGCGAGCAAGTTTGGATGGCAGAGAATTTGAATTACGATGCGAGTGCCAGTAAATGTTACGATCACGAGCCAGTTAACTGCGAGAAATACGGCAGATTATATAATTGGGAAACGGCTATAGCTGCGTGCCCCAAAGGATGGCATTTGCCGAGCAAAAGCGAGTGGGAAGAGTTGGATAAGACAGTTGGCGGTATAGAAGTTGCTGGTAAAACGTTGAAAGCCAAGAGTGGCTGGTATAACAATGGCAATGGCACAGATGAGTTCGGGTTTTCAGCTCTTCCGGGCGGTCTCGGCCATCCGGGTGGCAGTTTCCTCAATGCTGGCTACCTCGGCAGCTGGTGGAGTGCTTCCGAGTACGATGCCAACTTCGCCTACTACCGGGGCATGGAATGCAACTACGAGAACGCGATCTGGCACCTCGACGTTAAGAGCTACTTGCTCAATGTTCGGTGCGTCCAGGACTAGGTGAAGCCTTTTTGTCTGAACCCCGATGGCCCCGATTTTTAGGATTTATGGGATTTTAGAATTTCATGCTGCATAATCAAGTCAATAAGTATACCCACAGACTTGGTAAAGCATTTGTATAAGGGCGTTTTTGTGTTTTTGCGGGAATCCTTTTCCTCGGGGGTATCGGGGTTCAGACAATTACAAAGAACTGTGCCATGGTGGCATGAACCTTGCCTTTGGATTTTTTTTATTTGCTATATTACCATTTATGCAAGGAGCTTTTTTATGGTGATTACAATGCAACAACTGAAAACTCAGCCCGATAGAATTTTTGGCAAAGTTCGCAAAGGGCAAGAAATGGCTTTAAGCTACAAGGGCAAGATATGTGCGAAAATTGTTCCTTTTAATGTTGATTTAGCAAATAATAATGATTCAAACAATGAATTATTTGGTATATGGAAAGACAGAGATGATATGAACGATCCGAGCCAATATGTTAGGCAAATAAGAAAAGCAAGAAAACTATGCTAATTGATTCCGATGCTTTAATAGCCTCAACTTCTTTGATTCACAACGAAGTCATAATTACTGCAAATGAAAAGCATTATCAATTCTTGCCGAATATTCAAATTAACAAATTCATTCCTTAAGTACGTTCACCACCGCCAACACCCGCCAAACCATCCACGGCGGGATATTGGGTATACTCTACTGCTTGTCATCTAAACCAAATGACTTTTGCGGAAAATGCTTAACTGCGGAATCTAAAAAATTATCAAACTGCGTACCGCTTCCATCTTTATAAGCATCTTCAAAATATTCCTTTCGCCACTCCGTATAATCAAAAGAATCCCTTTTCAAAGCAAAAATAAAAAACTCAGCTTCAACAAAACCTAGCTTCTCTGTGAGGCATCTAACACCTTCACTAATGATTGTCTGTTCATTTCTAAGCATTTTTACTCTCCCACGCACGGATAAAATCAATAGGATTGCTATTTTGAGTATCAAATGGACGGTTATAACAGCAATTGTCTAAATAAATTTTCATTTTTATGGATTCCATTGAAGGTATCAATGTATGTTCTTCTAGCATATAGGGGAATATAGTAAACGCCACTGTTGT
>LIUI01000016.1:0-7694 GCA_001462235.1 Fibrobacteria bacterium GUT307
AGATCCGAGGTTTGTGGATAGAGGGGATGTTAAGTTTGCGGTTATTGTGTTTAAGGGAAAAGGGGAGTCGTCTATTTTGATGGTGCGGTAGGTTCTTAGGGCAAAAAGTTTAGCGTGTGGGCAAAATAATGGAAAATGAAGTTATATTCAGAAAANGCTATTCCGATAAAATAAAACCTTTTATCGGGAAACAGATAATAAAGGTTCTCACCGGCCAAAGGCGGGTGGGCAAGATGCAAAAACCATAGAGCGAGAGTTTGGCAATTTGGAAAAGATAAAAGACAACTATCCGAAAATCGTTGTCTCTATGGATGAATTCACCGGAAATTCAAGAAATGGAATATGGCATTTAAATATGGTACGCTTTTTGCTTTACAATAAGTATGATTTACCGCAATAATGCTAATTTGCGATTTTTCCCTTGACATTTAACCAAAAATTAGTTATATTTATATTATGTTCAATGTCAACATCCGCAAAAAGATGCTAAAGTCCGCAGCTAGCGAGACAAAGCACCACTGCCACCTTTCGTATAAATGGGTGGCTTGTTGGGAGGAGACGAAGAAAGGTTTAACCATAGAGGTGTATTATGTTGGCAGTCGTGAAAACGCCCCGTATTGAAATCAGAGCACCGGAAATACCGGACATCCTCCTGTGCTTTTTACGCAAAACATTTGGTTCGGTTTCTGTAGAGAAAGAAGCCGATGGTGAAGAACCCACCGATGTTTTCGAGAGTAGCTGGTACAAAGGCGTAAGTGGGCAGACCACACCCGGCGAGACGGTGAAGCTCTGCAGGGAGATGTTCAATGTCTCGCAGGCAGAGCTTGCGGAACGTATGTGCCTTCCCGTTCAAAACATCTCCGCCATTGAGAACAACCGGCGTACTGTAACAAAGCCCATGGCGGAGAAGCTGTCGGCTGCTTTTGGCAACGGTATTCCGCCGGATGCGTTTTATTTTTATTCAGCGAAGGTGTAGGCATCGTCTGAGTCTGTTGGCTTTTTGTTCGATACTATAGACAAATTCACTCCAGGCCCAGCGGTGGTTTCTTTACGCCTAATTTCGGATGCAACGGACGGAAATCAAACGAGTTTTTTCGTTTTGGAATTTCTCCGCATTTCCGTGACTGCCATCCATAATGTAGCGTAGAGCATTTTTGGCATCGTATTCCGTAGCACTCCACCAAAGGCCTATGCTGCTTACGCCGCTGAACTTGCCGCTGGCATTAAGCCCGCCCGGCAAGGCAGAAAAACCATATTCGTCTGTGCCGCCCCATCCGTTTGACTTCAATTTCTTTCCAGCATTAGAACCAGCAATATTCACCAATATTTCCCAATCGCTGTCGCTCGGCAAACGCCAGCCGGAAGGACAAACATTCCTAGCCGTTTCCCAATTATACAACCTGCCGTACTTTTTACAATTGTCTAGGTTATTTTCGTAACATACGCTGCCATTTGCCTCGTAATTCAAGTTCTCCGCCATCCAAGTCTGATTGCCTATTTTGACGGTCTTGTACTTTTTGCTGTCTCTAGAATCTTTTATATCTCCGTCTCCGACTTTGTTGATAGTTTCTTCTTGCATGATTTCTTCTTGCGAATTCGTCGGTACTTTGCCACTGGCCTCGCCTGAATTGGCTTTGTCTTGGACGCAACGAACACTAGCCAAGTTATGCTTGAAATCGTCATCCCAACGTAATTTCTCTTTGTCAATATCCATATTCACAGTATATGCATAGGAGTCATTACCTGTGCTGCTCCACCAGTAGCCGAAGCGGCCAACGGAACTGAAGGATAAGACAAAATTGCGATACTGAGCCTGAAAAGAATATTGACCTCCCGGCAGAGCCACAAAACCATAATCATCCGTACCATTAGCATTATTGTTCCATCCACTTTTTGCTCTTAATTTTTTGCCAGCAACATTATCGCCACCAACGGCCATAATTAACACTTCCCACTCGTTTTTGCTTGGCAAATGCCACCCTTTGGGGCATACATACATAGCCGTTTCCCAGTTATACAGTCTGCCGTATTTATTGCAGTTGGCTTCGTCATTGTCATAGCATTTGCTGCCGTTTATATTGCAATTGAAATTCTCGGCCATCCAAACTTGACTGCCTATTTTAACCGTTTTGTAGCCTTTATTAGCGCAAGCAGCTATCTTTTTTGCCCTTTCCGCTTCTGCCGCTGCGGCTTTTTTCGCCTTAAATTCCTCCAATTTTTCTTTTCTTACGTAAACAGCGGTGTCCCCCTTGTCATTAACAAGAGTGAGTTCATAACCCGATATTTTATAATCAGAAGCCTCTGAAAAAGAGGAACCCAACACGGTTGCGGTCATCACAAAACGTTTATCAACAACTTTCCATGAGATAGACATATTATCCTTCTTTGAATTAACTACCCCAGTCCCGTCTTTGAATAATTCCATAGACTCAGAACCATCCTCTGTAATCCATTTGCCCGCAAACGCCGAAGAATCATCGCCTACGCAAGATACCATGAATGCCATAGTTGCAAAAGCAAGAACAATAAAGAACTTTTTCATTTTAATACTCCTTTCCCGCTGGTTGCCCCACCAAGCCCGCAGGAATACAAGGCTTGGGAGGTTTGCACCATTGGTTGTGCAAAATACTGTGAATCGCGGTTCATACAATTAATCCTGCAAACAACGGACACTGAACAAGTCGGACTTATTAGCATTATCCAAACCGGAATTTTCTCTAAGACCTTGGTTGTTGTATGAATCGCGGTCGCCGTAACCTATTATCCAGTGGTAAGCTTTGTTACTATCGATCTCGCTGGGACTGCTGCTCCACCAGTATCCACCATAATTGCCGAATCTAAGAAAAAATTGGTCGCGGTCGCCGCTAGCTTTAAATTGATTGCCTGAATAGTACCCGCCAGGCAAAGCCGTAAAACCGAAAAAATCTGAGCCATTGTGGTCATAATCGCGACCCTTATCCCACCCGCTTGTTGTTCTCAAATATGTGCCTGTCCCGCTTGCGTACATATCCGCATAGTTATATAATTCATTCCATTCCTTATGAGTTGGCAAATGCCATCCGACAGGGCAGGCTTTTATAGCTGTTTGCCAATCGTAAAGCCGTCCGTATTTGGTGCAATTGGCAGGTTTGTTATCGTAACACTTGCTGCCTTTTGCATCGTAATTCAAATTCTCTGCCATCCAGGTTTGGGTATTTATAACTACGGTTTTGTATTTCTTGCCGTCCCTCTTGTCTATCAAAAGATTTCCTTGCTGAACATTATTCGCATATTTGTATTTCGCCGGCAGGCTTTTTTCGCTGGATTGCAAATATGGATAGCTGTTGTTTTTGCTTTCATCAATTCTCCAAATTTTGTCAAAATCCCAACCCTGAAATATGGCTTGCTGTTTCATTTGCACTGTGGATTTAGGTTCGCCTTTGTTAACTACATCACTTTGCCCGCTTGTTTGGCGGTCGTAATAAGAATTTGCTATTGTGCCTGATTTATTTACTCCAACCAAGCCGCCATTATCACTGCTTGTTCCATTTACAATTCCCGTAGCGTAGCTTTTTTCTATTGTACCTTTATTGTGGTATCCCCCGTTCTGCCCCACCAAACCACCAGTTGTTTTTCCTGCCAAGTTTCCCATAGCATAGCAATTTGCTACTGTACCTGATTCATTTACTCCAACCAAACCACCGGATGTGCTTCCTGTCAAGTTTCCCATAGCGTAGCTTTTTTCTATTGTACCTTCTCCGCCTTCTCTGTATTCCCCGTTCTGCCCCACCAAACCACCGGCAGTTTCGGAACCCTTAACATTCCCTGTAGCGTAACAATCAGTTATCTTACCACTGTTGTTTCCAACTAAGCCGCCAGAATTATGTTCGCCTTTAACATACCCCATAGCATAGCAATTCGTTATTGTTCCGCTGTTTCTTCCCACCAAGCCACCAATAGAATACTTTCCATTCACATTCCCAATGGCGTAACTGTTCGTGATCGTGCCTTTTGGCGTATTACCGAAGGGGTCGTATGAGCCGTTATCTCCCACCAAGCCACCAGCAGTTCCGTAATAACTCTTCACGTTCCCTGTAGCGTAACAATCCGTTACCGTGCCACCTGCGTTGCTTCCTACTAAACCACCAGATACTACATCTCGAGAATTCACGTTCCCGATACTACCAGTAGCGTAGCTACCGTTGATTGTGCCACCTATATTTCTTCCCACCAAACCGCCAGCAGTTCCACCATCCACATTCCCAGTGGCGTAACTGTTTGTGATTGTGCCTTTTGGCATTTTGTTGGTGCCGTTCTCTCCCACCAAACCGCCAGCAGTTACACCTTTTATATTCCCTGTAGCGTAGCTATTCGTTATTGTGCCACCTATGTTGCTTCCTGCCAAGCCACCAACAGTCGAATAAGTACCTACAGAACCGTAAGGACCTATTACATTTCCATTAGCATAGCAATCCGTTATCGTTCCGCTGTTGCTTCCTGCCAAGCCGCCAGCAGTTTTACCGTTTATATTCCCTATAGCGTAGCAATTTGTTATTATGCCTTTGTTAAATCCAACCAAACTGCCAACGTAATCACCGCCTTCTGAAAAACCGCCTTTTACATATACATACGATGCAACAACGCCGAAATTTTTCAGTGTTGCATTGGAATCGGCATATCCAAACAATCCTTGGTAATCGCCGGAGCTATTGATATAAACCCCGGCAATGACATTGCCGTTGCCGTCGAATGTGCCGGAAAAGGGACGGCTATTGTTGCCTATTGGAGTCCAAGCATTTAATGGCTTGGATTTTCCCCAATTTAGCCAGTTTGCAGTGTCGTTGAGCATAATGTTTGCAGCGAGTTTTATGGTTTTGCCGGAAAAACCATTCCCGCCATTCACAAGTTGCACAAGCCCCGCCAACTGCGTAGCGGTAGATATGGTATATTCCGTTTGCTCGGTGTTCTCCCAATACCATTCGGAGTCGATTTTCCCGTCCCAAACCTTCTGTGCCCAAACGCTCTGTGCCAAGCACAGAACCGCCGAACAAAAAGCAAGCAATAATTGTTTTTTCATGCTACTGTTTCCTCCCATCTATGTAATTCTCAACTTTTATCAAATTCCCATTTGCATCAAACGTTTTCTGTTCTCCTTCCAGTTTGCCGTCTTTGTAATTTTGTATAAATCGCACTTTTCCGCTTTCATAAAAAGATTTCTGCTCTCCTTGTTGCTTGCCGTCTTTGTAATTTTGCAGAGATTGCAATTTCCCACTTTTGTAAAAAGATTTCCATTCTCCGTTCCTCACATTGTTTTTGTAGGTTCCATTCAAATTTCCGTTTTTATCAAACGCTTTCCATTCTTCGTTTTCCTTATTGCCATTTTTGTAATTTTCCACTCTTATCAAATTCCCGTTTGCATCAAACCATTTCTGTTCTCCTTCCTTATTGCCATCTTTGTAATTTTCCACTCCTATCAAATTTCCGTTTGCATCAAACGTTTTCTGTTCCCCTTCCTGCTTGCCATTTTTGTAATTTTCCACTGTAAAATTTCCGTTTGCATAAGGTGGTTTTTTCTGTTCTCCTTCCAACTTACCATCTTTGTAATTTTGCAGTAATAGCAATTTTCCGTTTGTATCAAACGTTTTCTGTTCTCCTTCCAACTTACCGTCTTTGTAATTTTGCTGGAATTGCAAATTTCCGTTTGCATCAAACGTTTTCTGCTCTCCTTCCTGCTTGCCATCTTTGTAATTTTGCAGGGATTGCAATTTCCCGTTTGCATCAAACGTTTTTCGCTCTCCTTGCATTAATTTTCCGTTTTCGTCAAACCATTTCTGCTCTCCTTGCAACTTACCGTCTATATAATTCGCTATGCTTGCCACTTTTCCGTTTTCGTGAAAAAATTTCCACTCTCCTTGCAGCTTGCCGTCTATTTCTTTGTAATTTTGCAGGAATTGCAATTTTCCGCTTTCGTAAAAAGATTTCCCCTCTTGTAGCTTGCCGTCTTTGTAATTTTGTACAGATCGCACTTTTCCGCTTTCGTAAAACCATTTCCACTCTCCTTGTGGCTTGCCGTCTTTGTAATTTTGCAAAGATTGCAATTTCTCGTTTGCATCAAACGTTTTAAGTTCTCCTTGCTGCTTGCCGTCTTTATAATTTTCCGTACTTTTCAATTTCCCATTTACATCAAATTTTTTCTGTTCCCCTTCCAATTTACCATCTTTGTAATTTTGCTGGGATTGTAATTTTCCGTTTGCATCAAATGTTTTTTGCTCTCCTTCCAGTTTATCATCTTTGTAATTTTCTATTCTTATCAAATTTCCATTTTTATCGAACTCTTTCCATTCTCCGTTTTTTTCACCATTTTTGTAGATTCCCCTCAAATTTCCGTTTTTATCAAACTCTTTCCGTTCCTCAATTTTCGCTTCACCATAAAGGCAACGCACAGAGTACAGGCTAGACGTGTAGTAGTTATACTCGCCCACATTTCTGCCGAAGTGGTCCATGTACCAATACCAAGCGCGCCCCCCACTGCCATCAGTGGCACTCCACCAGTAACTGTGGAGGCCGACGTTGTGGAACGTGCCATCCGGGGTGCTGCGACCACCCGGGAGAGCTGAAAACCCGAATTCGTCCGTGCCATTATATTTGTGATCCCAGCCTCTCTCGGCTTTCAGCCTTTTCACAGCCACTTTTTCATCGCCAACAGTACTCATCAACACATCCCACTCACTTTTGCTTGGCAAATGCCACCCGTTTGGGCAGGTTTTCAGAGCACTCTTCCACTCGTAAAGACGTCCGTATTTCTCGCAGTTGGCAGGGTTGTTGCCATAACATTTGCTACCGCTTGCATCGTAGTTAAGATTCTCCGCCATCCAGGTTTGATTGCCTATTTTGACGGTTTTGTAAGTTTTCTTATCTCGGCTATCGATAAAAGAACTTCGCTGTACAGCAGCTTTCAACGCTTCTATTCTTGCTTTCTCTTTTGCCTCATTTTCCATTTTTTCATTTTCCGCTTTTTCTTTTGCTTTTTCTTTTGCTTCATTTTCCGTTTTTTCTTTTGCTTCTTTTTCTGCTTTTTCTTTCGCTTCTCTTTTCTTTATTGCTTCCCATTCTTTAGAGTCCTGGAGACAGCGTATGGATTTCAAGTAAGGTTCGCAGCCGTCTTGGTACCTGAGCATACCGTTGTTTATGTTGTCCATGTGCTGGCCCCAAGCTATGATGGAACTTTCCTCACTCCACCAAGTACCCTGTCCACCGATACCGTCGAAATAGCTGCACGAGCCACCGTAACCGCCCGACAGTGCTGAAAACCCGTAATTGTCCGTGCCATTGTCATACCAGCCTGTTGTTGACTTCAATTTAGTTCCCGCTGTACCGCTACCGCCAGCATAGTTTACCAAGACATCCCACTCCGCATCACTAGGCAAATGCCAACCTGTTGGACAGGCTCTCATCGCCTCATCACTATCGTATAACCTTCCGTATTTTTGGCAATTGGCTTTTACCTTATCAGGCGATATTTTTCCTGTAATGGGAGTATCGTCATTCCAACTTGATATGACTTCGCCACCTTCACCGTAACATTTGCCTCCAACAGCGTAATTCAAATTTTCCGCCATCCAAGTCTGCTTGCCTATTTTCACAGTTTTGTACTTTTTGCCGTCCCTAGAGTCGGTAAAAGTGCCTTTTTCCTGGGCGAAAACCGCTACGCAGAT
>LIUI01000016.1:7766-10560 GCA_001462235.1 Fibrobacteria bacterium GUT307
CTGGGCGAAAACCGCTACGCAGATTAACAACAATGCCATAGTTGCTTTTTTCATTTTAATACTCCTTTCCCGCTAGTTCACCCCGCCAAACCCTTGGGAATATAGGGCTTGGGGGGTTTTGCCTATTATAGGCAGCGCTTCGTGCTAATCCTGGAGACAACGAACATAAAACATGTCTGCCCTGTGGACACCGCTCCTGTACATTTCGCTGTAAATGGAGACCATCCGGTACCAACCCTCCGTGGCACTCCACCAGAAGCCGCTGCCACCGGCACTGCTGAAACTGCCATCCGAGCGGCCGCTACCAAAACCGCCATTCGAGGAGCCGTCGCCACCCGGTAGAAGCGAAAAACCATATTCGTCCGTGCCATTGCCCCCATTGCTCCAGCCGCTCTTGGCTTTCAGCTTTTTTCCTGCCACTTTTTCACCGCCAACAATCTTAAGCAACACATCCCATTCGCCATCGTCCGGCAAATGCCAACCGGAAGGACAAGCTTCCATAGCTGTATTCCAATCATAAAGACGACCGTATTTTGTGCAGTTGGCTTTTACATCTTTTTCAGATATTGTTTTTGTAGCAGCAGGATAACCTTCTTCGTCAAAATCTGTTACAACTTTACCGCTTTCACCGTAACACTTGCCTCCAACAGCGTAATTCAAATTTTCCGCCATCCAAGTCTGCTGGCCTATTTTCACAGTTTTGTACTTTTTGCCGTCCCTAGAATCGGTAAAAGTGCCTTTTTCCTGGGCGAAAACCGCTACGCAGATAAACAACAATGCCATAGTTGCCTTTTTCATTTTAATACTCCTTTCCCGCTGGTTGCCCCATCAAGCCTGCGGGAATCGAGGCTTGGGAGGTTTGCACCACTATGGTGCGTTTTTTGTAATTACTCATAGTATGTCACTATAATTACAGCAAAACCATCGCCACCTTTTGAACCGCTTCGGCTAGTCTTATTAGTGCTAATATCACTGGCACCGCCACCACCTTTGCTTCCATTTGGAGGTCTTTGGCCTGCATCACGTATTGCACCCCCACTACCGCCAAAGGGGATTATCGAACCTATAGCCAATTCCCCAGAATTTCCTCCCCTGCTTTGGATATCGCCTTTAGTATTGCCATTGCCTTGAACTCCAGCACTGCCGCTTCCACCGATAGCGGTTGCAAAACTTGCTTCTGGAACATTTTCTGGCCTAGCACTTGCCGTTCCGCCGCTCCCGCCAGATAAAATTTGTCCGCTTCCCCCGCCGCCTAAGCCGCCATTTGCAGTAAGAGCTGTACTTACACCTGCCGAAGTTAAGGTTACCGTTGTATTTTCGCCAGAATATCCGGGATAGCCCGATTGCCAAGTATTAATCCAATTTACCCAATTCCCAGTCCCACCAGCTCCACCGCTGCCTATCACTACGCCAATGTTTGCTGACTGCGTTATAGGTAATTTCATATAAGCTACCCCACCGCCGCCGCCAGCACCACCGGTTCCGCCATATCCGCCACCCGTTAAATCAGAAAAATGTCCACCCTGCCCGCCACCGCCGCCGCCAATTGCATAAACCTCTATTGTCGCGGGAAAACCTTTGTCAAAAGTATATGTACCAGAAGTGGTAAATTCTTTTATTTCGGTTTTTTCGATTACTTCAATTTTTGCTTGCGGTTTTGGCAGTGTTTTATAGAAACCTTCTGTAAAAACTATTTCGTTTCCGATAGGGGAATTATCAAAATTCCCATCAGGTGAGTAGTCATTATGGCGCAAGTAATCTCCAGGTCTTATGCAAGATACAACATCCCAACTTAGCAAAGTTTGGTTATCCAAACTTGTTTCAATAACAAAATAAACATCGCTTACACCATATAAACCATAACGATAATAGCCTGCGGGTGCACCGTTACTGCCGAATGTCATTGTTCTGGAAATTTCTTCCGATTGAATGTATGATTCTATATTATTTACTGATGTACTTATCGTTTTTCCATTAGTAACATTAACCGTCTCCGACACCTCCAAATTAAGCTTAACTGAAAGTTCGCCAATGGTGGGAATTTTCGCTTTAATAGATTCTTCTAAACCTAGCTTAACTCCCAATGTATTTGAAACAGAAATGCTTTTTGAAATTGTTTCGGTAATACTTGTAGTTACAGTACTTGTATTTATATTTTTCTTTGTTAATGTCACTGTATGAAAGCCGTCGTAATGCTCAGGTCCAAAAATTGCCGATATAAAGGTTTTACGAATTACACCGACATCAATTACATAATAATTTTTTTCTCCAACTGTCCAGGAAGCCAATATTTTAGGTTCCGAAGGGTTATTGGAAGCCGCAACAGGTTCGGCTCTCAATGCCAATGGTGCAGTTATTCCTTGTGACGATGAGGAAACATCTGCCTGCAGACTGCTGGACGATGGCAGCGAGGAACTGCTACTCGCCGCAACAGACGAACTGCTTGGGGTGATTGGCGAAGACATGCCGCCGCCCTCAGACGATGAGCTTTGTTCAAGTGCTTCATCGCCTCCATCATCGGAGCAGGAAAGTATGAACGCCATAGCAAGCATAATGCCTGCTGCCAAAAGAAAATGTCCTAGCTTATTTCCAGCCATAATAGACCTCCGTGTTGAAATTTGGGGAAAAAATGATCTTTGTAATTAATTTTTCACAGAATTGTAATCCTTTTGTAAATTTCTTGTAATTCTCTGGGCTAAATGAGCTTAAATATGAGGAAAAGTTGAATGTGTATATACGTACTTTGATGACATTTCCAGCATTTCGGTTACGGGTGCAAGGCTTGGCCTGCACT
>LIUI01000017.1:0-351 GCA_001462235.1 Fibrobacteria bacterium GUT307
GCCGTTAAAGGCAAAGCAGATGAGGGGCGTATTATCTATGAAAAGGGCGCTGCCGAGGCTATGTCCGTTTTCAAGGAAGCCTATACTATTGCCGATCCTTTCACATTGTTAACCATAGAATATACCCTCCTTACACTGGAAAAGCAACTGTGCGACAAACACGACAAGGATACTATCAACAGTTTAACGAAAGCCATTGCAAGTTTCGACGACGCTTTTCTTGCTCTTAAAACCATAGAAAATAAAATCGTCTATCAAGGCTCTGAAAACCTTTTCCCTCATAACAAAAATTACCGTTACAAAGGCTACGCAAAGGATGCTTATCATCTTGCGTTTATCGCTCATAAAACC
>LIUI01000017.1:510-4257 GCA_001462235.1 Fibrobacteria bacterium GUT307
GAAAAAGCCCTGTTACAACAACGTGCTGACAACATTCCCGCTGCCCAAAGCGGGTATCTTGAAAAGCAGAGAAAAGCGTTTTCAAATTAACAAGTAACTTGGTCCCTAATCAATATTCTGCAAACAACGAACGTAAAACATAAACAAACCTTTTTCATGTGCAAGAGAACGCACTTCCGTATCTGCCGAAGTAACATAAAAAAGGTGTGCTTGTGTAGCATTAAATTGTGTTGAAGTCCACCAAAATCCACCCTCTAGACCAGAGAGATTAGAAGTATTTTTGCTATAATGACCGCCAGGTTTTGCTTTAAAACCATAACTATCCGTTCCGTAGCCATTGCCACTCCAAATGCTGCTATCTTGTTTGGCTTTAAGCCTACCACCCGCAATAGGTCCCCCGTCCATATAATCTATTAATTTTTCCCAATCTTCCACACTTGGGACACGCCAACCCTCCGGGCATAAGCCTTGCGGTCTTTTAGGATTACACGTGCTTACGTTACAGTGATCTTGTTTATTTGTGTTCATTACCGTTGCCCAGTCGTAAAGCCGTCCGTAACGCTCACAATCATCCTTACCCTTACCGTACACCTTGCATATATCTTTATTAAAGTATCTTGTACAATTGCTTAGTTCGCAGTCTGTATCATAACAATATCCAAATTGTTCGCATTTTTCACACTCATGGTGTTTCTCTCGGTGGTCCTCTTTCAGTCCCTTCCAGCACATGCTTTCATCTTCACCGTGAAAATAAACAGGTTTTGTCACTTGATTTCCAAGATCATCCTCCAAAGGTTTTCCATCCTTATATTGAGGGACATCTTCCCTTTGAAGTGTATCCGGCGGATTTCTATTTAAATTCTCTGCCATCCATACTTGTCTGCCTATTTGAACAGTGCTATATTCATTGCCATCATTATCAGTCACGAAGCCGGAGATTATTCCGTCATTTTTACACTCCATTCTCGGGAAGGGGTCAACAATTTTATCTTCACCAATGCCCACTTGCTTGCACCTAAGCAGACTTTTGTAAACACATTCTCCAAGTACATCAGGTAGTTCACAATTATTTTTTAGCTTGCCTTCAAAACAACCGTATTTTAACGGGTCATAAGATCCATAAGTCCCATTCTCATCTTTGCAAAGCGGATAAAGTTCATTTTCATAGCAAAAATTTATAGATACTTTATAATCTTGACCTCCGCATTTCGTATAAATCTCGTCATCGGAACCGCAAAATTGGTCAAAGGGATTGTAACTTTTGCCGTTAAGGTTATTTTCAGGGCATTTATTATACTCTACAGTTTCACCTTCATGGCAGAAGAATTTAGAAGGCTCGAATTCTTTTTGTGCGCATTTTGAATATTTTTTATTTTCTTTAGAACAAAATTCCATTGATCTATCATAGAAATCATTGTTGCAACAAGCGGTATCTATAGGATTGTATTCTTCGCCATTGCATTTTTCGTAAATTTTATTTTCATAGAAAAAAATGTCCGAAAGGGCATAAAGCTTCTTTTCGTAGCAAAAATATACCGACGGGTCATATTCCTCATTGTTGCATTTTTCGTAAACTTCATTGCTTTTATAGCAAAATGCTGCCGATTCGTCATACGAAACTCCGCCGCATTGATGCGAAACTTCTCCGCACGAGAAAAAGAAAATGAATGCAATAGCAAGGGGGAAGCCTTTAGACTTATTCATAGAGAACTCCTTTGTTTTGGGGGGAAAATTCTAAATTTATGTATGGAAAAAAGCCGAATGTGTATATATATAGTTTGATGACATACTTTTGACAAAGGTCACGGGTGCGAGGCTTGGCCTGCACTGCAAACTCCTTTTGCTTTATGTTGGGTACTATACATCATTATATGTAAATATATATTTTTTTTGGAAAAACGTCAAAAAAAAATTTATTTTTTAATTTTTAGAAAATTTTAACAATAATTTACTATATTTGAAAGTAATAAATTTGAAAAGGAAGCCCAAAATGACCGAAAAAGAAAAAATGCTCTCTGGGGAGTTATATACTGTGGACGATGAGCTTAGGCGTGATTTTTTGAATGCAAAAAGAATTACGCGACTGTTTAACAATACAACCGAAGAAGAAACGGAATATAGGAAAAAGCTTTTATCGGAGCTTTTTGAAAAAATTGGGAATAAAATATATATTGAGCCGCCTTTTCGCTGCGATTATGGCAGCAATATTTCAATAGGAGATAATTTTTACGCCAATTATGATTGCATAATACTTGATGTGAACAAGGTGAAAATCGGGAATAATGTGAAACTCGGGCCTCGTGTGTGCATTTATACAGCAGGGCATCCTATAGAGGCAGCGGTTAGGAATTCGCTTTTGGAATTTGGCAAGCCTATAACTATAGGCAATGATGTTTGGATTGGCGGGAATGTTGTAATAAACCCCGGATTAACTATTGGGAGCAATGTTGTTATAGGCTCTGGCTCTGTTGTAACTAAAAATATTCCCAACAACGTTGTTGCTGCGGGGAATCCTTGCAAAGTTTTGCGTTCTATCCCTAGCTAACGCCCGCAGTGAACGGCGTGCCTATGCAACATCACGTTGCTTCCTACACCTTAAACTTCTCCATTGCTGTTCGCAACTGGCCTGCCGTTTGTGACAACTCGGTTGCGCTTTGGTTTACATGCGATGCTCCTTTTGAACTTTCTATTGCAGTCTGATTCATGCCAACTACATTATGGCTTACATTAACAGTGCCTCTTGCCGCTTCGCTTGCATTCCTTGAAACATCGTTTACGCCTTTTGCTACCTCGCTTATGGCACTCGCTACACGCCTTGCGCCTATGTTTGCTTGTGCCGCATTGTGTGCCACTTCGTGGCTTGCCTTGGTTTGCTGCTCGGCATGGCTGGCTATAATATCTACGGATTGGCTTATTTTAACGATAATGTCGTTCACATCGTTTATTACCATAACCGCATTGCCCGTGCCTGCTTGAATGCCCTCTATGCGTCTTGCAATATCGTCTGCGCTTTTTGCGCTTTGGTTTGCGAGTTCCTTAATCTCTCCGGCAACAACGGCAAAGCCTTTGCCTGCCTCGCCTGCACTTGCCGCCTCAATGGTTGCATTCAACGCAAGCAGGTTGGTTTTATCTGCTATTTTTTTAATCACATCGGTAATATGCCCTATTTCCTTGGCAGCCGCTTCCAATTTGCTCATAGCATCGGTTGCGTTGGTCGCTTTTCCGGTGGCTTCGCCTGCAACTCTGCGGACTTCATTGGTGCTATCCGCTATCTCGCTGATGCTTGCACCCATCTCTTCTATTGTGTTGGCTATTGTGTTCATGTTCGCACTCATCTGCTCCGCTGTGCTTGCAACATCGTTTGCATTGTGGCTTGCCTGCTCCGCTCCGCTTGCCATGGCGTTTATGTTCGTTGCCATTTGCTCAATAGTGTTGGCTACTGTGTTGCTCTGAACTACGTTTTCTTCTGCGCCGCTTGCAAGCTGAGTGCTCACTGAAGACAATTTTTCGGAGACAGAAACAAGGGAGGCAACGGTTGTTTTTGCTTCGCTTATCGGGCTGCGAAGCGTAGCCATAAGCTTGTTGAAATGACGGGCTAAGTCTCCAATTTCGTTTTTGGCCTCGGCTTTAATGCTCTGGGTTAAGTCGCCTTCCCCTTCGGAGATGTCCTTTAATATGACGATGATGTTGCCAAGGGGAGTGAAAATCTTGCGTAGAAAGAATATCAACAGCACGGTTCCGAGAAGC
>LIUI01000018.1 GCA_001462235.1 Fibrobacteria bacterium GUT307
AATAAACTACCTCGCAGCAGAGACTGCGAGGTATTGTAATCCGCAACCTTAGTCAAATAGCGACAACTGCTGTGAATATATCTTTTTATACTCTTTTTCTTTACCTTGCTCCCTAACATAATTTCCTACAGCGGTCTCATTGCCATGCCTGCCAACTGTGCCAACATAATAACCATCCGACCAAAATTCACCGCCCCATAACTTCTTTTTTACCTCTGGATATCGGGCAAATATTTCTTTTGCTGTTATACTTTTTACTGTTCGGATGATTTGGGTCGGGCTTATTTTAGGCACACTTTGTATGAGAAAATGCACATGATCCTTGTCCGTTCCTATTTCCAAAAAACGTATATCATAACGCTTCTCTATTTCTTCGCATATTTCCTTTAGCCCTAAATCTACATCCTCGCTAAATACTACACGCCGATATTTCGCTGGACACACGAAATGATACAATAATACACTCACATTGTGTGATTTATGAATATATTCGCTCTCTGCCATACCCTAAGTTACTAATTTCGCAGCAGAGCTGCGGGGAATTAGACCCGAAGAGATTAAACTTGCCAAATGAATGCGAATTGCTGAATCCTTACAGGGAAGTAGCAACCGGATTGAATGGCTCATATTTTTTTGACAGCTTGCCTGAACTTGCAAACTATGATTTGATTGCGCTGGAAACCAGAATAGATGGAGTGCTATACGGGCAATTCTATGTGCAAAGCAATGGGGTTTTAGGGATTTTCGGAGATATTGCAAAAGCACCATTGGGCATTTACGAAAATGCCATTTCGCTGGAGGATGAATTTCGCCTGCTGAACGTGCCAGACACAGTTGCTCCAAATGAAAAAATATCGCTTGTGTTTTCAAAAGACATAAATAAATCCCGCATCAATAGCACGTCATTTTCCATAACGGGGATAAATTATGCGGTTGAAACAAGTTGGAAAGGAGAAAGAATATTGGAAATATTGCCAATAAACGGGCTTTGGAAAACAGACGACACTATTAGTGTTTCAAATACGGTAAATTTGTATGCGACAGACGGAACGGTCATTCCGCCGGGCAATCTGGCGGCGGTTACGGTTACCAACGGAGCTTTGGGAGCCGTGTCTGAATTTCGGCTGGAAAATGCCGGAACCGGAACCGCATTGAATGCAGACATGGATTCTCTTAACTTGGATACCTTGCTTTCGCAACGCAAAGGATTGGTTTTCCGCTGGAGCAAAGCATACAATGCCTCAAGCTATGCGATTTATGCTAAATGCGCAAACGAAATAAATTACACTCAAGTTGAAACAAACTTATCTTTCGCTTCCGACACATCCGCCGTTTGGGAATATTCGCAGGTTTATTATTGCATGGAGAAAGGCAAGCAGGCTGCTTTCTTCGTGCAGGCCAGAAACGCAAGAGAACACGTTAACTCAGATTTCATCTACGTCACAGGGTACGTTTTTCCATGAGAAAATTTCGGCTGGGACATTCAATTAGCATAGAAGCGTATTGAAAACGCTTTTTGCAAATTCCGCTAAACTTGGGTCTCGTGCACCCATAAGTAAAACCACATCACCAGGCTTTGCTACGCTCGCTATTTTTTTAAAGCACTCTTCCCTGCTCGGAATAAAATTTGCATTGCAATTCTTTTCCCGCAAAGCGTTTGAAAGAATATCCGAATCAAAACTGCGGTCTGCTGTGCCTCCTGCGTAATATATAGAGCTAAACCACATTTCATCGTTTGGGCGCAAAGCTTGCGAAATTTCATTTATCAAATCGTCTTTCAAAAATTTTGTTGGACCAAAGCCATGAGGCTGGAACCATGCGAACACTCTTCCCTTTGCAAAATCCTGGCAAGAGCGAATGCTGGCCGCTATCTTTGCCGGATTGTGGGCATAGTCGTCCACCAAAATAATTCCGCTTTTGCATTCGTAAATCTGGCTTCTGCGGTGGATGCCTTTCCAGCTTTTTAGAGCCGTTGCGCATTCTTCTAAAGACACTCCTGCAGATATGCAGGCGGCAACAGCGGCAAGGGCATTTTCTGCATTATGTTTGCCCGGCAGGGGCAAGTGAAAATTTGCGGATTTGCCGTTGCAAAAAATTTTGAATTCGGATGCAATTCCTTTTGCCGCGTAGTCCAAGCCTTTGACGGTGCAGGTCTCATTCCATCCAAATAGAATGGTTTTGGAATCCGCTAATTTTGCGGCTAGCGGATGCGATCCGTTTGCAATTAAAATTCCATTTGCTTTGCGAACATTGCCGGCAAATTCTTCAAAGAGATTTTCCAATTCGGAGATTTCCTTGTGGTCTTTGTCTATATTCAAAACCACTCCGATTTTTGGGCTATACCTCACAAGGGTTCCATCGCTTTCATCTGCCTCTGCAACCAGCCAGCCATTGCCGGCAACGGCATTGCCTATTTTCCCTTGTTCTTCCAAAACGCTAAGGCCTGCACCGCTCAAAAGGCTAGGTTCTTTTTTGCATTCATTGAGTATGTGCCAAACCAAGCCTGTCACTGTGCTTTTTCCGCTAGTGCCGCTAATGGCTATGGTTTGGTTTTCAAGCGTGATTTTTGCCAGCAATTCGCTTCTGTGCATAATAGGAATGTTCAGTTTTTGCGCAGCTTCTGTGTCTGGGTTTCCTGCTTCTATTGCTGTGCTTACAACAACTGCGCTCAAATTTTCATTTACGCCGCTTCCGTTTTGCAAAAAGCATTTTACGCCGGCTTCTTGGAGTTGTTTTTTGATTTTTTCGCCATCGCTGTTTGCAAAGCGTCTATCGGAACCACAGCATTCAACGCCTTTCCCAGCCAAGAACTGAGCAAGAGCACTCATTCCCACACCCGCAACGCCAACAAAAAAGTAAGATTTTGCCATGAATTGAGTTGAATATAGAAAGTTGACACATCAAGCGATTTTCCCTTGACAAGCCTCAAAAAATTTTCTATATTTTTATACCTTAATACCTAAACGGAGAGCCGAATGCCCTGCGGAAGAAAAAGAAAGAAGAGAAAAATCGCGACTCATAAGCGTAAAAAACGCCGTCGTCGCGATCGCCACAAGAAGAAACTTCGCTAGTACGGGCTTCTATGCCTCAAAGTGTAGTTATTGCTACCGGCAATGCTGGCAAAGTTAGTGAATTTTGCGCTATCCTCAAAGATAGCGCATTTTCCTTTTTAGCATCAAAAGATGTGGGATTTTCAAAAGAAGTAGAAGAAAATGCAAGCACATTTAAAGGGAACGCAGAAATTAAAGCAAAAGCCGTCTGGGAGCACGTAGCCGCTAAATACCAAAATTATTGGGTTGTAGCAGACGACTCAGGCTTAGAGGTGGAGGCTTTGAACGGTGCGCCTGGGGTTTTTTCTGCACGATATGCTGGGGAGAATGCCACAAATGTAGAACGCTACACAAAATTGCTCAAAGAACTAGAAGGCGTAAATAACAGAAAAGCCAGATTTGTTTGCTACCTTTGCCTTATAAGGCCGGGCAAAATGCCCGAATTTTTTGAAGGAGAATGCAAGGGCAGTATTTTAACCGCTCCAAGAGGCAATGGCGGCTTTGGCTATGACCCTGTGTTTTTGCCAGAAGGCTACAATAAAGGCTTTGGCGAAATTAGCGACACAGAAAAAAACACCCTGAGCCACAGGGGCAGGGCTATAAGAAATATGCTAGCAAAGCTAAACTCAGAGGCTCTAACATGACCGCAATCTCTTGGAATAACATTATATGGCAGGCAATAGAAAAGCTCAAAAATGTATTTGAGAGCAGAATAAGCAAAAGCTCTGATATTGATAGTGTTTTTAAAACCTGCGAAAAAGAACTATTTAAACTAAAAACCCCCGTAAGGGAAATAGATCTTAGGCTCTTTGCCCTTGCGCTATACTGCGATAAGGTATATAATTATCATTTTTTCAAATCTGCCGCTTTTTCACGCTTTAGCGAAGCTTTGAATTTTTCTTGCTTTGAGCACACGGCAAAAAGGCTAATCAAAGAAAATAACCCAGCCATGATAGTGTTTTGGGTTATCCTTAGGCTGTCTTTTGTCAATTCCGTTCCGCAAAGCACTTATTTGCCTTTAGAAAAGAAAATGAAATATAAATCCTTGAGTTTACTATATTAACCCTTCAGTACAGGAAAAAGATTATGGTATTTGCTTTTATTTGCGACACACACTTTCAAAAGAAAGTATCTGGGGTTCTGGTCAATGGAGAGATTCCAAACCATAAAATTGTAACCTTAACCGCAAACGATTTTTTAGCCAGCGGTAAGTTGCCAGAAGACATCTCCGGCGTTATAGTAGAAAAAGCTACTTGGCAAAAGAATTTCAGTTTGTTCCGCTACTTTGGGTTGTTGCCCCTGTTGGAAAAACAATGCCTTGCCTTTGTTGCAAACATCCCATCGGAATTCAAGGGCCGCGTAGCCATGAAAAACAAGGAATTCTTAATTCCAAACAGCATTGGCGCAGAAGAAGCCGGAACTCTGCTCACCCGTTTGCTGGAGCTTCCACCCCCGGCATTCACGCACCCAAAATCAAGGGCTATAGCGTAGCATGAAAAAAACCACGCTTGATGCCATTTTAGACAAAGCGTGTTTTTTTGGTTTGCGGAGCTTTAAGAGAGAAACGCTGGCTACTGCCTTGCCCAAACTGCAAGACGGTAAAACGGGGCTTTTAATAGAATTAAAAAACAACTCGCTTTTTGAGCGAAACGCTTTTGCAGATACCTCAATTATCCCAGATTTTAAGGAAAAAGAAAATTGGAAAATAATTCCAAGCGAATTGGATTTTGAATATCCAAGCGAAAAGGAAAAATGGGTTAATTGCTATGCAAATATAAGCATGTTAAAGAGAAAATTTGCAAGAATTACCGTGCTGCTGCCACAAGAAAAAAACGATGCCATTGCGGGCATTGAAAATTCCTGCGTTGCGGTTTTTAGCGAAAGCGATTTGCAAAAAGCAGAGATAAACGATTTGCTAAAGCTAAAAATAGCAGAGATGAATATTTTACAAACACCTTTATTTTTATCTGCAAAATATGCGTGGATTTTTACCGTGCTACTGTGTGCCCTGCCTTTTTTTATAGCAACCAAGCCAACAGAAGAGGTGAGCAATTTACGGAATATCACAAATGATGTGCAAAAATATTCAGAAAAAGGAGATATAGTTCATGTTTTTAAAAGCGGGGAATCCCTAAAGCAAATAGCACGTTTTGCAATAGGCAAATATAATACCCTTGTGAGCACAGAAGCTATGATAAAGGAATATTTAAAAAGCAACGAGCTATCCCTAGACAGCAAAATAAATCCCGGAGATACCTTGCGGCTAAAACTCCCTACTTTCAATAATCCGCACCATAAATCCGCACAAGGAGCATGGATTTATTTCACAGGGCTTTTGAACGATAGCCTGGCATACATCACGGAACTTTACAACGTAAAGAATGCAAATATGCGGCGGCACGATGGAATAGATGTAGGGGCAAGCAGCGGAACACGCATTTTAGCACCGTTTAGCGGAACAGCTTGGACTATGGAAGACACTCGCGGCGGTTTGATGATAGCAGTAGCAAGAGAAAAAGACTTGCTGGTTTTTATGCACTGCGAACAGAGATTTTACTTAAACGGGCAAGCGGTTATGGAAGGTGACCCTATAGCATCTGTTGGAACAAGCGGGCATACCACAGGGCCACACGTGCACATTACCGCAGGGAAAATAACACCAAAAGGGGAACGCAGCATTGGCAATGTAAGGTACAGTGTTATAGACCCTTTTGAATGGTATAAGGAGATTATATGAGAAAAATAGTTTTTGTATTTATGGGCGGCCCAAGTTCCGAATATTCAGTTTCTCTTTCTAGCGGAACAGGAATAGTAAGAGCCTTGGATGCCCGCAAATATGCGGTGCATCCGGCGTTAATTGGCAAAGACGGAGAATGGGCTTGGAGCGATAAACCGCTCACTCCATATCAAAGCCAAAATTTCAGCGTAAATTTTTTTGCCGACATGAAAAAAAAATTGCACCCATCGCTGGAAGAATTAAAGCCAATGGATATAGCTTTCATAGCCTTGCACGGCCGCTTTGGAGAAGACGGCCATATTCAAGCTATGCTTGATTACGCAGGCATTCCATACACAGGCAGCGGACTGCTCTCCAGCGCGCTTGCTATGGATAAAATAAAGAGCAAGGAAATTTACAGGGTAAACGGCATTCCAACTGCAGATTTCAGGGTTTGGCAAAAGGAAAATTTTTCAAAAGAGTTAATAGAAGAGGCATTTGAAAATCTCGGTTCGCCGCTTGTGATTAAAGACCCGCTCGGAGGTTCTTCGCTAGACATGGGCTTTGCAAAATCCGTTGAAGAAGCAAGCGAACTATGCAAAAGGCTTTTTGAAAAAAGCGGCAAACTTTTGGCAGAGCAGTTTATAGCCGGTGCCGAAGCCAGTTGCGGTTATATTGAAGGTTGCGAACCTTTGCCCCCAACAGAAGTGAGAATGACAACAAGGGAATATTTTGATTTTGACGCAAAGTATAACGGTGCGGTTTTAGAAATTACCCCCGCAGAATTCCCCACAGACTTGACAAAAGAAATTCAAGACGTAGTTCGCAAAGCCCACTATGCCCTTGATTGCGAGGTGTATAGCCGCACAGATGTTCGCATAGACAAAGACGGCAAACTCTTTGTGCTGGAAACAAATACCCTCCCCGGCATGACCCCTACATCCTTTTTGCCGCAACAAGCAAAGCATATAGGCATGGATTATCCGGCCTTGGCAGAGGCATTGCTGGAAAAAAGTTTAACAAAGCCTATATTCAACACATATCGTTGCTAGTTTTTGTAAAAAGGCTTGTTTATTTTATTTCTCTTATAAGCCAGTTTAGCCCATCAGGAACTTTGCTTAAATCGGTGGTATGCGTGCTTTCATCATTGGTACCTCTGGTATAAATTTTATTCCAGCCTTTTTTCGCTTCAATTTTGTATTCTAAACCGCTAATTCTGGTGGCCTTTGAGAAATACCAATACCGAATTACATGATATGTGCCATCATTCTGTATTTTTGTATAATCTAGATTGCCTATATGCTGTCCGTTATTTAAAAGCCTCAGTGGGTTCGTGTAAAACCATACTTCCGCACCAAGCGGTTCAATATCCAGACCCGCTGGCACAGATTCCAATTTACTCAGGAAACGAGAATCTACATTTGCCGGCAAGTCCAAGTATATTTCCCCGTTGCTCATAGTTCCAACCTCAAGCATTGCATCTTCGGTCAGTACAAGCTGGCCGCTACTGTTGCGTTCTTCCGCCATATAAATCTTACCACTACCTGCGTATGGATTTCCAACTTCGTTATCATCGTTAATTACAACCTGCCCGTTCTCTGCCAGAGAATTGGATGTCGGATTGCCGCCGTCGCCGGAACAAGACACACAAAGCGGAGCAAGCAATGCAACGGATAAAGAAAAGAGCGAATGTTTCATGCGGTTACTTCAATTCAAACTTGTATGCCAAAACGGTGCCGCCTATTTCCAACCTAGCGTGGTATGAACCCGCAGGAAGGTTTACGCCGTTCCAATCAACGTTGTTGGCACCTGCTGGCAGTTTTCCCAAATTCTTTTGCCAGACGGTTGCGCCCTTGACATTCAAAACCGTAATCCTTGAAAAATTCGTTTCATCGGCAAGGGAGAATGAAATTGTGCTGTGGTCTGCGAAAGTCAACGTGCTGGCTTTGGGAACATTGGAAGCATTGAGGACATTCTCTTTTCCCGTTTCTTTCTTCAAGGAAATTTGATGCATCTGCTGAGGATTCAGGTTTTCCATATCGGAGTTTATGAGCAGTCCTTTCTGCGTAAGCCCCAGAAACTCATAGCCATCGCCTGTTTTCTGCGAAGCCAAGTAATTAAGGTCTTCCACGCTTAGGCCCTTGCTTTTGCCAAGCCAAGCGGAAACATCCTGATTTTCCAAATCCTGAACGGAAATCAAAGCACGCTTTGCTAAAAGATTTATATTTTCCCCGCCTCTGCTAACCTTCAAATCTGCGAGAGAGCCTGAATTCCCCCTTAGCAGGAAAATCTGTTTTTCCGGAGACATGGAAGATAGGGGTTTTCCGTTCACGGAAACTATCACGTCTCCCTCCTGCAACCCGGCTTGTTCGGCTGGCGAGTTGGGCAGCACGGAGGCAACGCTTGCGCCATTCTTGCCGGGATAAACGGATATGCCAAAGCCGCCGAATGATTCGGATGCTTGGGCGAAAGAGGCCGTGCTTAATACGGCCGCAGCTGCTATTGAAATGATGATTTTTTTCATGGTTCTATTTTTTCCAAGAATACAAAGGTTGCAATAAATTTGGGCCGCCGCAGCTTTCGCATTCTTCAATGCTGGGTTCCTTGCCGAACAATATATTTCCGTCTTTGTCTTTGAGGGCGATGCCGCAAACAGTTTTGTCAAAATTGCTCCAATCCGTCAAATGCAGGCCTATGTTGCCTTCGCTGACTGAATCGCCTGAATACAGCACGTGCTTGTTGAAATGCATATCCAAGCGCCAGATATTGCCGCTTATATTCTTTGCCGCGGCTTGGGATTCAGGCGTGTGCCATACGTCAGGAGACGGAACGGCAAGATTTTTTCCCTGCGGAACCCTGAACCAAAGCTGGGCATGGTAATCCGAAAGAGCAACGGAACCTGTATTTTTCACAGTAACTCTCGGCTTGAAAGTATTGGTTTCCCAAGGAGAATCATCTTTCCACGCTATGGTTCCCTTGGGCGTCGGTATTATGCCATTGTCTTCGCTTTCAAATCCTGGAGCTTCGCTGCCCCAGATTATTTTGCCGTTTCTGTCGTAGACAACAATTTTGCGATTCAACTGCACAACCCCACGGCTGTAGTCCGCAGACCAGTCGTCAAGATGATTTTGCTCATACCAATCGGAATAATGCAATCTTATCTGCCAGCCTTCCGTGGAAGGATAGAAAGCCTTCGGGGCTATTTTCTGGTTTCCGACATCAAAAACGAAACGCCACTGGTCGCCGCCCAAGTTTTCCAAGGAAACGGGAACATAAGGATAGTCAACAGCGACCTTGGGTCCTCTTGCAGGGTCTGCCGTAAAATAATAGGCTATTTTTGAGAATTCAAGGGTATCGCTGGCTGCGTTGAAGACCAAGAAACGAGGTCTGGAAGTATTGCTTTCGTGCTCCCCTCTTGCCTCGCGATGGATAACGGCAAGCGTGACAGGCGCGAGCCTGTGGCCGGGGGGAGGGGTTGGTGGCTTTTGCGTTTCCGGATTGGCAGCCGTCCCGCTGCCTGCGATAAGCTGGCTCATGGCAGAGCCTTTCTCCGAGAGAACATACACGCTTATCTGCTCCGGAATATCGGAAAATTCAATGGTTTTGAAATATTCCTTGCCCGAGTAGTTCGTGAAGGTTATGGTTATCGTGTTTCCATTGCGGGAAATGGATGGCTGAGTTGCAATTCTTTCGCCCACGATAATTTCGCTCCGCTCAATGCCGTCATCCCCCACCCATTTCACTATGGAGCCTATCCCAGGCTCGTAAGTCGCGATTATTGCCCTGCTGCCATTCAGCTGCGCCGCCACTCCCTGCAGCCCGCCAGATATGTATATAGGGGCAACGGAAAAATCGCCTCTCAAATCCACGCTGCGGGATTCCAAATCCGGGGCGGGCGGAAAAGAGCCTTCCGACAGGCGTAGCACAGCGCCCATGCCCATTTTGTCTATGTGCTTGCCGCAGCCGCTGTCGTACAGCGCGCACAGCAAATCATAGCCCTGCTCGGGAGCGCTGGCAACCCTCAAAGTGACGGTCGCGTCAAGCTCGGAGATGGATTTTTTCACGGCCGGTATGCCGCCGTGTGCAACCTGCTCCCAGGGCTTCATCATATCGTGGAGAACATATTTGCGGGGTGCCTGGAAGTTGCCTTCAAACTGAGGATTATCATAAGTAAGATTTATTTTTGAATCCTGAAACTTTTGGCTCTCGCCTTCCACTACCAAATCGCTTTTTGAAAGCCAGTCATCCTGCAGGCTGTTCAGCACCATCCACAGGGTGTCATTGAAAATTGGATTGCCCGTCACTGTAAACCCAGACGAGGCCTCCGCGTATGTCTTGAACAAAGCCCCTGCCATGAAGCAGCCTTCCCCTTCGGAGCTCTGGCTTGCACATATCTTCTTCGTTCCCTCCGACAATTGATCAAATATATCGCCCAGCAGAGAAGAAACATCGTCAGAGTACATGGGCAGCATTATAGGCATGGCACCGTTGGGGAGGCTAGGGTACACATTGAGAGCAGAACCATCGGAAAGCCTTCTTATAAAATCGTCGCCGACAGCCAGATGAGTGCCATTGTCGCGTACCGTTCTGAAGTATTCTATGATGCCGTCTGTTTCTATCACATCTTTGTCTATGTCGTCCCACCACAGCGGAATGGCTTTTTTTGTGGTTATGGTATAGGGACCAAGATATGAGCCTGTGATTTTCACGGTGACATCCGTGAAAGCACCAATTATGGCCCCTGCGTACACGCCTAGCACACTGATAGGCCAAAGCAGAACATCTATCGCTGCTCCAGCAATGTCGCCGCAGTCGCTACATAAAATGTTGGACATCAAGCCGCTCTTTGCCCCTTCATAAATTCTTTCGCTGAGAGTTGTCACATCCGTTTCGCTAAGAAGTGTGTGGCTGACGGGCGAATTCAGATCGCTTATTATGGGAACCAAGCCAGGAAATCTTTCTCTAACATTATCCATATTATTTTCCGCAAGCACAGAGCCGAAATGAGGGGAATCTACGGTGATTATCTTGCGTATGTGGTTGGCGGGGTTTGAGGCATCTGTACTGAATGCCCCTCTGTCTGCAAGCAGACCCCTGAGCATCTCCCTTATCACAAGGCCGCCCTGGCTGTGGGCTACCAAGTCTATCTTGTATTCGTTGCTCTTTTTCCAATCAACGTCCTTATAGAAACTATCAAGAACCGCAATCAGCTTGCTGTAAAGATAGCGGGACTGGGAATTCGCGGAGTCCCAGTGAGGCTTGGCCTCTATCCAGTTGCTGTCGCTATCTCTTTTTCCAGGAGCTTGGTAGAAATATATCCCGTTGCGGTTTACATCCTCTTTTTTAAGGCTTAGGTTTTGGCTACGGGCAAGGATATCAGGAAAACTGCCAGATTTGTAGCCGTATTCGCTAACCTGACCATCTTGGAAACTGGCATCCCCCCTTTTGCCTACTGGCTCCACACCCCAAACCTTGTATTCATCGTTTAGGCCGTGAATGAGCAAAACGGGGATGGGCATTCTGCCAGGAGTGCCAACATAGTAATAAGGAGGGTAGGAAACTTCCTGCTCTGTCCACCTATTCAAAATCTCCTGCTTCTTCTTGCTGTCCAGTTTCTCAATGGAATAATCGTAATCTTTTCCGTTTTCGTCAAAGATGCTTCCGTCCGGCTGCAGCGAACTCATGGGATGCGCACGCCAATCGTAGGCTCTATCCGAAACATCATCGTAATCCTCAAATGGATTGGCTTCGTTCAGCTTTTTGGTGCCGCTAATAAGATAGTCTTTGCCTTCGTAGCGCAAGCCATTTTCGCATCTCACTTCATAGGTAACCTCCGCGATGCGAAAAAGGCAATGGTAATGGTCAATTAGAGAACCCGTCTCTGCTTTACTTTGCCAATAATACTCATACTTCACCCGAAGGCCGGTCACTGCCAAATCGGCAGGCTTCCCGCACACATCAAGCGGAATGTAATCCGTGGCGGTGCTGTCACTTGGAATATTGGCAACTTTAACCTTGGGATTGTAAGGAACGTACATCGTCTTGTACTTGTCCCTCTCTGTTTCCAAGGTGGCAAAGGCATTGCTGCAAAAAAAGCAGGATGCAAAAATTATAATATGACTCTTCTTCATATCAATCCCCCTTGTAATAAGAATTCTCGCCCGCTATCGCACTGTCCAAGTCTGACAACGGAAATTTAAACACTCCCTCCCAAGCAGCGGCGTAAAGAGTGTCACCAACGGCATCAATACCGTATGTTGTGAGGGCAACGCACCTGAACTTGCCCGGAGGGCACCAGCTGTCGTAGCCTAAATTTCTCCAGCCTTTTGGCTCGCCCTTGTCACCCATATATACCTTAGGTAAACCTGAGTTCCCGCCTGCAACAATCAAATGCTCGCCGGTGGAAAACAAGGTTTTAACATTGATGGGGGTTTTGGTGCGGTATCCTTCGGATGAAAAATTGCTGTCTGCCTGAATTCTGGAATAATCTTCCTGTATCTCTTGCACACCGCCGTATGAGTATTGCCCGATGTAAAGACGGTCCTTGTGCAGCTCTACCGCGTAGGGGGCATCTTTTCCTTCATCGGTGTAGCCTGCTGGCATGGGCAATTTTTGCCACGAAGCGTTGTCGTAAGCCCAAATGCCGCACTCCGCTGATACTACAAATAATTTGCCGCACCATTCCTTGGCTCCAGTGAAATGCAGGGGAGTCCGGATGCCTATAGAATTACATATTTCCAAGGAATCTGGCGGGGCTATGTTTTTCCACGTGCCATCGGGCTGCCTATGCAATATGAGACCAACGCTGGAATTAGTGGCATCCGTAAGGTCATTGAAGCCGGCTATGCTGGCAAGAAGCCCGCCATTGAACTTTGCTATAGAATATACATTGAATCTTTGATTTTCCGTCAGCTTCATTGAGTACAGTTTTGCCCATTTCTTTGAATCCGGCTCGTAATGCCAAATCTGGCCGTTGCCATAGGAACCAACATACAGCCCGCTGTCATCGCCATATATTTCAAAAGCTTTCATATCAACCGGGAGCGGCATTTCTTCCCATTCCTCGCTGCCCTGCCTTGATATGAAAATGCGGTGCGCCGTTGGCTTAAGCGTTTGCGGATCAGATACCCTTGAATCCATAACGAATATATAGCCTTTAGAATGCGTTATTTCTGCAAATCCCGTTCCCCATTTGTTGAGGGAATCCGGATTGGGCGTAAGACCTGCGTTGCGCCAGCCAAAGGGTAGCTTGGCCTCAGGCGTTCCGCCGCCCTGCCCAGTGCTGCAGGAGCAGAGGGACAATGCAAAAACTATCGCAAAAAATTCTTTCATTGCTCTTTCCTTTGTTGGGCACAAATTTAGAAATATTTTGAAATTTTGTCAAGGGTAGGTAATTTTTTCGTTGTTGTGAGTAAATTTTTTGTAATTTTTTTGTCGTTATCTAGGCATGGATTACCCTGCCTTGGCAGAGGCATTGCTGGAAAAAAGTTTAACAAAGCCTATGGGGCGGTAAGTCATTTTTGCTTGCCGCAAACCTGTATCGCCTAAATCCTGTTCTCTATTTATGTAGTGTATGCTAGGTGGAATTATTTTTGCAAATTCTTGATTTATATATTGATAAACGCCTTTGTATCTATCATCCGCTTTTTCAAAATGCACGGCAAAACTCTTTCCATCTGCTAGAGTTTCCCCTTGGCAATAGCCAACAGGAATATCTTTTGCATAAAAAACCATTCCATTAAAACCCAAAGTTTCGTGAAGTTCAATGGCTTCTTTTGCGGAATCATAATCTGCATGTTCCCCTTTGCCTTGTTTCCACTCGTCTAAAATTTGCATGGCATCTTTTAGGGTTTCTTTTCCAATGGGCAAAATTTTTCTCTCTTCCAGTTTATATGTTTTTACAAAAGCGTTTACCAAATTTCTTTTTTTTTGAAAATCCTTGCCCGGCAACTCTGCCAAGTCTGTTCGCAAATAGAGGTATTCAAAATTGTCACGGTCTTCACTACACATCTCACTTGGTATAAGCATAGCTTGTTCTTCCGAGATGCCTTTCCAGTAATCATATTGTTTAAGCAATTCCGTTAAAATTGCCTTTTGCGGTAGGGTGCCTAGAATTGAGAAAAATGTTTTCCCGTCTTTTGCCCCGGTTACAAGCAAACTATTTTCCAAAAGAGAAACCTTAAAATTATATTTGTTGCGAAAGAGATAAATATTTGCAAAAGCAAAAGAAGAAATACCTGTTTTGGAATTCAAAATAATATCTTGGATTTGTTGCTGTAACTTCAAACTCACGGGAATAAAATTCGGATAAACTGGGACTCGCATTTCTTAAGTAAGATAGAAAAAATATTTCTAAATTCACCAAGTGCCCTTCCTATTCATAGCGGTTCTTTGCCTGATTTCCATGGCATTTGCGGAAGATTCTTTGAGAGTTTCCAAGATTTATATTCATGCAAAAGATGTTTTTGACGATGCCGTAACCCACACATCTACGGAAAGGAGTTTGTACAGATTTGGAAACTGGTTTCATATAGAAACAAGGGAATCCGTTATCAGAGCAAAACTTCCTTTTAGCGAGGGCAGTACCGTTTCTTATTCGGAAATACAAGAAGCAGAAAAAAATTTGCGTGCCTTGTCTTATATAAGCGATGCGAAAATAGAAGCGAAAAAAGATTCGCTCGGGAATACGGATTTATATGTAGAAACCAGCGATAACTGGACTTTTTCTCCGGCACTTTCGCTTGGCAAGCCGGGTGAAAAGTGGCTTTGGTCATTGGGATTGATGGAAAGCAACTTGCTGGGATTAGGGCATACTATTGGTTTCTTTTTTGAACAAGCAGAAGATAGAGAACAAAAATATTTGATTTACCAAACCAATGATTTTTTTTTCCCGCACAATAAATTCAGCCTTTTGCTCAGCGAAAACTCAGATGGCTATTCCAGATACGTGGGTTTAAATTATCCCTTTATAAACCGTTCAAAAAATCAATGGTCATATAATGCAGAATGGCTTTGGTCAAAGAGAGATGAAATATATTACGAGGGCTTAAGGGAGGATTCTCTGTCTTTTTGGCTTTCGCGTTCTTTTGGTGGAACTTCATTCAAAACTTATTTGGGTGCGGGATATGATTATCATCTTTTGGATTCCCACGATTCGCGTCTTGGTTTTTCTCTTGCCGCTTCGCGGATAAAATTAAACAAAAGGTATAATTTGCATAGGGTAAAATGGGCAGAAGATGTGGAATCCGGTTATTATATTAAAAGCGTTATTGCAAAAAATTTCAAAGAATTGAATGCTACTAGCGATGATTGGTTTTTTGAGCATAAAATAAACCTTTCGCTTGGAACAGAAAAACATTATTTTTTGACAAGCGGGCAAAATTCTTTTTATTATAACAAAGATTATATAAGGGATATGCACAACACGCTTTTTGGCGAATATATTTTCAAACCCGCTTTGGAATGGTCTTCTGTTTTGAATGTGAAAATTGATTCTTGGCAAAAAACAAGCTTTATTCGCCAGCTTTATTTAGATGGAAATTCAATTTTTCCGGGTTTTCCCAGCTATTATCTCACGGGGCAAAACACCTTTGCATTCAAGGCAGAGCAACGTTATTTCCCCGGTTTTGAAGTCTTAGCACAAATCCCGTCTTTCGCGGTATTTTTGGCAGCAGGCCAAACCACCGATAGGCTGCGCGATTTTGAGCCTAATGATTTAACATACATGGCTGGAATTGGTTTAAGGGTTTCTAATTCAAAATCCGTGCAAGGCGTAGTTAATCACATAAATTTATCCTGGCCCTTAAACGATAAACTCAACAAAGGTTTTACGCCAAGGTTTTCTTTTGTGGGTAAATTGGAATTATAAAACCTTTCCAAACCTACGTTGCCTGGTTTTGTAAAACTCCACGGCTTTTGCAAAATCTTCTTTTGTAAAATCCGGCCATAGAACATCGCTTACAAAGAATTCGCTGTAAGCTGCTTGCCATAGCAGATAATTTGAAAGGCGATATTCGCCGCCTGTGCGTATCACTAAATCCGGGTCTGGCGCGCCTTGCAAATATAGATGCTTGGCAAATTCCGCTTCGTCTAAGGTTTCTATGTTCAGTTCGCCTTTCTTTGTGAGTTCTGCTATTTTACGTGCGGCATCTACAATTTCCATCCTTCCGCCGTAAGATATAGCTAGGTTCAACTGCATCCCTGAGTTTAGAGAGGTTTTGTCTATTGCTTCTTGTAATTTTTTGCGGGGCTTTTCTGGTAGTTTGCTAAGATTGCCTATCACTTTTAATGTTACATTTTTTTCCATTAAATGAGGCAATTCCTGGGCAACCATTTCTACTAGGAGGTTCATCAAGTACTCCACTTCTATTTTTGGGCGTTGCCAATTTTCCGAGCTGAATACAAAAAGCGTTAGGTGTTCCAATTTTAAGTCCACACCCGCTTCTACGGTTGCCACGGTAGCTTTTGTGCCTTGCCTATGCCCCAAAAAACGCTCAAGCCCCCTGCTTTTTGCCCAGCGCCCATTGCCATCCATTATCACGGCTATATGCTTAAGCATACAATGGGTATTTCCTGCAAAGTTCCAAAATATTTTCTCTTATGCTTTTAAGTTTTGCTTCGTCGCTATGGTTTTCAATAGTATCCACTATGAATTTTGCAACTATGCGAGTGCTTGCAACATCAAAGCCTCTGGTTGTTATTGCCGCTGTTCCCAAACGCACACCAGAAGGGTCCATGGGTTTGCGTGGGTCAAATGGAATTGTTGAGCGGCTTGTGGAAATGCCGGCTATGTCTAAAACACGCTCGGCTTCTTTGCCAGAAATGCCTTTGCTTGTAACATCTACAACCATTAAATGATTGTCCGTTCCATCGGATATTATTTTTAACCCGGCATCCATAAGTTCGGCTGCCATTACCTTAGCATTTTCAATTACTTTCTTAGCATAAGCTTGGAATTCCGGTTGCAATGCTTCGTGAAAAGCTACCGCCATTGCTGCTGTTGCATGGTCGTGGGGGCCCCCCTGCATACCAGGGAATACCGCTTTGTCTATGGCTTTTGCAAATGGCTCTTTGCACATTATTATTGCACCGCGAGGGCCTCTAAGGGTTTTGTGTGTTGTTGTGCTTACAATGTCAAAATACGGGACAGGGCTTTCTATAGCTTTGCCCGCGATCAAGCCTGCTATGTGGGCTATATCTGCAAAGGTTATCGCTCCAATTTCGTCTGCTATTTCCTTGAATTTTTTCCAGTCTAAACTTCTGCTGTATGCAGAGAAACCTGCCAAAATCATTTTTGGTTTTTCACGCAGGGCAATTTCCCTAACTTTTTCCATATCTATTCTGCCTGTTTCCCTATCCACTTGGTATTGGGTAAAATTGTAAAGCATACCGGAAAAATTAACAGGATGCCCGTGAGAAAGATGGCCTCCGTGGTCTAATTGCAAACCGAGAACTTTGTCCCCTGGTTTTATGGTTGCAAAATAAACCGCCGCATTTGCAGGGCTACCGGAAAGCGGTTGAACATTTACGTGCTCGCAGCCAAAGAGTTTTTTGCACCTCTCTATTGCAAGTGCCTCCACCTCGTCAATAACCTCGTTGCCGCCATAGTAGCGTTTGCCTATGTAGCCTTCACTGTATTTATTGGTGAGTGGGCTGCCTAGTGCTTCCATAACCGCTTTTGAAGTATAGTTCTCCGAGGCTATAAGTTCTATTCCGTCTTCTTGACGTTTTGTCTCTTTGCTTATAAGGCCTAGGACATCAGGGTCTGTTTGGGAAAGAATTTTCATTGTGAGAAAATAGAAATTTAAACCAGCTTCCCTTCATTTGGAAAATTGCGCAAACTCCTGAATTCCCTTAATTCATGGTATTTACCGGAGAGTTCGGAAATTACCTTTCCTACCAGGTAAAGCGAGCCGGTTATTAAAATCGGTTTTTGGATTTTATTGCTAAATGGCATTACCTTGATTTTCAATTTCTTGCAAATTTCGCAAATTTCTTTTGGACTTCTGGCTCTTGGATTTTCCATTTGCACAGGATAGCAAACCGATATATGCGGCTTTAATGCTTTGAGAACACCAAAAGTATCTTTGTCTTTTAGCGAGGCAAATATGCAGGGCAAGGGCGGAATGTTTTTTTCCTTTAAGCATTTTGCCAAAATCTTTGCCGCCGCAGGATTATGCGCTCCGTCTAAGATATAATTTTTTACCACTTGCATTCTGCCATGCCATATAGCATTTTTGAGCGCAGTCCTTGCTATTATTTTACTGAACTTTGTGCCAAGGAATTCCTTTGCTATAGCCCAAGCCAGCTCTGCATTTTTAATATGAATTTTTCCAAAGTTTTTAACCTGCAATTCCGGCTTGATTTTTTTTGCCCTTATGTGCCAGGGGCATTTTGCCAAAAGTTTTTTTGGCAAGTTTCCTAAAATGAGAGTTGCGCCTTTTTTTAATATGCCAAGTTTTTCCTTTAAAATTTTTTCTTCCGTGTTGCCCAGCAACTCGGTATGCTCCAGCGAGATGCTTGTTATTGCGGCTATATTGCCGTTTGCGATTTTTGTGCTATCTAGCCTGCCACCTAAGCCCGCTTCTAAAACGGCTGCTTGCACTTTATTTTTTTTGAACCATATAAAAGCAGCTATTGTTAAGGTTTCAAAATAAGATGGTTCTATATTTGCGGTTTTTGCAGCATGTTCTATTTGCAAAAGAATGGAATCCAATTCCCTTTGAGAAATTATTTTTCCGTTTATTCTAAATCTTTCCCTTACACTCACCAAATGCGGGCTTGTGAAAAGCCCGGTAATAACCCCGTGCGCTTGCAAAATACCTGCTAAATAAAGAGCCGTGCCGCCCTTGCCGTTTGTGCCGGCTATGTGAATGCTCTCAAAACTTTTTTGCGGATTTCCGAGTTCATTGCACAAGGTTTTTATATTGCGCAAACCTTTGGAAATGCCAAGCGGAATTCTGGACAAAAGATATTCGGGCATTTATTCAGGGACTAAATCCTGCGGCCTCTTCTTCTGCCGCTGCAAGCAAAGCCTCTTCCAATTCCAAACTATCCATGTCGCCTAACGCGTTTTCTATATCGTCTTCGTCTATGTCGCTCCTGCTTCCTATGGATTTTTCCATTGAACGGCGCATGAGTTCTATTTGAGCTTCAGAGAATACTCCCTCTTTGGATTGCCCAAGGCTAAGCAGCATGGCGCATTCCGTGCAATATCCCAGCGATCTGTCCACATAATATTTTGCATCAACATTATTTGTGTTGCATTTAACGCATACCTGGCCCTCACAGCCCTCAAAGAAGGTTCTGTTTTCGTATTCCAATTGCTGCGAGAGAAGCTCTACTAAATTTCTGCTATCTAGGGAGCCGCTTACCTTTGGGCGGCTGCTTACCGTTGGCCTTTCCGTCAATTTTTGCTGTACAAAATGTTTGACTGTGCCGTCTTCTTTCTCAATATCAAAAAAGAAAGGTACTTTCAAAAACTTAGCACCTTGAATCAGCAATAGGGACTCAACAGGCTTTGCTTGCGTTTTTGCTTGTTTTACCTCTTTTGCCTCTTTTGCTGGCGGGCGGGCTTTCTTGGCTTTGGTCGTTTCTTTGCTTTCGGTTTTTTTCGCTACTGGCTTTTTGCTTGGCATAGAATTCCCATCTTTATTTTGTTTCCACTATTTTCACACTGATAATAGGGTCATAAGGTTCTATGCGATAAACCGCATCTAAGCCGCTTTCTACCGTGCCAAAGATTGTGTGCTTGCCGTCTAAGTGAGGTTGCTCCCACTGTACAATGAAGAATTGCGAGCCACCTGTGTTAGCTCCAGAATTTGCCATGGAAACTGTCCCAGCAACGTGCTTTAGGCCATTTGTTTCATCGTCTATGGTGTAGCCGGGGCCACCGGTGCCATTGCCGTTTGGGTCCCCACCCTGCACAACAAAGCGCTGGATTACCCTGTGGAAAGGAAGCCCGTTGTAAAAGCCCTGGTTTGCCAGGTCTATAAAGTTTGCCACGGTATTTGGAGCCTCTTTGAAGAGCAAATTTACAGCAATTTGCCCCTCATGGGTTTCTATTATGGCTTGGATTTTTTGAATGCCATCGTAGTTTTTGTCAAAAACCTTGCCTGCGGCAAAGGCAGAACCCGCAAAAAGGGATAGAAGCAACGTGAAAGTGAAAAATTTGCGCATATAGGGAATATAGAAAATTATCGCTCTATCTTCCTGAGTTTCTTTACCACCAGGATAGTGACTGGCAAAAGGACAATTTCATAAAGAATTTTTATTCCCCATTGCGATGGAATAACCGCATAAGAAAAAAGCGGAGTTCCCCAAAAAGCCATTGTGATGAACACAAAGCTATCCACAGCATTGCCCGCCATAGAAGAGACAATTGCCCGCACCCCAAAACGCTTTTGCCCCTGCCGCTCCTTCATTTTTTTGAATATAACATCATTTACAAAATCGCCTGCCATATATGCTGCTAGGCTCGCAACCAAAATTCTCCATGTTCCGCCAAGGGTTGCCTCAAAAGCTTTTTGCGCTTCTTCGCTCCAAAAAGGCGCCCCAGGCATAAAAATAGCCAGTTTGAAAAATGCCACCATCAGCAGGTTTGCACCAAAGGCATACCAAGCGGTTATGCGGCTGGCTCTATACCCGTAAACCTCGCTAAAAACATCGGATAAAATATAGGTAATGGGAAACACAAGCACTGCCGCCGGGACAATCAAAGAACCTAGGCTAATCATCTTGGCCGCAATTATATTGCTAACCAACATGGCTGTTATAAACAAAACACACAGTTTGGTAAAAAGAGGAGAAGACATTCCACAAAACAATTTAGAAATTTCTATATTTCTAAAACGATGTCTCCCTTGCCTTTTGCTAAAAAGTTTCGTTGGTTCTTTATGCGCTTCCTTTCTGCGGAACAACTGAGGCGTTGGTTTGAAAAACGGAGTGGCGGCAAAAGCGAGATGTTTCAATATAAACCAGACATTTCAAATTGCCAAAAAGTGGTTATATTCCTGCCCTTGGAGCAGGATAAGTTTTTTGTTTTTTTGCCCTTTGCCGTGGCACTTTCGGAAAAGCGGGGCCAAGACGATTTTTTAATAGTCACAGACGAAAACAACCGATATATCCTAAGAGCCTTAGGTTTGGAATGGAATTGCCTTTTTTACCACGGCGCAACAATGCTATACGGAGAAGACGATTTTTTTGAAACAGAAAAAAGAATACGGGAACAGAAATGGGATTTATGCCTTTTTTTGCAAGATAAAGCTACACTCCCCCACCTTTACCTAGCAAGGGTAACCCGGGCACCCTACCGCCTAGGCATAAAGCAGGAATTTCCATTCTTGAACATAACCTTAAAAAATTCCTCCAACAGCGAAAATATTTATGCAAATAGGAGTTTTCTCTACAAAACATTTTTGATAGACCCAGAAAAGGCAGAAAAAACGGGCATCCAAGCTACGCAAAAAAACGAAAGGCAGGATTTTAATTCAAGGCTATCTACATCAAACACCTTATTGCTAAATCTGGAGCCGCCGGTTGAAGGTGAACCTTGGGAAGAAAGCGAGGTCTTTTCCATTTTCAAGGCCTTTCAATCTAGGTGGCGTTTGATTACCATAGCGGCAACCAACAAACAGTTTGAACCGTATTATAAGGTTATGGAAGAATTGGATATAAGGAGCAATCCGGTTTTTTTGCATTCGGAATCCATATTCAGTGTGTTAAGGCAATACCCTGCCATAATAACACTTAACTCCGTGCATTCCCATTTGTTTTTGAATTTGAGCAACATAAAAGTCCTTATGCTTGAACAAGATAATGACTACGACATCCCAAACAACCAGAGAATGATAAAGTTTAGCCGGCTGGGGAATTTTTATTCCTTTTCTAAACTAGCTACGGATTTTGTGGTTGCAAAATGAAATGTATTTTAGCAACACCTAGAGGCTTTTGCGCTGGTGTTGAACGTGCAATTTTAATGGTTGAAAAATCCATAGAGAAATTTGGCAAGCCCGTTTATGTTAGGCACGAGATTGTGCATAACCGTTTTGTAGTGGATGGCCTGAGAAAAGCCGGAGCTATTTTTGTTGAGAATTTATCTGAGGTGCCGGCAGGGGCGGTTGTAATATTTTCTGCGCACGGAGTAGGCAAGGATACTTACGAGAGCGCAAAAAAACTGCACCTTAAAGTGATAGATGCAACTTGCCCCATTGTGCAATCGGTGCATAAGAGTGCCATAAAATATGCAAAATCGGGATGCTCCGTGGTTTTGATAGGTCATCGCGGCCACACAGAAATTGATGGCACTCTGGGGCAGCTTCCGCATGGAGAGATGCATTTAATAAGTTCTATTACCGATGTTAAAAAATTGCCCCCAACAGAAAAAAACATAGCCTACCTTACCCAAACCACCCTTTCTACAGAAGAAACCGCAGGCATAATATCTGCCTTAAAAGAGAGATACCCCGGCATACAAGGTTCAAGAACGGGAAATGTTTGCTATGCAACTACCAATAGGCAAAGCGCAGTCCGCTCAATATGCAAAAAAGTGGATTTACTTTTAATAGTAGGTTCCAAAAACTCGAGCAATTCAAACCGTTTAAGAGAACTAGGGGAAGAGCAAAACGTAAGAAGCATTTTGGTAGATTCCGTAAAGGATTTGAATAAAGGTATGTTTGCAGGCGTAGATTCCATTGGAATATCCAGCGGCGCAAGCGCGCCAGAATACCTTGTGTTGGAAATAATAAATTGGCTAAAAGAGCATTTTAACCTTGATGAAATTAAAGAAGAACAAACGGTAAAAGAAATGACAAAATTCCCCTTACCGCCAGAGCTAGATGCACGAACTTAATTACTGCCAATATAACGGAATACTTCCGTCAATTCTTTATTTTTTAACACACATCCTGAAAAAGAAGAATAACCAGTGGCAGTTACTTTTAATTCGGCACCGTTTTTCTCAACCTTAAATTCCGGCGAAACTGGATACGGTATATAAGCGTTGCAGTCTCCTATTATGCAATTTATTTTTATTGTGTTTCCATCCAATTTCCATTGCCCTTCTGGAGGTACCTCCGCATCATTGTGAAAAGAGTAGCAACCATCGTAATTGAAATCATCGCAGGAAGTGTCTTTTTTTGTTAGTTCTAAAATCAAAGTTTCAGATTTAGTGCCCTCAGGGCAGTCTTCCGCGTTAACAATCTCATTCAAACGCCATTTTCCAATAAGGCATTCTTTAGGTTTAGGTGTTTCTTTGCAATAATCCTCACGTGAAGGCTCTTTTTTATCATCTGAACAAGCAAGAACCGCAAAAGCGGTGAAAGCGAGAAGAAGGTAGAGTTTTGTCATGAAAAGTAATATAGAAATGACTAGCTATTAACTTCTTGCCCATAGCACCTCGTCCATTCTTATATCTGTTGCGCTTTGAGGTATGGAACTTCTTATTTGAACGGAATATGCCAAGCCTATGCGCGGTATGCCTTTGCAAGATGCCAAAAAACGGTCGTAATAGCCGGTTCCGTGCCCCATTCGGCTGCCGTCTTTGCCAAAAACTACGCCCGGAACTATGAATGCAGCCGGCGTACCCAAAAACGCAGGCAAACTTGCCTTTGGTTCTATTATCCCAAAAACACCTGTTTGCAAATCATTTTCAATGTCTTGCACCAAAACAAATTCCATATTCTTCTTATCCAGCACTCTTGGCAAAAGAAGCCGGCCTTCCTCAGAAAGTTTTTTTAGCAAAGGTATAATTTGAGGTTCAAGCTCGGTAGGGTAAAATGTTGCTATATAACCGCTCTCCAAAGCAGAATGGCTTGCAAGTTCGGCAATCAATTTTTCCGATTCCTCTGCTTTGCTCTCCGCACTCATAGCCAAAATTCTCTCCTTTGCCCAGGCTCTGAATTCACTTGGGGTTTTGGGCAAAGTCGCTTTAAGAACCAGTGCTTCCCAAATTTCACGCTGCCAATTCATAAATTCTGCGAATTTGAATTTCTCTTCCCAGCCGCCTAGCAAAGAATCTGCAAGCACATTTAATTGGCTTTGCTTTGCCAAAAGCCCGGAATCCACTTTCAACTGAGCAGCCTTTTCATTTCTTAATTCCCTAAGTCTTTCCCGCAAATCCTCGTTTATGGCTGTGCGGGGTGTGGATTTGCGAGTAGCCTGCGTGGGAAATTCGCTTGATGGAGCAGCAACGGCCTCGTTTAGCATTTTTAAGAAGGATTGGAGCAGGGGGCCTTTCATGTTCCTTGGCATTTTAGGCAAATTATGCTCGGTTATTTTTCCCTTGATTCTTGCGGCAATTTTAACCATATTGAGCATTAAATATGGATTCAAAACCCTGTAAGAAGCACAGTCTCTTCTTTTGGCTTCTTTGTCTCGCCAATGCCAAGCTGCTCTCAAAAGCTGCAACTCCAAGGGCTTGAATGCATTTGAGCCTCTTAATCTCCAATTATCTCTTTGAGTATTTTCCAAAAATTCATTTTGATTTTTCCTTGAATTTTTTAGCAAAGTATCGCAGGATTCCTGCAGCCATTCCATGCGCCCCAGCTTGTTTAACTCTTTGCATTGAAGTTCCTTAATGGCATCAAGGTAAATTGTGTCTAGCACCGCATAGCGGCACATCTCAGGCGAGAGCGGCCTTTTTGTCCAGTCTGCTTTTTGGTTTTCCTTATCCAATTGCATCCCAAAATATTTTGCAACCAAGGCGGCTAAGCCTGTTTGCTTTTCTCCTAACAGTTTTGCGGCAATGGAGGTATCGTAAATTCTCTCAGGATAAAATCCGTGGAATATTGAAAGCAAACGTAAGTCGTAATCGCAGGCATGAAATGTTATTTGCTTTAACGCTTTGCATTTCCAAAGTGGCTTTATATTAAGCCCGCAAAGCGGGTCTAAAAGCCAATGGTATTTCCCAACGCTTATCTGAATTAAACTGAGTTTTTCCTGATAGTGATGCATGGAGTCTGCCTCGGTATCCATAACGCAAGAATCTGCCTGTTCCAGAATACCAAGCATCTTTCTGAACGAGCTTTTGTTGTTCACAAAAACATACTCTGGGCTTTTGTCTATAAAGCCGCTTGCCTCTTCCGTGTATTTTGGGGCAAATAATCTGTAAAACAGAGAAGAAAGGAACATTCAGGAATAAGTTAGTAATATTTAGCCAAAAATTTCTCGCGGCTATCGTGAACAAAGGAGGTTTTTCCTGTGTCCATTCTTATAGCGTCAACTGGGCACGCTTCAACGCAAAGGCCGCAAAATACGCAAGCTAAATGGTCTATTTCAAAACTTACTGCTCTTTTTTCAACAAAACCATCTGGCGAATCTCCGGCTTTTATCTTGATGCAACGCGCCGGGCAAGCCGCTGCGCACATTCCGCAAGCAACGCAACGTGGGGAGCCGTCTGCTCTTTTAAGCAGATAATGCTTGCCACGGTAGTCCTTTGGAATTCCGGGTTTTATTGTTGGGTAAGGAATGGTGGGGAGAGTTTCGTATTTAAAAAGCCCGCGCAAAAAATGCCTGAGGGTGGTATATAAACCACGAATTGCCTCGGGTACATAAGAAACCACCCAAAGCGTTCTCTCAGGATGCCGGACTATACGGGGCATACTACCACCTAAAATGAGCAAATGCTTTGTTAGCTTCTGCCATTTTATGCGTATCTATTTTTTTGCGAACTGCGCCGCCATCGTTGTTTTTTGCAGCAACGAGTTCTGCAGCCAAACGCAAGGCCATGTTCTGCTCATTCCTTTTGCGAGCCGCTATCAAAAGCCAGCGAAGCGCAAGGGCTTTGGCACGTTCTGGTGCAACCTCAATGGGAACTTGATAGTTAGCACCACCAACTCTGCGGGTTTTAACCTCTACGTGCGGCTTGATATTTTCAAGGCACAGGTCAAACTTTTCCATAACGGATTCGGAGCCTGCGATTTTTTTGTTCATCTCTTCAAGTGCGGTATATACAATACGCTCTGCTATTGTTTTTTTACCTGCTTTGAGAACCACGCCTACCAGCTCCGTTACAACGGTTGAATGGAAACGGGGATCCGGCAAAATGGAACGATGAATGGATTTTCTTCTTCTAGACATATTATTCTCCTATTTCTTGCCGCCCTTTACTGGGGCTGCTGCGGCTTTCTTTTTTACACCATAGCGAGAACGGGCTTGCTTGCGGCCGTTTACGGCTTGGGTATCCAATGCTCCGCGGATTATGTGATAGCGAACACCAGGCACGTCTTTAACACGGCCGCCCCTGATTAGCACTATGGAATGTTCTTGCAGGTTATGGCCCTCACCCGGTATGTAAGCCGTTACTTCCATCTTGTTGCTTAAACGCACACGAGCGATTTTGCGCAAGGCAGAATTGGGCTTTTTAGGTGTTGTGGTATAAACACGGCTGCAAACGCCGCGTTTTTGGGGGCATGCTTTAAGCGCTGGGGCTGTTGTGCGGTTCTTGACCTTTTTACGGCCAAGGCGTACTAGCTGTTGAATTGTTGGCACTCTGGATTCTCCTAGATGCAGGTTAATTTAGCTTTTTTTGCAAAGCCTTGCAAAGTTTTACTCAATATCATAATCTTCCTCAAAATCTTCGTCCAAAGCGGACTGATTGCGAACTTGCTCCGAAGACAACTCATCCTTTGCATCGGAATCCTTTATTTCAACGTTCCGTAAATGCAAGGAGCCTGTGCCGGAGGGTATTAAACGGCCCATAATAACATTTTCCTTTAAGCCAAGTAATTTGTCTTTGGAACCTGCTATGGTGGCTTTGGTAAGCACTTTTGTGGTTTCTTGGAAAGATGCAGCAGCTATAAAGCTATCCATAGCAAGAGCGGCTTTTGTTATGCCCAAAAGCAAAGGAGCGGTTTTGGCAAGAGCCTTGCCCTCTTCTTGCAATCTGCAGTTTTCCATGCGAAGTTCAACTCTAGAAACATCCTCGCCGCCTAAGAATTTGGAGCCACCTGGGTCTGTAATGGCAACCTTTCTCATCATCTGGCGAACAATGCACTCTATGTGCTTATCAGAAATGGTAACCGCCTGCAAACGATAAACCGATTGAATTTCGTCTATCAAATGCCTTTGCAATTCCTCTTCGCCAAGAATACTTAAAATATCTGTTAAACTTATGGAACCTTCTGCTATTGCATGCCCCTTGCGAACTCTATCGCCTTCGTGAACAGAGAGATGTTTTCCGTGCGGAACCACGAGTTCTTCTTCGGTATTGTCTGCGCCTTTGATTATCACCGTTTGCCCAGAACTTTTTTCTGAACCAAAAACAACAATGCCATCTATAGGAGCAAGCACCGCAGGATTCTTTGGTTCGCGGGCTTCAAACAATTCGGCAACCCTAGGCAAACCGCCTGTGATGTCTTTTGTTTTTCCAACAGCGCGAGGCAATTTTGCTATTGTTTGGCCGCCTTCAATGGTATCGCCATCGTGAACGGTTAAGAATGCGGCATTCGGCAAAAAGAAATGGCCAACACGTTCGCCGTTTTGCATTACATTTATGGATGCACGCTTGCGGCCTCTTTTATCATTGATTATAGTCCATGTCTCTATGCCGGTAGTTTCGTCAACTTCAGACATATAGGTTGTTTTTTCAACAAAGTCTAAGAGCTGGATTTTACCCGGAACATTGCTTATAATAGGGCTGTTATAGGGATCCCATTCAAAGAGCATATCGCCTTTTTTAACTTGTTCGCCGTTTTTAACTTTGAGCGTTGCTCCATAAGGAATTTGCCAACGGCCACGGTTTATGCCGTTTTTATCTATGAACACAAGCTCTGCCATACGGCTTATCTCTATTTGAGAACCCTTGTATTCTATCTCATCGCTGCTCTCAAGAGAAATTTTGCCATCACTGGGAGCCTTTTTGTTATTATCAACCGTAATGCGGCTAGATGCACCACCTATGTGGAATGTGCGGAGCGTGAGCTGCGTACCCGGTTCTCCAATGGACTGGGCTGCCAAAACGCCAACGGCTTCGCCTAAATCAACCAAGCGGCCAGAAGCAAGCATTCTGCCATAGCACTTTGCACAAACCCCAAGCGGTGAATTGCAGGTAAGCACGGAACGCACGGCAACTTCTTCTATGCCGGCATCCATGATTTTTGGAATGTGCTTTTCCTCTATCATCTCACCTTTTGGAACCAATAAATCGTCGTTTACAGGGTGCCTGATTTCTTTGAGGGATAAACGCCCTAGAATACGCTCACCCAAACTTTGAACAATATTGTCTCCATCTTTGGAAGCAGAGCGAACAATGCCTTTAACAACAAGATGTATAGTTGATTTAACGCCAACTTGCATCATTTCTTTTAACTTTGAAGTGGTCATTAGAGAACCAGCAGCGGCAATGACTTTGCCATCTTCTCCGTGAACGGCTTTTTCTAAAGTTGCCCCCAGCATTTTTTTGCTGAGTTGTTCGTAATTGATTGCCTCAATGAATTTTAATTCTACAAACATCAATTTGCGCAACACTTCCTTTTCCAATTCCTCGCCTCTTTTCACCAGAATTTCTTCTGAGTTTGGCTTAAAAATATCTTTTGCCGCAACATAGCCTTTTAGCCTTCTGGCAAATAAGCTAAGTCCCTCGGAAGTGTCTTTTATGCCTTCGTAATGATCAATGGGCACACGCTCGGGAATTACTTTAATCTCGCAGCAGTCATCTTCGGTAATAACCAAGTTTTGCGCAACATCAACTAAACGGCGAGTCAAATAACCTGCATCGGCGGTTTTAAGAGCTGTATCGGAAAGACCTTTACGTGCGCCGTGCGTAGAAATAAAGTATTCCAAAGAGTTTAGACCTTCACGGAAACAGCTGGTTATAGGATTTTCTATAACTTCGTGTTCGCCTATTTTTCTGGTTGGCTTTTGCATTAAGCCACGCATTCCAGAAAGCTGTTTTATTTGCTCCCTTGAACCACGCGCGCCGGAATCTGCCATCATAAATAGAGGGTTAAAGCCGTCTCTGTCGCCAGATAGCAATTCCCATTGTTTAATAGCAACATCGCTGGTTGTACGGGACCACAAATCGATTATCTGATTGTAACGCTCGCCATCCGTAACCGCACCTTGATCATATAGGTCTCTGATTTCATTTGCCTTTTTGGTGGCCTCGTCTAGCAGGGTTTGCTTTTCTTCTGGGATAACCATTTCTGCTATTGCCACAGAAGAACCCGCTTTGGATGCCCACTTATATCCAAGGTCTTTTAGAGAATCCAAATAATCTACGGTAATAAAGTTACCGCTTCTGCGGTATAAATCATCAACGGATCTCGCTATCACTTTTTTGGAGAATGTATCGTCTGCATAACCAAGAATGTTTGGAATTGCTTGATTTAAGATAACCCTTCCAACAGAGGTTTTAATGCGGCTATCTTCTTTTAATGTTAAGAATTCTACCTTTACGTCCTTCTTTGCCAAAACCTCTTCGCCGTTTTCGTTTTCGCATTTTGTATCGTAGTCCAAAGCACCGCGGTAAAGTTTGCGGCCTTTGCGTAAACGGAGCATTATGGTTGCATTCAAATCGGCTACGCCGTTTTCATAGGCTTGTATAACCTCTTGGTCGCTTCCAAAAATCATTCCCTCGCCTTTAACTTTTGGGCGCGGTTTAGAAAGGTAATAAAGACCAAGAACTATATCTTGAGAAGGAACAGCTATTGGCTGCCCAGAAGCCGGGTGCAAAATATTGTTTGAAGAGAGCATCAAAACTCTGCATTCAAGCTGTGCCTCAAAAGAAAGCGGCAAATGCACCGCCATTTGGTCACCGTCAAAATCTGCGTTAAATGCGGCGCAAACAAGAGGATGCAAGCGAATAGCAGAACCTTCTATCAATTTTGGATAAAAAGCCTGGATACCTAAACGATGCAAAGTAGGTGCGCGGTTAAGCATAACGGGATGGTCTTTGATAATAGGCTCAACAATATCCCATACTTTTGGATCTTCTGAGTCAATGATTTTCTTTGCGTGGCGAACCGTATTTGCCAAGCCTTCTTCACCCATAATTTTACGGACTATAAAAGGTTTGTAAAGTTCCAAAGCCATTTTTTTGGGCAAACCGCATTCGTGCATTTTCAGTTCTGGCCCCACCACTATAACAGAACGGCCCGAATAATCCACACGCTTACCCAAAAGGTTGGTGCGGAAACGCCCCTGCTTGCCTTTTAAAAGTTCAGACAGGGATTTCATTTTATCTTTCTTTTTTGCCTTAGGATCGCTGTCAAAAAGATTATCCACAGCTTCTTGCAGCATTCTCTTTTCGTTGCGCAAAATTATGTCTGGAGCACGTGCATCAATCAATTTTCTAAGACGGTTATTGCGGTTTATTACCCTGCGATAAAACTCATTCAAATCTGATGTTGCAAAACGGCCGCCGTCAAGCTGCACCAAGGGGCGCAAATCCGGGGGAATAACGGGAAGAACATCCAAAACCATCCATTCCGGTTTGTTGGGAGAATTTTTGAACGCCTCAACAAATTTCAGCCTTTTCAAGGCTTCTGCTTTTATGCTCTTTGAGCCGCTTTCTTCTGCCTGCAAAGAGAGTTCTTCGGAAAGTTCGTCTAGTTTTAAGTTTGCCAAAACTCTTCTAATTGCTATGGCACCCATTTCTGCTTGGAGGTTTAGGCTTTCCTTTTTTGCATCTTCGTAATCGTCGCTGGATATTATCTGGTTTTTTTTGAATTTGGAATTACCCGGGTCTATCACTATGTATTGTTCGTAATATATAACCCTTTCCAAATCCTTGGCAGAAACTCCAAGCAAATTTCCTATTATGCAAGGCTGGTTTTTGAAAAACCAAATATGAACCACCGGAATTAGCAGTTCTATATGGCCCATGCGTTCACGGCGAACTTTGGAAGTTGTAACTTCAACTCCGCACTTATCGCACACAACCCCTCTATAACGCTGCCTCTTATACTTGCCGCAATTACATTCCCAGTTTTTGTAAGGGCCAAAAATTTTTTCGCAAAATAGACCATCTTTTTCTGGCTTAAAAGACCTATAATTCATAGTTTCTGGCTTGGTAACTTCGCCGTAAGACCAATCGCGAATTGTGTCTGGATTTGCCAACTGAATGGAAATTTCAGCTACGCTCTTCGTGGAATCGTTGAATTCTTCAAACATTGTCTGCCTCCGAGACTTTAATGTCCAAACCAAGGGAACGGAACTCGCGCACCAAAACCCGGAAACTTTCCGGTGTTCCTGGCGCAGGCGGATTTTCACCCTTAACTATTGCATCGTAAATTCTGTTTCTGCCGTTAATATCATCTGATTTAACGGTTAATAATTCCTGCAACGTATATGCTGCACCGTAGGCTTCCAAAGCCCAAACTTCCATTTCTCCAAATCTCTGGCCTCCAAAGTGGGATTTTCCGCCAAGAGGTTGCTGAGTTACAAGTGCATAAGGGCCCGTGGAACGAGCGTGTATTTTGTCTTCAACCAAATGGTTGAGTTTTAGCATATACATGGTGCCTATTGTTACATCGTTCAAGAAAGGTTCCCCTGTGCGGCCATCGTAAAGCGTTGCTTTTCCCGTAATGCCGCCTTTTGGAATATCCTTTCCGTGTTTGTCTCTGAACGCCTTTTTTTCTTCATCTGTCCAGAAATGTTCGGAAACTTTTACAACGGGGTTTTCAATATAGGCTTTTTTGAGTTCGCTTTCTATGTTGCTAAAAGAAACTCCATTGAACACGGGGGTTTCTACGTGCAAGCCAAGCGCGGTTGCAGCCCAGCCCAAATGCACTTCCAAAACCTGCCCCACATTCATACGGGAAGGAACGCCAAGCGGGTTCAAAAGTATTTGAACCGGTTTTCCGTCTTCGGTAAATGGCATATCTTCAACAGATACTATTTTGGCTACAACGCCTTTGTTTCCGTGGCGGCCTGCCATTTTATCACCTATGGAAAGGCGGCGTTTTTTGGCTACATAAACTTTAATTACCTTGAATACGCCCGGTTTTAATTCATCGCCTTTATTAACTTTATCTATCTCTTTTTCTTTCAAATCGTTTTGCTCCGCTATGCGGCGATTTGTGATATTAAGCAATAAAGCCACGTCTTCTTGGTTTTTTTGGTCATCGCAAAATACACTGCCAGAAGCAAGATGCGAAAAATCGGTTTTGTCCAAAAGTTCCTGAGTCCATTGTTTCCCAGCGGCAACCACAATTTCATTTGTAATGCCATTGCGAACTTCGCCGCTGGTTTTGCCCAAGAGTAAGCGGGCAAGTTCTGGTTTGCGGGCTTCTTCTATCTGTTTTGCCTGTTCTGCAAATTCCGTTGCTATTGCCCTAATTCTAGTGGCAAGTTCTTCACGATGTTTTTGCTCTTCGTCTTTTGTATTTCCACGGCTTTCCCTGCGCTGGAATACATGGGTATCTATAACAATGCCCTTTATTCCGCTAGGAACTCTCAGAGAAGAATCGCTTACATCACCAGACTTAGCACCAAAGATAGCACGGAGCAGTTTTTCTTCTGGAGCCAGTTCAGATTCGCCTTTGGGCGTAACCTTCCCTACCAAAATATCCCCGGGGTGAACTTCCATTCCAATGCGAACAATGCCATCTTCGTCTAGAAGGCGGCGGTCTTTTTCGCTTACATTAGGGACATCTCTTGTTGTTTCTTCTTTGCCGCGCTTGGTTTCTCTAACCTCAATTTCAAATTCTTCTATATGTATAGAGGTAAAGGTATCTTTAATCGCAAGTTCTTCGGAAATTATTATAGCATCTTCGTAATTGTAGCCTTGCCATGGCAAGAATGCAACGCGAATATTTTTGCCAAGAGCGAGTTCTCCCCTATCCGTGGAAGTACCGTCTGCCAAAACATCACCTGCCTCTACCTTATTGCCAAGTTTGCAAATAGGTTTTTGGTTTACGCAAGAATTCTGATTAGAGCGTTCAAATTTACGCAGTTCATAAACATCGTGAGGTTTACATCCCAGAGTTTCGTAATTCGTATCTGTTTTATCTCTTAACACCTCTATGCGGGTGGCATCTACATAAGTCACTGTGCCACCATTTTTTGCCCTTATCAAAGTGCCAGAATCAAGTGCTACCTTCTTTTCTAAACCTGTTCCAACAACCGGAGCCTCGGAACGGAGCAAAGGCACTGCTTGGCGTTGCATATTAGAACCCATAAGAGCACGGTTAGCATCATCATGTTCAAGGAAGGGAATTAAACCTGCCGCAACAGACACTATTTGCATAGGCGAAACATCCATTAAATCCACCCTTTCTACCCTTTGAGCTTCGGTATCTTCTAAGGAAATTTCCTTTATGTTGGGCAAACTTGGGAATTCACCTTCTGCTCTTACCAAAACAAAATCGTCTGTAAATCTTTTGGTTTGAGCATCTAGAATTGTGCTTGCCGGAGCAATTTTGTAATGATCTTCTTCGTAGGCTGTTAAGTAAACTATCCAATCAGAAACAACCATTTGCACGTCTCGGCCCTTTTGCGTAAAATCTGCCTTGGGTTTTTTGGAATCGCCATTTTTGTACACACCAAGGGTCACTCCGTTTTTAATTATCACGGCCCCGTTTCCGGAATCAAATTCAAAACTCTTATTTACAAATAAGTCAAAAAGTTCCAACTGCCTGCCGGAGAATTTTTTGCGAGCAAAATTCACTTCGTTTTTGCTGAGTTCTGTTTGCATCAAAAGCTGCTGATCTGCATCGCCAAAAAAACTCTTCATTATGCCGGCGTGCCAGCGTGCTTCAGGGAATTCATAAGTTTTCCCAGTGCTGTCTTGGAAAGGCAGCAAGCCCACTATCCTATAAGGGGTTTCTATAAAACCAAAATGATTTACAATAGAGAATGTAGCAAGGGAGTTTATCAAACCTATATTTGCACCTTCCGGAGTTTCTATTGGGCACAAGCGTCCGTAATGCGAATGATGTACGTCGCGCACTTCCAAGCCTGCTCTGTCTCTGGACAAACCGCCGGGGCCAAGGGCAGATATTCTGCGTTTGTTGGTAAGCTCAGAAAGCGGGTTCACCTGATCCATAAACTGCGAGAGCTGGCTTGAACCAAAGAATGCGGCAACCATGCTGTTTACGGTTCTTGAATTTATTAAATCTGTTGGTGTTAAAACACCTTCTCTTTCGCGGGAAGAGAAATTTTCCCTAACAGAACGGAGAATGCGGCTAATGCCTATGGATATTTGGTTTGCAACAAGTTCGCCTACGGAGCGAATGCGGCGGTTTCCCAAATGGTCAATATCGTCTAGAGAATAGCCTTCTTCACCGTTGTATAAACCTATCATGTAGCGGATAACGTTCACAAAATCTTCGGTTGTGAGCGTCATTGTGTCCCCTGGAGGAGTAGAGACTTCTGAGCCTATATAAACTTTGGAGTTTAAGCGGTGGCGGCCAAGCTCACCAATTTCGTAGCGGCGGTTGTCAAAGAACAAACCCTTGAAATGAGCTTCTGCAACTGCGGCATCCACTCTGTCTGGTTGTGCTCTTGTTGTTTGGTAAATGCGTTCTCTTGCAGATTCGCCGTCTTTGGACTGGTCATTGCCTAAAGTATTGTGTATTAAACTATCTTCTTCCAAATTCTCTTTTATTACTTCTATTTTGCTTATGCCTGCATCAATAATTTTTCTACAAGTATCCGTATCTAAAACCGAGTTTGCTGTGGCTATAATTTCACCATTCGCATCAACAGCATCTTTGAAAAGCGCCATGTTAGAAAGGGAGTCTAACAGTTTTTCATCTGCGTTTTTTAGATCTATAGTTTGGCCGGTATAGAAAAACTTTAAAATTTGCTCGTTTGTTTCAAAGCCAACGGCACGTAAAAGCACGGTTGCAAGCAATTTCTTTTTGCGGTCTATCAGCATATAGAGAACATCGTTCTCCGTATTGAATTCAAGCCACGAACCTCTGTTGGGTATAATGCGGCTTTGATAAATAGTTTTGCCGCTGGGAAGCTGTTCTTCATCAAAACTTACGCCGGGGGAACGGTGCAACTGGCTTATAACAACTCGCTCTGCGCCGTTTATTATAAAAGTGCCGTTCTCGGTCATAATGGGCAAATCGCAAAAGAACACGTCGTTGGCAACTTGGTCTTGCAACTTTTTGTCTTCTCCGTCTTCTTTAAATGTTTGGAGCTCCAAATGAACTATGAGTTGGCGAGAATATGTAACTCCGCGCTCTCTGCATTCCTTTATGGAATATCTGGGCATGGTAAGCGTATAGTGGCTATAGCGCAACACCAAAAGCCCCCTCGCATCGGATACTGGAAAGGCATCGCGAAACACGCGCTCAAGCCCCTCATTTCGTCTGTCTTTTGCAGGAACGCCAGCTTGCAAAAAACGCTCATAAGAAGCCTTTTGCATTTCAAGAAGATCCGGCAATTCCAAACGGAACTCATTAGATGAATAGGATTTCCGTTCTATCATGGATAACCTCGCCCAAAAAGATGGATGGAACCTATGCGTTTGCATAGGCTATTTAAACAGGGATTTGCTAAACAGGCACGCATTATTTCAGCGTGACCTTATTTCAATGTTACCTTTGCTCCAGCGTCTTCAAGCTCTTTTTTAAGCTTTTCTGCTTCGGCTTTTGCAACGCCTTCCTTAACGGTGGAATTACCCTTATCCGCTAAGTCTTTTGCTTCCTTAAGCCCAAGCCCAGGAACCGCTGCGCGCAAAACCTTAATAACATTTAGTTTGCTCGCTCCGCCGTCAACCAGCACAACATCAAATTCTGTTTTTTCTTCTGCAGCCGGTGCAGCAGCGCCACCGCCAGCCGCAGGAGCAGCCATAACAACCGCACCACCGGCAGCAGCCTCAAGACCATGGGTCTCTTTGAGGTAATCTGCCAATGCTTTGGCTTCTAAAAGTGTGAGGGCAACAATCTGGTCGCCTAGTGTTTTGACATCTGTAGCCATATGATTCTCTCCGTTTTGAGTGTTTTATTACGCTGTTTCCAGTTTCTGTTCTAAGGCCTTTATTTGCCCCGCAATCTTTGAGCCGGGACCTTTGATAAGTGCTATCAAATTTGCACCCGGTGAAAGCATTAAAGACACAACTTGGCCAAGGATTTCGTTTTTGCCAGGCATCTTTGCTAAACTTTCTAACTCGCTTCCCTTTAAGGAGGAGCCGTCTAGCGAAATGCCTTTTGCCATTAAAATTTCGGGGCTTGCCTTGTGAAATTCAACCACTTCGCGGGCGGGCAGCATTGGATCTTCTGCATTGCCCAGCATAATGGAAGTAGCTCCTTTCAAATAGGAATCCAAGCCAGAAATATTTGCCTTTTTTAAGGCTTCTCTTATCAATCTGTTTTTTGCCGCTTTGTAAACAATGCCTTTTTTGCGCAAATTTAAGCGCAAAGCGTTGTCTTGGGCAACTTTTATTTTTTGAAAATCCAGCAGGTAAATGGAAGCGGCTGCCGAAAAATCTTTTGCTAGGGAATCTATAAATTCCTGCTTTTTCTGTTTTTGAAGCGATATTTTACCCATAATTGCCCTCTGCCCTTACCTTGTTATTGCCAAATCCAAGCGAACCGATGGGGTCATGGTTGCTGCCAGGGTTAAACTTTTTATATAAATGCCTTTTGAAGTTTGCGGCTTGTTCTTTTTCACGGAATCCACAACCGAAAGAATGTTCTCGCGCAGTTGCTCGGCAGTAAAAGATAGTTTGCCAACAGGAGCATGAACATTTGCGCCTTTGTCCACACGGTATTGAATTTTACCCGCTTTAAGCTCTTTTATAACCTGAGCCAAATTGGGCGAAACAGTCCCGGCTTTGGGGCTTGGCATTAAACCGCGGGGGCCTAAAACCTTAGCGACCTTGCCAAGAACAGCCATCATGTCTGGGGTGGCAACTACTGCGTCAAAATCCAGCCAGCCGTCGGAAATTTTTTGAACCAAGTCTGCGCCGCCGGCAAAATCTGCGCCTGCGTCCAGAACGGATTGAACAACATTCTCTTTGCAAAATGCCAAGATGCGAATTTTGCGCCCTGTGCCATGCGGCAATGCAACGGAACCACGCACCATCTGGTCCGAATGTTTTGGGTCAACGCCCAAATTAAAATGCAATTCAACGGTTTGGTCAAATTTGAATTGTGCCTTTTTTAGAATATTCACAGCATCATCTACAGTGTAAAGAGCTTTTACATCATAAGAAGCTGTGAGAGCGCGATATTTTTTTCCTCTTCTAACCATTTACTACCTCAATGCCCATTGAGCGAGCTGTGCCTTTAACCATGCTTTCCGCAGATTCCAGAGATATGGTGTTTAAATCCGGCATTTTTGTTTTAGCAATCTCAGTTACCTGTGCTGTTGTTATTTTGCCCACTTTTTTGCGATTGGGTTCGCCAGAAGCGGTTTCTACTTTGGCGGCCTGCTTTATCAAAGACGGGACCGGCGGGGTTTTAGTTATGAAGGTAAAACTGTTGTCTGCATACACGGTTATTATAACAGGGACTATTGCGCCTGCCATGGATTGTGTGCGTGCATTGTACTGTTTGCAGAATTCGGCAATGTTCACCTTTTTGGAACCGAGTGCCGGGCCAATAGGGGGAGCCGGATTGGCGGCACCAGCCTTAATCTGCAATTTTATGTAGCCTGTAATTTTTTTTGCCACTGTAATTTCTCCATTTCAAAGTTCCCGAGCCACGCCTATAAAACTTCAACCTCTGAAAAGTTAAGTTCCACAGGAATGGAACGCCCAAATATAACAACCATGGCTTTTAATTTGCCACGCTCTTTTAAAATCTCTTCTACAACGCCCGTGTAATCGTTGAACGGGCCTTCTTTAATGCGAATCTGGTCGCCTTCTTTTACCGGCGGTGCTTCTATAGGCAACAAGCCTATTTCTTCGTTATCGCGAGGCAGTATGGAAATCATTTCATCGTCTGGAATGGGTTTTATTTTATTGCCTATGCTCACAAATTTTGTTACGCCCTGAATGCTCTGAACCAAATGCCTGGTACGGTCGTTCAAAACCATTTGTATAAATACGTAAGAAGGCATTAAATTGCGTCTTTCTATTTTGACTACTCTTTTGCCTCTTTTTGTTGTGATATGTTCTTCGTTTACGTGTGGAATTTCAATGCGTCCGAATAAATCTTGTGCTTGCTCACGTACAATCATGGCTTCAAGGAGTTGTTTAACCTTGAGTTCCTGTCCGGAAAAAGTTGTTACCGAATACCAAGCCAATTCTGAATCCATGATTATATGCTCCAAATTCTACTCCAAAAAAGTCCCAACTAACTTGGATAATCCAAAATCTATAACCGCAATATAAAATCCCATAATAATGCTAAAAAATATAACTACCATAGTAGAACCTTTAAGTTCTTCCCAAGTTGGCCAAGTGACCTTTTTAAGCTCAGCTATCACATCACGCACATATCTTTGAAAACTCTGCATAAATACTCCTAATAAATTCCCATCACAGGCTAAGAGGGACTCGAACCCCCAACCAGCGGTTTTGGAGACCGCTACTCTACCAATTGAGCCATTAGCCTAAGATATTTCACCTACTTTGTCTCCTTGTGAACTGTGTGCTTTTTGCAAAAGCGACAGTATTTCTTGTATTCAACACGGGAAGAATGCTTTTTCTTGTTTTTATCGCAATCATAGTTGCGTTGTTTGCATTCCGGGCATTCTAGCGTGATGAGTTCTCTTATTTTGGAAGCCATATTTCCCTTCCTTATTTAATAACCGCTGTTACTGCGCCTGCGCCAACAGTCCTTCCGCCCTCGCGGATGGCAAAACGCAAGTCCTTGTCCATAGCCACGGCAGAGATCAATTCTACCTCTATGCCAACATTGTCCCCGGGCATAACAAACTCCACGCCGGAGGGCAGCTTGATGGTGCCCGTG